>CAIYHO010000001.1 GCA_903925955.1 uncultured Chloroflexota bacterium
CATCAGCCACGACCGGTGGTTCCTGGACCGCATCGCCACGCACATCCTTGCGTTTGAGGGCGACAGCCAGGTCCGCTTCTTTGAGGGCAACGTGACGGACTACGAGGCGTTCCGCCACAAGGAGTTGGGGACGGCTGCCGATCAGCCACATCGGCTTCGGTTCAAGAAGCTCGCGGGCTGATCGTGCGGGGCTAGTGCCCCGGGAGCGGATCCACAATCGCCCACAGGGCGAGATCCAGACGGGCGTTGGCGAACTCGCGCTGGAATGTCCCGTGCGAGGTGGCGCGCTGCAGCAGGAAGCCCGCAGGGGCACTCGCCACCGTGGCGCCGCATGGGACGGACGGGGTACCGCGGTGGCGGGCGAGATCCACGTTCCCGGTCACCGTCCAGTCCTTGACGCCCGAGACCGCGTAGCCGTACTGCATGTGCGTGCCGCGCAGCGTGTTGCCGGTCACCGTGGCGCCGTGGGCCACCGCGTGCGTGCTGTCGGCTGGGAGGCAGCCCCACACGCGTTCTCCCATGGCCAGGCCGATGCGGATGACGGCGCCCGCGGCGTTGATGGTGTTCTCGCGGACCACGGTGCCCGTGTAGTCACCGGCGTACGGCCCCACGTCTACAAGATTGATCCCGCCCAACAGGGTCCGGGTCCTTGCCGTGATGAAGTTGCCCACAATCTGCGAGCCCGGCGCGCCAAAGACCACGATGGCGCCATCGGTGGCGTCCGTGATGCGGTTGCCCTTGACGGTGGACCTGGTGCAGGCAAGCGAGATCCCGTCGGCCCAGTTGTCGCTGGTGCCGGCCGGGCCGATGTCGTTGTCTTCGACCAGCGCATCGACGCATGGCGTGGTGCCACTGCCCTCGAAGAGGTGGACCGACGACCACGTCCTCGTATTGCCAATCTTGTTGTGCGCGATGACCTGACCGGTTGCCATGCCGCCCGCAAGGATCAGGCCATCGCCGGACATCGGCCCAAGGCCTGGGCGGTCTCCATCGACAATCACGTTGGTCAGTTCCGCGTGATCCATGTCCAGCATCGTCACGGCGTGGTCCAGGGTCGGTGAGCCGATGCGGAGGACCGCACGGCTTGCACCGGTTGGGTGCCCCTCCGTGTAGACCTTCTGGCCGGAGAAGCGGAACACGACGGGGCCCAGCAGATCGAAGACCGCGCCCTGACAGAGCACGGCTTCAGCGTTGGGGCGGACCAGGCGCGCGTTGATCTGCGCCTGGGTGCCGCTGGCGATGCAGGGGAGGGGCGTTGGTGCTGGCGTGCCAGTTGGCAACGGCGGGGCGGCCGTGGCCTCCGGCGTAACGGCAACGCTTGGTGGCGGCGTTGCGGTTGCACCGGGAGGTGGTACGGGGGAGGTCGCGCAGGCCGCAACCAAGAACACCACGAGGAGGAACACACCGAGGGGACGACGCATTCGCGGAGCATAACCGCGCGCCGGCAAAGCGGTTGGCCGCCCGGCGTCCGTGGATGACTTCACGGCCTACGCCTCACGCGTGTCGCACCGGGACCTCAACCACTTCTTCGACGTCTGGTTTTACCAACCTTGGTACGGGTGTGCCTACCGCGCGGATGGGGTGCCCCGTGGGGGTGCGGGCGGCATCGGCCAGTCCCCGGCGGGCGCTGGCGGATCGTCGTCAGCATCGTCATCGTCATCGCCGGTCCTCTGGGTTTGCGCCGCTGCAAGCGCAGCCGAGCGCTCTTCCATCGCGAGCGCGATGACGATCAGCAGCAGCGAACCGAGGACGCTTACAGCAGATGCGAGTGCGCTCAGCCCCAGCGAGCCGCGGATCTCCGGGATGGTGGTTGAGGGCAGCCGCAGCATGATCATGCCAAGCCAGCCGTTCACGAGCCAGAGGAGCCACCACGGCAGGACGAGCCGGTCGGCGAGCTCGCGTGCCCCTTCTCGCATCCGGTCCGCCGTGTCGCGCACGATCTGGTACGGGACCACATAGTTAGCGAAGGGCACGAACCACCAGCCGATGGCACCGCGCGGGCTGAAGCGCGGCGTATGCCCCGTCAGGGGCGGGATGTTGTCCACTGCGCGCGACAGCCACGCAAACATGGCGATGAATGTCACGAGATTGATGACCACCTGGGCGATGGCCAGCTGTTGGCGCGTCGTGTCAAAGGCTTCGGCGGTTGCCTGCGTCAGGGTTCCGGCCAGGGCTGCGTCGGCAAGCCCCATGCCCTGCAGGCTCATGACGCATTGACCGGCGTCCGCGAGCGCGCTGATGGCCAGGATGCCAACGAGAGCGCGGGTTCGGACACGCCCGGAGCGGTACCCGCCGGACCGCCACGTGCCCTCCACGTCGGCCGGTACCAGGACGTTGGCTCGCCGGCGAGCCTCACGGATCGCCACGGCACGCTCGTGTATCTCGGCGCGGCGCTGCGCCTCCACCTCGTCGTCGCTGGCGGGCTCCGTCGCGGCCGCCTGCCGTGGCATATCGGCGTCGTTGTCCATCGAACCCCCGGGGTGACTGACCTCGATTTGGCGGACGCAGCGGCAGCATAGGCGACGGATGCCACGCCGCGTCAGGCGGGCGCGCACCCGCGCGTCAGTGACTCGGCGACTCGGCCGCTGGTCCACGATTGCCCAGAGCGCGAGGTCCAGACGGGCGGCAACGTGCTCGCGCTGGAACGTGCTGCGCGAGGTCGTCGCGGAGGCCTCAACAAGGATCATCGCGGGTAGAGCAGCTGGGAATGGGACGACGCTTCCGCGGAGTCTTGACGCGTTGCACGCTGATGGTCGGCTACCATCGGCTCGCACGCCCCCGTAGCTCAGTGGATAGAGCGCAGCCGTCCTAAGGCTGGCGTCGGCGGTTCGAATCCGTCCGGGGGCGCCAGAAGCAAATCATTCGCGGCCGCGAAGAACGGCCGTGCGGCCGCGACGGGCTCAATCTTGTACTCGCCGTCCTCGGTCACCTTGATGCGCTCGACCAGCATCCCGATGAGCTCGCGGAGCTGCTCTGGGCCAGCGGTGTCAATCGCGGCGCGCAGCGCCTCCACCACGGATGCCACCGCGTCGAACGTCACGATCCTGTCGGGCTCGGGCTGGAGCGCCAGTTCCGCCTGCGTCTCCTGCATCTTGGCGCGGTACTCCGACGCCTCGATGTCGCCCCACCCGAACTGCTGCTTGAGGCGGTCGAGCCGCAGCTCCAGGCGGGCGCGCAGGTCGTCCGATGCGCCCCGAGACGGAAGCGGCAGGTCGCGGTCGCGGACCGGGGCGGACGCGCATCGCGCCGGTCTACTTCGCGGGTATGCCGGGACCCTTGATCGCGTGGCCGTAGAACCCCAGAATGAGGCTTGTGGACAACTTGATCGAGCGCCGGCCGCCGTTCCTGATCGGGGGGATGGACTCAGACATCGAGGACCTCCTGCGTTCTGCAGGTGGCACCGTCCTCGAACCTCGCCGTGATGACGCGCCCGCAGAGGCGCTCGCGACCTTCGTGTTCCAGACCGGGGACTCCGCCGCCGCGGCGGCGGTTGACCTCTGCCGACTGCATGGCTGGGCGGCAGAGGTCCTGAGGCCTGCCGACGGCGACCTCGTCGCCGTGCCTGCGACAAAGGCAGTCCGAGTCCTGGAGATGCTGGGTCGGCGCGGCCAACGGCCGCACGCGATCGTGGTTCGCGGCTCGGAGTTGCTTCCCGCGCAGGTCGAAGGGATCCGTCAGGCCTCTGGACCGGACTGCGTGGTCGTGGTGGATGATGCGACCACCCCCGCCAGCAGCGCTCCGAACGCGGCGCCGCGCCGCCCAGAGAACTCGGCCCGGAAGCAGAACTCGTCGAGGTAGGGCTGCGGGTTCGACTACGAGACTTGAGAAACGATACGGGTCCGGTGATTGCGTACGCGCGAAGCAAGCCACGGCATCCGGCGCAACGGGGAAGGGGATCGGCCATGACGGACGACGGCACGCTCGACGAGGGGCTCGCGCGCACCTGGGCGAGGTGCAAGTGGCGCCCCGGGTCCCGCCGCGCCTACGGGTGGACGCTCTACCACCTGCTCGAGCACGTCCGGAGCGACCGGGACAGCCAGCGCGGGAGGGCGCAGGTGGCGGAGTACGACCGCCTTGTGCGCGGTGCCGTGCGCGACGGCCTGGTGTCCGAGGCGGACGCCGCCGTACTCATGGGCGATGACGGCGAGGAGGCAAGGTGGGTGATCTGCTCGATCTGGGACTTCCCCAACGATCCGGCGATGCTCCCCGTGGAGGACCCGGAGTGCGTGCCCCCGGCGCCCTGGTCCCTGTCCGGCCTCGTGTTCGGACACGCGAAGCCAAAGTGGTGGATGGACTGGCCCGCCGGCACGCCCCTCGACGAGACCGGCCCGAACCGGCGCGAGTACAGGGAGGCCGAGAGGATGGATGACGAGGAGTGGAAGCGCCGCCGGGCTCTCTTCGACCGGCTGGAGGAGTCTCGCGCCGGCCCGGCCGAGGGGGACCCCGGCGACAGCGGCGGGCCCGCCGGGAAGTGACCGCCTGGTCGGCGGCCCTGATCGCCGAGAAGGCGACCACGGCCAAGGGCCACAGTCCGCGCGGCCCGCTCGCCTACATCTTGTGGTGTGTTGAGGCAAGCGGATAGGCATGGCCTGGCCTCCCCGCGTGCGGCAGGCCGGGCTCCGGCCGGCAGCACGCGACCCGCTGGGTGCTCGCGCACGACGACGAGGTCCGGCGGCAGTTCGCCATGCGCCGGCAGGTGCGCGGACTGGACTACCCGCGCGGCACGGGCGCGGTGGAGGACGCCATCGTCCAGGTGCGGGACTGACTCGAACTGCGCAACCGGACCGTCCAGAACGTGCGCCGGCTGAACCTCGTGCTCGGCCTGATGCGCGCCCAGTTGGCGGGCCACGCCGACGGCGCGCTCTACGCCCGGCTCGTCCGCGACGAGTTCACGCGGAGCGGCGGGCGGCCGAGGCTCGACTGGGGACAGTTCCACAACCCCGGGGACGCGCGCATGGGATTGTTCGACCTCTCGACCACGGCCGAGAGCCGGACGGCCGCCGCGCTGCCCGCCTACCGGGCGAGCGTCCAGGCCGGCAGCATCGCCCGCAGGGCCGACGAGGTCAACGCCTACCACCTGGCGAACGGGCTACCCGCCGCTCCGCCTCACGTCGGCGCGGACGCCCTCGGTGGCGGTTGCCGGTCGGCTCCTGTCGGACTTCCCCTTCGTGGCCCGCGAGTGGGACCCCGCCAACGAGGGCGTCCCGGAGACCACTCCCGCCGGCAGCGGGTCGGTGGTCGGCTGGGTCTGCTCGCGCGACCCCGCGCACCGCTGGTTGGCGAGGGTGGCGGACCGCACCAGCAGGCTGACCGGCTGCGACGTCAAGCAGTGCCGCCGGGACGCTGCGGACCTCGCCAGCGTCAGGGCGGCCTGGGGACCACTGGCCCACCCGCCAGAGACGCCGGTCGTGCCAGACGGGTCAGGCGATGTCCTTGCTGGCGGCGACCGAGACGTCCTCGGCAAGGGCGGCAATCAGGATTGTCCCGAGTATCCAGCCGCACGCCCAGACTGACAGCCCGACGGCGAACGGCAGCGCCGCGGCCATGTGGTCGACCACGAACGTCATCGTGGCCTCGTCCGGGGCGCTGACGGCGCCAGACGCCGACAGGACGCCGAGCCTCGCCAGCAGCATCACGACCATGAACCACGCGAAGTTCAGGATGCGGTCAGCCGGCAGCCACTGACTGCCCGCCATTCCTCGGAGCCGCGGCCGCTCGCGCGCGACGTGCCACGCCAGTCCTCCAACCGCCGCGGCCGCCATGCTGATGACGAACGCCGTGATGGTCACCGACCCCACTGCCGACTGGTAGTCGCTGTAGAGGACGCCGAGACCGCCAGAGGACGTGACGACCGTCCGCCCGGCCGCCAGCGCCCAGGCTGCGAGCGCGATGTCGGCGGACACCACGGAGGCGGCAAGTGTCCGCGCCGAGCCGCGTCGTCGACGCTTCGTCGTGGCCCAGTCCATCACACACCCCCGCTGCCACCGACGTGCTGGCACGGCCTGATGGTCGGCGACCCGACGGCCTTGGTCAAGTGCCGCGACAACGTCGCGCGTCATTATCAACCGTCAGTAATGAACAGTGCCCCGCCTCACCATCTCGATCCAGCCCCCACCCGCGATCGAATCGAAGCAGGATGTCGACTCCGCCTGGTCGCGATCTACGATGCGGATGAGGCGGCGGTTGGGGCCGGTATCACCGACCTCGCCACGTTCTACGAATGGACCGACTCAGCAGACCACCTGACCTTCGAGGTCCTCGACGGCGAACTGGCGGGGCGCCTCGTGCAGGCGATGCTCGATCCCGTCTCAGCTCATGACGCATCACTCGCGACCGCGGCGCTGGAACAGGAAACAGGCGACCAGCCCTGCGACGGGAAGGGGTCCCCGATCTGAACGGGGCGCGGCAGTCGTTCATGCCGGCTTGGTTTCGCCCGATGCCGGGCCTGTCCTGAGTCGTGCTTCAGGTCGGTTTCGTCAGCAACGCCAGCAGCGCCCCGAACGCGGCATCACGCCGCCCGTTCAGCGGGGCGGGGCGTGCCCTTCGAGCCAGCCGTCCGCGAGCGCGGCCGGGAGACAGGCGTCGAACTGCACGGCAGCCGGCTCGCTGAATCGGATTGGACGAGGCCCTGGACGGTAGACAACCCGTTCGTGGACGCCGATCAGAACTGGTTCTTTCTGGCATGGGTGGCTGACGAGTCCGTCTACGTGGCCTCAGGCGCCGACGCTGGTGCGTTGACCGGATATCGCGTCTCCTGCGATGCATTCGAGCGCGCCGTGAGCGAGTTCAGGGCGGGCTTAGCGGAGCGCGTCCGGTCCTAGCGCGCGATGCACCAGATGAGCGGGTCTGCGTCGACGGGCTCGATCTCGCACTCGCCGTCCTCGGTCACCTTGATGCGCTCATCCAGCACCAGGATCGCAAGCAAAGCCAGCGATCCACGGAGGGGTTCGGATGGACCAGCGAGGCCATCTCAGGACAGGCATCCTGTGGTGCGACGCCATTGAGGCAGCCGAGTAGCGCGAACTGGAGGACTGAACGTGAAGACGGTTGGCTGCATCGGCATCGGCAACATCGGGTTCCACTTGGCCGCCAACCTGCTGCGCGGCGGCTACGCGGTGACCGTCCACGACCTCAACCGGATGGCCGCTGAGCCGCTGCTTGCACTGGGCGCCACATGGGCGGACTCGCCGGCCGAGGTGGCTCGCGCCTGCCAGGTTGTCATCACGTGCCTTCCCTCGGTGGCCGCAGTCAATGCCGTGGTCGCCGGGGACAACGGCCTTGTGCACGGGTTTGCGCCAGGTGGCGTCTGGATCGAGATGAGCACGAACGACAGCCACGAGGTCCAGAGGCTTGCTGGCCTTCTGGCTGAGCGCGGCGTCGACACGCTGGAGTGTCCCGTGACCGGCGGCTGCCACAACGCCTCCTCCGGCACGATCACGATCATCGTGGGTGGTCAGGAGGATGTCTTCGAGGCCAACCGGGACATCCTCGAGACCGTGGGTGGTCGCGTGTTCCACGTGGGTCCGCTGGGCAGCGCCTCAATCCTCAAGGTCATCACCAACATGCTCGCCTTCATTCACATCGCCGCCTCGGCCGAGGCCTTCATGTTGGCGAAGCAGTCCGGCATCGACCTGCGCATGGCGTGGGAGGTGCTGCGGGCGAGTTCGGGCAACAGCTTCATCCTCGAGACCGAGAGCACCACCATCCTGGGCGGCAGCTACGACGTCGGGTTCAACTTCGACCTGTGCCTCAAGGACATGGGCCTTGCGCTGCAGGTGGGCCGCGAGCGCTCTGTGCCCCTCGACATCGCCAGCACGGTGGAGCAGCTGTTCATTCGCGGCAAAGCGCGCTACGGCGGGAAGGCTGAGTACGCAATGGTGGCCAAGCTGCTGGAAGAGGCCTGCGGGACCGATCTTCGAGCGCCGGGCTTCCCCACAAGCCTCGAGGAGTATCTGGAGAGCATGCCCCGCGCCGTGGTGCCTGCGTCCGCAGGGGCCAACTCCTGACCAGCCAAATGACTCCCGGCGACACGGTGCGGCTTTATCACCGCCTGAGTTCCTATGCTGGCGCCCCCGATGACGTGTGGCCGCTGCCGATGGACCACCCGCTTGTACGGCAGGACTTCACCCCAAACCACCGCCCAACGTTCCCCGCCCACCACAAGGCCTATCCCGACAGCCTTCCAACAGTTGAACTTCCTGCGGTCTGGCCGCCCGTCCACGCACCAACGCTGGACCTGCTCGCAGGGCGCCACACCCCGGTCGCAAGGCCAATCAACCTGGAGGGGCTTGCCCGGCTCCTCCACCTCTCGGCCGGCGTGGTGCGGGTTGCGGTGCGCAGGGATGGCCGGCGGTTCCCGCTTCGCCCTGCCGGGTCGGCCGGGGGCCTGTTCCCGCTTGAGCTGTACGTGTCCGCATCTGGTGTATCCGGGCTGCGCGATGGCGTCTACTGGTATGACCCCGCGGGACATTTGCTCCGCCAAGTTGGCCCGCCGGCGACCGGTGACGCCACGACCATCGTGGTCACGGGGATCCCGTGGCGGACGGGGTGGCGATACGCGGAGCGCGCATTCCGGCACATCTACTGGGACGCCGGCACGATGCTTGCCAACACCCTTGCGCTTGCCGAGTCCGGCGGCTATCGGCCGGGGCTCCTGACCCGCTTTCCCGATGCAGCCGTCGCACGGCTCGTTGGTGCCGACGGAACGCAGGAGTACCCGCTGGCCATCGTCACGCTGGGCCACGGCGCGCCCGCCATCGCCCCCGGCGGGGAAGCGGCAACGGGGGCCATCGACCTGGCGCCGGTTGAGTTCCCGCTCGTGACGCTTGCCCAGCACGCGGGCGATGTTGAGCTCCTCGGCCTGCCTTGGCCCACGCCGGAGCCGGTGAACGGCCGCCTGCCGGCCACCGACGACCTCGACGCTGTCATCCTTCGTCGCGGTTCGGCGCGGACGCTCGACGCGACGGCTACGGTCGATTGCCGCACGTTCGAGCGCCTCCTTGCGGTGGCGCTCCGCGGAACACGGGTCCCGCACTTCATCGCCGTCCACGCTGTTGAGGGGCTGGAGCCCGGTCTCTACCGCTGGCCTGACCTCGAACGTCCTGTGCGACGGGGTTCGCTCCGGGACGAGCTGTGGGTTGCGTGCTACGGGCAGGACCTCGGGCGTGATGCCTCGTTCGTCGTCATTGCGGCTGTCAACTTGGATCTCATCGACGACCGCGGGTACCGGGAGGCCCAGCTTGACGCCGGCATCGTGGAGGGCCGCCTGCATCTCGCCGCGTACGCGCTGGGCATCGGTGCGTCGGGGATGACGTTCCTGGACTCGCAGATCCCGGCGCTCCTCGGCCAGCCTTTGGCAGCGCTGCTGTTCACGTGCGTCGGGGTGCCGCTCCATCCCACCAAGCCTGCGGGCACGCCGCGCAAGCCAGCCGACGTGAGTTAGCCTGCCAGTCCGTCCGGTGGCGCCACTCCCGGCGGCGCCGCGCCGTCTGGCACAACGGCCGCCAGGGCCGTCCCAAACGTGCCGCCGGCCGCGTACTGGCTTTCGTGGGACCGGCCACAGCGTCGCCACCGCCTACACCACTGTAGGACGCGCGGCCTAGCGGGACGTCCACAGGCCCACCGTGCAAGGGGGCCACCCGGCCTATCCGCACAGGGCCATAGGTCATACGGTCGGACTCTCGGAACAGCAGCGTCTGCGCGTGCGTCGGGCTGAGTCCGTTTGGAAGAGACCACCTTGAAATCCCTGATGCGCGCGGCACGCCGCACGATCGCTGGCCTCGTGGCCGCATCGCTCCTGGCGGGAACTGCCATTGCGGCGCCGTTGCCCACCCCGCCTGCGGACGTCACCGCACCCGCCATCTCAACGCCGCTGCTGACGCCCGCCACAGTGCAGGCGGGTTCCGCGTTCACGGTGACCGCAACCGCCAGCGACAACGCCGGCGTCAAGTCGGCTCAGGTGAGCATCGACGGCGGCCTCTGGACCGACATGTCGGCGACAGACGGAGCCTTCGGCGGCGCCAGCGAAGCTGTATCAGGCACGCTTCCCGGAGCATCATCCATCTCGTCGGGCGCCTATCACACGTGCGCGCTGCTGACCGACGGCACGGTCCGCTGCTGGGGCCAGGGCACGCTGGGTCAGCTTGGCAACGGCACCGAGCCCGCCGACTCCACGCCGATGCAGGTCACCGGCATCACGAACGCCGTGGCGCTCGCCGCCGGTTACGGGCACACCTGCGTCGTTCTGTCGGACCACACGATCCGCTGCTGGGGCGTCAACGACGGCCGGCAGCTGGGCGACGGGACGTACGCCCAGCGAAGCGCACCTGTCACGGTCCCCGGGATCTCAACGGCCACGGCTGTGACCGCCGGCCAGTACCAGACGTGCGCGCTGCTTGCAAACGGCACCGTGAGCTGCTGGGGCTTCAACGGGTTTGGCCTGGGCGACGGGGTCAGCACGGACAGCACGACGCCGGTTGTCGTGAGCGGGATCACCACGGCCACAAGCGTCACTTCAAGCGCGGGCTTTCACTCCTGCGCGACGCTGCTTGACGGCACCGTCTGGTGCTGGGGCCGGAACCACACGGGCCAGCTTGGCATCGGCAGCGCAGACGGCAACGCACATCTCGCCCCGGTCCAAGTGAGCGGGATCACCAACGCCGTCGCGGTCTCCGCGGGCACCAACCACACCTGCGCCCTCCTCATCACCGGGGCGGTCAAGTGCTGGGGCTTCAATAACCTCGGCCAGCTCAACGATGGCACAGTCGCCGCCAGCGCCGTGCCGGTGGACGCCCTGCTGCCGATGGCCGCTACCGGACTGGTCTCAGGCTTCAGCAACTCCTGCGCCACCCTGGTGGACGGAACCTTCACGTGCTGGGGCTCCGACGCATCCGGCCAGCTGGGTACCAGCTCCGGCGTCTCCGCCACCACGGCGATTGCCCCGTCTTTCAGCCACACCTGCGCGATCCTCCCGGACGCTTCGGTCCGATGCTGGGGCTCCAACGCATCCGGCCAGCTTGGCGACGGGACCCTGGCCTCCTCGGTCGTTGCGGTCACCCCGTCTGACTTTGGCATCACCGCGCTTTCGGCCGGTACGCACCCAGTCTGTGTGCGCACGTCGGACCTGTCAGGCAACGTGAGCGACGGCACGGCCTGCGCCACACTGACCATCGACGCCGCTGACACCACGGCCCCGGCCGTTGCCAGCTTCAGCACGATCGTCACAAGCCCCACCAGCGCAACCTCGATCGACTACACCATCGCGTTCTCGGAGCCCGTGACGGGTCTCGAGTCCGGCGACTTCACCAACGAAGGGAACGCCGCCGGCTGCACGTTTGCGCCGTCCGCCGCGTCGGGCACGAGCTTCACCGTCACGGTGAGCGGCTGCACATCGTCGGGCACCCTGGCGCCGCGACTCCTCGCGGACTCCGTCGCCGACGCCGCCTTGAACACCGGGCCGTCGGCCGACGCCTACGCAACCGGCGAGCTGGACATTGACAGCATCGCGCCGGCCTTCTCAAAAGCCACCACCGTCTCCCTGCGCGTGGGTGTCGCCGTCTCCTCCGCGTCAGCCACGTCCGAGGTGCCGGTGACGGTGTCCTGGGCGGCCGCCGACCCGGGAATGGGCTCGGGCCTCGACCACTACACCCTTGAGCGGTCGCTCAACGGCGGCGCGTGGGCGGCCATCGGTCTCCCGACGCCGCTGGCGTCCAGCTTCGCAACCACCATGCCCTCGTCGGGCACCGTGGCGTACCGGGTCACCGCGTACGACGCGCTGGGCAACAGCGCCGCCTCCACGGGAGCAACGCTCACCCCGCGCCTCGTCCAGAACACCAGCGCCCTCGTGAAGTACAAGGGCGTCTGGGCCAAGTACGCAACGTCCGCGCTCTCGGGCGGCAGCGACAAGTACAGCAGAGCGAAGAACGCCTACGCCACGTACGCCTTCACGGGCCGGGCGATCGGCCTGGTGGCTACCAAGTCCAAGGTGAGCGGCAAGGTCAAGGTGTATGTGGACGGCGTCCTGCGCGCCACGGTCAACCTGTACCGCGCCTCGGCCCAGTACCGGGTTGTTGTCTGGCAGTACAACTTCGCCACATCGGGCGCGCACACGGTCAAGCTCGTCGTGGCTGGCACCGCTGGCCACCCCCGCGTTGACCTCGACTCCTTCGCCGTGGTGCGGTAGGGGAGCGGCTGCTGCGGCGTCGCCCAGGCGGCGCCGCAGCGCGACGCGTTTGTCGTCGTGAAGAAGGGGAGCGGGGCTGGCGCGTTGTCCGACAGGACTGCGTGTCAACATATCGTTGCACGCGAGCCGGAAGTACGGCATCTTATCGCGCAGGCATTCGAGCGTTCCCCGGTCGAGCCTCTTCATGTGATCGGAGCGACCGCGCGATGGGTTCCCTGCTTCATGCGGTCCGCCGCGTCGCCGTTGGCCTCGCGGCCGCGTCTCTGATCGCCGGTACCGCCGCGGCAGCGCCCGCGCCGGCGACGGCCGTGATTGACATCGCGGCCCCCGTCGTCAACACGCCCGTCCTCGCGCCCTCGCTCATCCACCCGGGGGAGCCCTTTGCAGTCACCGCCACCGCAACCGACGGGACCGACGTGGCGTCGGCCGACGTGAGCGTGGCGGGCGGCGCCTGGACTGCCATGTCCGCCACGGACGGCGCGTTCGGGGGTCTCAGCGAGGGTGTCACCAGCACGATCGCCGGAGTGGTCTCGATCTCGGGGGGTGCTTGGCATACCTGCGCAGTTATCGTCGGCGGCTCTGTCCGCTGCTGGGGGTCAAACTCCAACGGGCAGCTCGGCAACGGCACCACCACCGACAGCCCAACGCCGGTGGCCGTCAGCGGCATCACGAACGCCATCGCGGTTTCCGCTGGCGACAGCCACACCTGCGCGATCCTGGATGGCGGCGCCGTCCGCTGCTGGGGCAGCAACGTCGATGGGCAACTTGGCAACAACCTCACCGCCGATAGCTCCACGCCGGTCGCGGTCCTTGGTATCGCCGGCGTTGGCAACCTCGCCAGCGCCACGGCCATCAGCGCGGGCGGACACCACACCTGCGCGATCATCGCCGGGGGCACGGTCAACTGCTGGGGTTCTAATGGCAATGGCCAGCTCAGCGAGAACGTCTTCTCCACGACGTACAGCGCCGTCCCGGTCGTGGTCCTCGACGGCATAACCGCGCTCGAAGGCGCCACCGCGATCAGCGCCGGCACCTACCACGTGTGCGCCATCGTCACCGACGGGGTGGTCAAGTGCTGGGGCGGCGGCTCTAGCGGCCAGCTCGGTCTCGACGCCGTCCCGGCCTACCATTCCGCCCCGGTCGCGATCGCCGGGATCACGGGCGCCACGGCGATCAGCGGCTCCTACTTCCACGTCTGCGTCATCCTCAGCGGCGGCACGGTCAGCTGCTGGGGCACAAACCCCACCGGGCAGCTGGGCGACGGCACCGCCGCCCACCACAGCGCAGCTGCTGTTGTCGCATTCGGCGTGACCGGGGCCACCTCGATCGCCACTGGCGGGGTCCACAGCTGCGCACGCAGCGACACCGGCTCTGTCTGGTGCTGGGGCGACAACGGCGTGGGACAGTTTGGCAAGGGCACCGACACCGGCAGCTACACGCCTGTCTTGACGCTTGGGTTTGCCAGCGGCGCCATGATCACGGCCGGCAATGTGCACACCTGCGCGGCCCTCGCCGACGGTGTGGTGAGCGGCGCCATGGTGTGTTCGGGATACAACGCCAATGGACAGCTTGGCGACGGAACTGCTGCCGACAGGCACGCACCCGTGCCTGTGGGCGGGCTCGTCGGCAGCCTCGCGGTGGGCACCCACGCTGTCTGCGTCCGCGCAACTGACACCGCGCTCAATGTGAGCGCCGGCACCGACTGCACAACGGTGACGGTGGCCGCACCTGGGACGGACATCCTCGCGCCGGTCTTCTCCGTGCCTATGACGGTCACCTTGCGCACGGGGTACTCGCTTTCGAGCGCCTCCACCACGTCCGCTGCGCCCGTGGTCCTCTCGTGGTCCGCGGCCGACGCGGTAGCCGGCTCGGGGCTCCACCACTACACGCTGCAGAAGAAGGTCAACACCGGGGTCTGGACGGGGGTGGCGATCGGCCCGCTCAGCACCAGCCTCGCCACCACCATGCCCACCTCGGGCACGGTCGCCTACCGGGTGACCGCGTACGACGCGACGGGCAACAGCGCCGTATCGGTCACCGCCCCGCTCTTGCCGCGGATCACCCAGAACACCAGCACGCTGGTGAAGTACAAGGGCGTCTGGTCGGCGTACGCGAAGGCGACGCTCTCCGGCGGCAGCGACAAGTACAGCCGGGCGAAGAACGCCACCGCAACGTACGCGTTCACCGGGCGTGCCATCGCACTAGTCGTGATGAAGGGCCCAGGACGAGGTTCCGCGAAGGTCTACGTGGACGGCCTCCCGCCGGTCACCGTGAGCCTGTACCGGTCCTCCGCCCAGTACCGGGTGCTGGTCTGGCGGTACAGCTTCGCCTCAGTCGGCGCTCACACCGTGAAGGTGGTCGTGTCGGGCACCGCGGGCAAGCCGCGCGTGGACGTAGACGCGTTTGTCGTCGTGAAGTAGGGGAGCGGGGCGTCGCGCCGGGTCGGCAGCACTCCTGGCCCTCCCGGTAGGCGCCAGCCGACAGCGCCGTCGGCCGCTGCCGACAGATTGCCCGCCCCAACGTGTGTCACGCTGAGTCCCAGCCGCCGACGGAATCGATCGGCGCGCAGACGCAGCCCGTGAGTGCACATGCCTGACACCAACGCGCCGGCCGCTCGGCCCCAGCAGTCCGCGGCTGTGCTTGTGGGGCTCCTTCTCGTCGCGCTTGCCCTGCGGCCGCAGCTTGCCGGGATTGGCCCACTTGCGGGCGACATCGTGGCCGATCTTGGCGTCAGCCACTCGTTTGTGGGTCTGCTCACCACAATCCCCGTGCTCTGCATGGGTCTCTTCGCCCCGCTGGGTCCGGTGCTGGCACGCCGGCTGGGCATGCGCCAGGCACTGGCGGCCGCGTCGGGCGCCGTTGCGCTGGTAGGCGTGGCCCGCGTCCTCCTGCCCAGCGAGGCGGTTCTCCTGGTCCTCACCATCGCCGTGGGGTTTGCCACCGCAATCTCCGGGCCCGCGTCGGCGATGTTCATCCGGGAGCGGCTGCCAAACCTCGCCGTGGCCGGGAGCGCTGCGTATGCCGGGGGGACGCTTGTGGGTGCCGCCATCGCCTCCGGGGTGGCCGTGCCGCTTGCCACGGGGCTCGGCGGCTGGCGTTTGTCGCTGGCTGTGATCTCGCTGGCTTCCGGGCTTGGCGCAATCGCGTGGATGTGGCTATCGCGCCCCGGACACGCCAGCGTCGAGAGACCCGCGCCGGTAGCCGCCGTCCCGGCGCCGCCTTCACCACGAGGCCTTGGGCTGCCCGCCATGCCGTTCCGGTCACCAGTCGTGTGGGTGATCGGGCTGATGTTTGGCCTCCAGTCATGGCTGTACTACGGGAGCGGCGCATGGCTTCCAAGCGCGTACGTGGAGCGCGGGTGGGAGCCGGCCGTGGCGGCCACGCTGCTGACGGTGATGAACGTGGCGGCCATCGTGGGGTCCCTCGCCGCGCCTGCGCTCTCTCGGCAGGGCCTACCGCGGCGGACCCTGCTTGCGGTTGACGCGGTCGCGTGTCTTGTGGGGCTTGTGGGTGTTGCGGCGTTCCCTGGCCCGGGCTTCCTCTGGGCGGTCTGTCTTGGCGCGGGTCTGGGCATGATGCTCACCCTTGCGCTGACCCTGCCCACCGATGTTGGCGCGGACGCGAGCGACGCTGGCGGCGTCTCCGCCATGATGTTGATGGTGGGCTACGTGATGGCCTCGGTTGCGCCGTTTGCGCTTGGCGCCGCACGCGACGCAACAGGGTCGTTCGCAGACGGCATGTGGATGCTGGTGGTGATCGCGGTGGTGATGGTGCCGCTGTCCTGGAGCCTCACGCCGCATCGCCTGCGGCCGCACGGTCTTGGGCCTGCAGCGCCCGTGGTGGCCGCATGATGCGGGCACCGACAGGTCAACTGCCCGGCAGGTCCTCAGCCAGCATCCCGTAGCACCAGCCGCACTGGAAGCCAATCGTCTCGCCGGCGACATCGACAAGCCGGGCCCGCGGGTGCGTGTGGCTGCAGCTCTTGCTGCGGACGCGGTGCAGCGTGGCCTCGCCGGGCTGCGTCCAGACCATGTCGGCATCGCCATATCGCGTCTGGAGAGGACTCGAGACTGTCTGGTTGGCGCGGCACGCGGACGACTCGCCATGGTGTGCCGTCAGCGACGCGCGGCTGGAGAACCGTAGCGCGCACCACGTGCAGACAAACGCGCTAGCCGCGCTCGCGGGGGCGGACGCACGTGCGGTTGACCCACCAACGAGTCGAAGCGCCGGTCGGGTGGGGATGGAGTGGTCAGACATCGGGGCCTACGCTACCTGTCCGGACGCAAAGGCGTCGAGGGCGGTCTGGCAGGGTCCCGGGCGTGAACCTGCCATGGCGTACGATCGCTCGGCCTCGTCAACAGCAAACACGCCTGAAGGTGCCCTATGGGACTTGGTTTTGGTCTGCTCAGCGCCCAGCTCCGTCCGGGTGAACGCGACTGGACGCGCGCCTACGATGAGACCATTGCCATTGCGGTTGAGGCCGAGCGCCTGGGCTTCACGTCGGTCTGGACGACGGAGCACCACTTTGTTGATGACGGGTACATGCCCTCGCTGCTTGTTGTTGGCGCAGCGCTTGCACAGGCGACGTCTCGGATTGAGCTGGGGACCGGCGTCATTCTTGCGCCGATGCACCATCCCCTCAGGCTTGCGGAGGACGCGGCCACCGTCCAGCTGCTGAGCCACGGGCGGCTGACGTTGGGCCTTGGCCTGGGCTGGTCCGAGACGGAGTTTGCCGGGCTTGGCGCGGATGCGCGCCATCGCGGCGCCGCCATGGATGAAATCCTCCAGATCCTGCCGCAGGCCTGGACCGGCGAGCCCTTCACCCACCCCGGACCCATCTACAACCTGCCCACGCTGGCTGTTCGACCAACGCCGCCACGCAAGATCCCCGTTGTCATCGGCGGGGGAGCGGAGCCCGCCATACGTCGTGCGGCTCGGCTGGCTGACGGCATCTTCGCCAACGTGCCCACCGAGCAGTTTGTCCAGCAGGTGGGGTGGGTGCTTGACGAGTGCGAGCGCATCGGCCGTGACCCAGCCACGTTCCGGTTCATCCACTACTCAATCCTGCTGCCAGGTGCATCACGGGAGCACGCCCTCACCCGCTATCGCGATGCGCTTTGGGCGATGCAGTGGAAGTACTCGGACATGGAGGCTTCGGCCACGCGGTCCCTGCCTCCGCCCGAGGCTCCCGTGTACACCCGTCCGGACGAGGCACTGCTCCACGGGCGCGCCACGTATGCGGGCACACCCAACCAGCTGGTGGAGGCCCTGCTGGACATCCGCCGCCAAGTGCCGGTGCCGGTGGAGTTCGCGGCGCGCAGCTACTTCCCGCTGCTGGAGTTCAGCGCCCAGACAGACCTCATGGCGGCGCTTGCAGAGGGTGTCGCGCCGCACGTGTGAGCCTGGCGCTGCTGGATCAGTCGCCCCCGCCGCCGCCGCCGGCGTGGCATTTTGTGCAGCTGGTCTGCGTGAAGCCCGAGATGCCCGCATGCTGGGAGGCCATCTCGCCGGTCGAATGGCACGACGCGCAGCTGTACTTCAGCAACGTAGTGGGATGGCAGGCCGCACACCGGCTTGCGCCACCGTGGTTCATCGGGAACGGGTGCGGTCCGTTGAAGCCCGCTGGCAGCCAGGCGCTCGTGGAGTGACAGGCGCTGCAGGCCCCGCTCAGCACCGAGCCGTGCGATGACGGCCTATCATGGCAGGAGGCGCACACGGCTGGCGTCCCCTTGAAGACCCCGCCCTTGTGGCAGTCCTGGCAGTTCACCTTCTTGTGGGCGCCCGTGAGCGGGAATGACGCCTTGCTGTGGTCAAACGTCCAGTCCGCCCACGTGGTGACCTTGTGGCAGGCTGCGCAGTCCGTCCCGTAGGCCCCGTTGTGCTTGTCCTTGGCGGCGTGACAGCCGATGCAGGTCGTGGGCGTGCCTGCGAACCTGTCGCCTATGTGGCATGCGCTGCACGTCACTGCAGCGTGGGCGCCTGCCAGCGCAAAGCCCACTGTGTCATGCGAGAACGTGACGTCCTTCCAGCCCGTTGCCACGTGACACTGCCCGCAGGCTGCGGGGAACTGCCCGTTGTGCGCGTCGTCCTTGGCGTGGCACGCCTGGCAGGTGGTCCCGATGCCGGTCCACTGGCGACTGACGTGGCATGACTCGCACGGCGTGGCCACGTGCTTGCCCACCAGCAGGAAGCGGGTCCGGCTATGGTCAATCGTGGCCGTCTTCCAGGACGACGGCGTGTGGCAGTCCTCGCACGCCGGCCCAAGCCTGCCTGCGTGGATGTCCCGGGCCGCGTGACACTCCAGGCAGACTGTTGGCGTGGCCTTGAGTGCGGCGAGCGTTGCCTGGCCATGATGGCAGGCGCTGCACACCGGGCCATCGTGGCCGCCCGTGAGCGGGTAGGTTGCGTGTCCAAACGTGCGCCCGTACGTCTCAACGCCGTCATGGCAGTTGAGGCAGCCGGTGCCAAAGGCCTGCTCGTGCTCGGCCATATATGGGGCATCACGCTTCTCGTGGCAGGCCGTGCACGCAGCGGGCTTGTACGCCTGGGGTGCGGCCGGGTGGCAGTCCAGACACCGGAATTCGCCACCGCTGCTGCGGAGCTGATGCGCGCCAAGCGAGAACCCTGTCAGGTCATGCGGAAAGGCATCCGGATTGGCGAGGGTCAGCGACGCCGAGGCCCCGCGGTGGTCGGTGTGGCACTGCCTGCACGACTGTGTTGCTGCAAATCGCCCGTGAAAGCCGCTGGCAGTGTTGATCTGGTCCCGTACGCCGGCATGGCAGGCGAGACACCGATCCGCCATTGATGCGCCAAACCACGCCGCGCTGTGGCAGGCGTCACAGCGCCCGGCCAGCTCTGCGTGCGACGCGACCCCGCCGAGCGGACCTGAGTGCGCTTCAGCGCTTAGGGCGCCCGGGCTGAAGACGGCATTGCCGGTTGCCGCAGCCGCAATCACCACGCCCACGATGACGAGCAGGACGGCGATCAGCGCTGAGAAGGTCATGCAGCCGAGGGGTCTACGCACCGTGGTGTCTCAGGGTCATCACAGCCGGGTCATCGCAGCAGGGTGGCGTAGTAGAGGGCAGCGGCGGCGTGGGCGAACGCCATCGCGAACAGCCCGGCGCCAAGCGGGATGTGGACGGCGTGCCAGGTTGCAAGGGTTCTGCGGGCCCAGCGCAGGGCGGACATCTGGCGCTCTAGCGTGCGCAGCCGGCGTGTGGCCGCTGCAACGGCCGGGGTGCCCGCCGCGCCGCCCGCCTCGCGCCGCGCGTCGTCAAGCAGCACCTGCAGTTCCGCCGCCTCGATCACAGCACCGTCCGCAGTTCGCGGCACCGCCGTGTAGATGTAGCGGCCAACAAAGCCGCTGAGCACCACAATCCCGGTCATCGCCGTGAGGGCGCCTGCGAGGCCGTTGAAGTTCCACGCGGAATGGAGCACTACCAGGTACGGCCCCACGATCCCCGTAAAGATGTGAAACCGCAGCCACGCCCGCATGCTCCCGCGCGGTCTGCGCATTGCCCTCTTGCGGAGCGAATAGAGCGTCTCGGTCATCAGCATCATCACCAGGCCAACCACACCGAGCGTGTGGCCCAGGAGGCCGCTGGCCGCAGGGGTTCCAGACAGCTGCGTGACGCCCGCATACAGAAGCGTGATGCCGGCGACCGCTGCGAGCGCAAGCAGCAGATCGCTAAGGCGCCGCAACGGTCACCTTCGGTTCCGTCAACTCGGCAAGCAACTGGGCAACGGCGGCGGGATGCTCCTTGAGGCGTCCGCGCACGGCGCTGATGTCCAGACCTTCCCGGATGGCGTGCTGGAGCGGACGCGAGAGGGCTTGGTCACCCATCACCACAGCCCCGAGGATCCGGTCCTCGCTCAACACCAGGCGGAGGTGGTTGTCGCCCGTGTCGGCCGCAACGGCAAACCCGTCAAGCCGCTCGCGCCACAAGCTGCTGTCCCCACGGGCGAGCGTCACAAGGTCGCCCTCGCGGCCGCCGGTGCCCACCGCGCCAATCAGGGTGGTCATGATGCCGCCGATCTTGGTCACGTTGAACGGCGCAGGCCGGCGGTAGATCTCGCTGCCGCCGCACATGTTGGCCCCGGCGATCCGGCCGTGGGCAATGGCAACCGACCACAGGCTGTCCAGCGTCCGCCGGGCTCCGGTTGGGTCCAACACCTCGGCGACATCGCCCGCGGCAAAGATGTCCTTGTCGCTTGTCCGCAGCATCGCGTCGGTCCAGATGCCGCGACCCGTGGCAAGACCCGCTTCGCGGGCGATATCGATGCGGGGCTGAATGCCGATGGCAACGGCCAGCAGATCGCACGGGAGGCGCTGCCCGGTCCGGGTCACCACCGCGGCCACGCGCCCATTGGCCGCCACGACGGACTCAAGCTCCACGCCGCGATGGACGTTCACGCCTTCGTGGGCAAGGCGTGCCTCCACCATGGCCGATTCATGCGGATCAAGGACGCTTGCTCAGTAGTGCTCGCCACGCATGAGGTAGTGCGTTTCCACGCCGCGCGAGGCAATCCCCTCGGCAAGCTCCAGCGCAGTGATGCCTCCGCCCACAACGCAGGCGGTCGTGGCGCCCTCTGCGAGCTTGAGGATGAGGCGCGCGTCGTCAAGGCTGTCAAGCGTCACAACGCCTGGGAGGCTGATGCCCGGGATGTCGGGGCGGACAGCGGTTGCCCCGAGCGCCAGCAGCAGGCAGTCGTAGGGGAGCGTGGTGTCCCCGGCCAGGACCACACGGTGGTCCGCCGGCGAGACGCGGACGGCGCGTCCGCGCACCACGCGGATCTGCGCGTCTGCCATGTCCTTCTCGGAGCGCGAGAACAAGCGCGGTTGTGGGACCAGCCCGGCAAGAAGGTATGCAAGACCTGGCTTCGAGTAGAACCCGTGCGTGTCGCCGTTGACCACAACGATGTCCGCCGTGGGGTTGAGCGCACGGATGGTCTCAGCTGCGGTCAGCCCGGCAGGCCCGTTCCCCACGATGACAATGCGGTCTGCCATCTCAGTGCCCCATCCCGTCGGAGGTGGCCTTGAAGACGGGCGACGCCTCAAAGCGAAGGGTCCCGCGCGGGCAGCGAGCGACGCACTCACCGCAGGTCAGGCAATAGGCCTCCGCAACCGGGAGACCAAGACGAGCGCGACCACGCACGTCAATGCCGAGCGGGCAGTTGAAGGAGCAGATGCCGCACTCGACGCACCGGACGGCCTCGGAAACCACAAAAGCCGACACCAAGGCGCGTCGCTTCTGCCGATCTCGGTGCAGGAGTGTCTTGGGCACAGCCCCTCATCTTGTTGGCGCCCGGCAGGGTAGTAGGCCACCCGAAGTGGACGGCGCGCGGATGCGTCCATTCCCTCTGGCTCATCATCGGTCAGACGCCTCGTGGCCTGCGAGTGACAAAGGGCCTGCCGCGGCACTGCCTTTCCGTGGCATCGTGGCGCCAGACCCGGCGTCACTCGGCCTCACGTGCCGTACGGCGGGCCCTGCGGAGGCTGCATGGGACGGATTGCCGTCGTCACCGACTCAACCGCCGACCTGCCGCCGGACCTTGCGGCAGCAGCCGAGATCACCGTGGTGCCGCTCTGGGTGCGCTTTGGCGCGGCGGAGTATCGCCATGGCGTGGACATCACCACTGCCGAGTTCTGGGAGCGGCTGCTTGCCGCGGGCTCTGACATCCCCACCACGGCCGCCCCGGCACCCGGCGTCTTTCGCGACGTGTTTGAGGCCTGCTTTGCCGCTGGCGCCGAAGCTGTGGTCTGCCCGCTGATTGGCAGCAAGCTCTCCGGCACGCTGCAGTCAGCCACGGTGGCAGCATCGATGCTGCCCAACCGCGAGATCCACCTCATCGACACCGGCACCACGTCGATGGCGACCGGGATGGCGGCAATCCTTGCCACAGAACTCGCGGCCACGGGCATCTCGGCCGCCGCGGTGGCTGAGGGGGTTCGCTCGCGGCTGCCGGACCTTGATCTCTTTGTGGCCGTTGACACGCTGGAGTACCTGCGCCGCAACGGACGCCTGTCGGCCGCACGTGCGGCTATCGGGACCGTGCTCTCCGTGAAGCCCATCATCACCGTGCGCGACGGCGAGGTGGTCCTGGACCGAAGCACCCGCACGCGGGCCAAGGCGCGCGAGCTTGCCATTGAGCTCATCACGGCGGCACCCCTTGAGCGTCTGGCCATCATGCACACGCCCACAAGCCCTCAGGCCGAGGTGGACGACTTCCGCAACCGCCTGATCGCCAGGATCCCGGGCGGGATCGACCCGGCCAAGGTGATCGTGGCGCAGATTGGATCGTCCACGGGACCGCACCTGGGTCCGGACCTGATGGGGGCGATCCTGCTTCGCGCTCGTTGAGCGAGACCCGCGCCGCGTCCTCCGGGCTCTCCACGTATCGGGAGGGCTCGCTGCACGCGGCCCTGAAGGCGATGTACGCGGCAGCCACGCCCGGTTCGGCAACCGAGCAGGCCGTTGACGGGTATGTCATTGACGTTGTGACCGCGGCCGGTCTTGTCGAGATCCAGACGGGCAGCTTCGGGTCGGCGGCCAAGAAGCTCGCCCGCCTCGTGGACACGCATCGGATCACGCTGGTCTACCCGGTGGCGGTTGAAAAGTGGCTGCTGAGGGTGGACGCCGATGGCGTAATCCTTGGACGGCGGCGCTCGCCCAAGCACGGCATTGCCGCGGACGTCTTCGAGGAGCTCGTCCACATCCCCGCGCTCCTGGCGCATCCCAACTTCGAGATGGACATCGTCTTGATCCGCGAGGAAGAGCTGCGCGGTCCGGCGGAGGCGGGGGTCCGGTACCGGTACCCCCGCGAGTGGCGGCGGCTGGACCGGCGGCTTGTGGAAGTGGTGGAGACGCTGCGGGTGGAGCACCCGGCCAATCTGCTTGCGCTGTTGCCGGCAACCCTGCCAGATCCGTTCACGACAAAGGACATCGCGGCAGCCACCGGGCGCTCACAGAGACTCGCGGGCCGGGCCGCCTATTGCCTGGAGCGATCCGGCGCGGTGGCTCGGCTGTCTCGTGCGGGGCGAATGATCACCTACGGGCGCTCAGACGGCATGACGCAGTCGCGTACCATGCCGGGCTGAGGAGGCCAGACACGCACCCGACGAGCATCCTGTTCCGTCCCGGCGACCAGCGCGCTGTCGTCGCCGAGGCGGTGGACCAGGCCACCGCGGCTGACCTGCATCTTGACGACATCGTCGCAGCGCTGTGCGCCGGTGCTGACCGCGCGTGGCTGCGCCCGCAGTACCTGACGCCGCTGACGGACGCCGATGCGGTGGCGTACCGCTTGGAGGTCTTCCGGGATCTCGCGTCACCTGGCCTGCGCGAGGCGTTCTCCCGGTTTGCAGCAGGTATCGGCGCAGTCCAAGGACAGTTGACCCACGCGGCGAGGCTCATCAACCGGCACGAGCGCAACCGGTGGCTTGCCGAGGCCGGAATGACGTATTGCACAAGCGTGGCTGATCTCGTGGCGGCGTTCGCCATCGCGACCATCAGCTCGCGCGCCCTGGGTGGCGTCCGGGAGGCGCTGCAGACCCACGTGGCGTCGGCAGGGCACACAAGTCTGGTTGCGGAGACCACGTCCGTCCTCGCCGGTCTTGCGGCCGTGGCGTATCGGCTTGATATCGACGAGAACACCCTCACGGTGGCGCGCGATGACGGCGCTGACGATTACGGCGCTGAGATCCTGGCCACGTTTGCGCGGTTTCGGCAGGCCGGCGCCGCGCCGCTGCCCGTGGATGTCTTCCGCACCAGCGACATGAACGTGGTTGAGGTTGGCATTCTCGAACGCGTGGTCCGGCTGCATCCCGCCGTCTTCGCAGACCTCGACGCGTTTCCGGGGCACCACCGGGACCCCATCGATCCGGGCGTGGCAGCCTTCGCCAATGAACTGGCCTTCTATCTCGCCTATCTGGAGATGATGGATCCGCTTGTGGCCGCAGGGCTCGCCTTCTCTCATCCGGTGCTAGAGGTGGGCCCTGCTGGCATGCGGGCCGATGGACTCTTCGACCTGGCACTCGCCTGCAAGCGAGGGAATGCGGCAGGCGCCGTTGTGACCAACGATGTCGCGGTACAGCCAGGGGAGCGACGCATCGCGGTGACGGGGGCAAACCAGGGCGGCAAGACAACGCTCGCCCGGGCGCTTGGGCTGCTGCACCACCTCGCCTCGATTGGCGTCCCGGTGCCTGCACGCGCGGCGAGCTTGCAGTTGGCGGACAGCGTCTACACGCTCTTTGAGCGCCTGGACGATGGCGCCCGCACCGGTGGCCGTCTGGAGGCGGATCTGGAGCGCGCCCGCGCAATCACGGACGCGATCTCCCCAAGCAGCTTGGTCATCCTGAACGAGGCGTTCTCCGCCACAACCGTGGCCGATGCGTTAGCGCTCAATCGGGCGGTCCTAGCCCAGATAGCGGCGAGAGGCGCCCTGTGCGTCGTAGTGACATTCCTGGCCGAGCTGGCTGCCCCTGACGCGGGCACGGTGAGCCTCGTGGGCGGGGTGGAGCCCGGGGATGGCGCGGGGCGGACATACCGGTTTGAGCGTCGGCCGCCGGACGGCATGGCCCGTGCCCAGACACTCGTGGAGAGGCACCAGCTGGACTACGCGTCCGTTGCGAAACGGCTGGCTCCATGAGGCCCGGGCTCCTGTTCGAACGCGAGCATGACGACCTGGACACGCTTACGCCCCGCGCGCGGTCCGGTCCTGCGGAAGCGACGGCCGTAGATCTCGGTCTCGGGCGGCTCTACGACGCCATGGCCCGCGGTGACGAGTTCCTCGCCGATGTGGCGCGCTCCGTCATGCCGGTGCCGCTGCAGGGCATCGAGGCCATCCGCTACCGCCAGGCCGTTCTCGCGGACTGTCTTGCCAACCCTGCGGCGGCCCGTGCCCTGTACCAGGTTGCGGCCGAGGCGATTGATGCCGAGCGGCGGATCTGGGGCGCCGGCATGCGCAACCCGGAGTTGGTCCTGAGCCGAGCCATCGAGGTGCTTGAGGTGTTCCTGCGTGCCCTGGTGGAGCTGCGCGGCCTGGCTGCGCGGAACCAGGCCACATGCGAGTCCCAAGGTTTCGATGCGTTCTTTACGCAGCTGAACGCAGACGTGGACGACGCGTTCTTGGCCACGGCGCGGGGACATCTTGCAAACCTGCGCAGCCGTTCCATCCATGTCACCGCCCGGCTTGGCCCCGGCAACCGGGGTACCGGGTATGTGCTGCAGCGACGGCCCGAGTCTGGCCAGCGGCTTCGGTCCAGAGTCATGGCTGCTGCCCGCGCAGGCGGGACGCTGAAGGTGCTCCTGCGCGACCAGAACGCCATGAACACGCTGGCGGAGGTCCGCGCGCTGGCCATCGCCCCGGCCGCGGGCGCTCTGACCGAGTCTGCCGGCCACATCCTGGCGTTCTTTCGACGTCTTCGGTTTGAGATGGGCTTCTATGTGGGCTGTCTCAACCTCCACGAGACACTGCGCGCCCGCGATGTGCCGCTGTGCATTCCCGAGCCCGTGGCGACAGGTTCCGGTGGAGCCGCGTTCCGGGGGCTGCGCGATCCTGGACTTGCGCTCCTCGGTGGGGCAGCGGTCACCGGGAGCGACCTCGATGTTGGCCCGGCGAGCCTGGTGCTTGCCACAGGCGTGAGCGGCGGCGGCAAGGCCACGTTCCTGCGCGCCGTGGGTCTTGCCCAGGTGATGCTGCAGGCCGGCATGTTCGTCGCCGCTGACGCGTTCAGGGCTGACCTGCGCTCAAGTGTCCTCACGCACTTTCCGCGAGAAGAGGATGCCGCCATGGAGCGCGGCCGATTGGACGAGGAATTGGCGCGCCTGAGCGTCCTCGTGGACGCAGCGACGCCACACAGCCTTGTGTTGATGGACGAGTCCTTCGCCTCAACGAATGAGCGCGAGGCAGCCCAGGTTGCCCACGACGTGATCGCCGCGCTTGTGGACAGCGGCGTGCGAGTCTGGTTTGCCACGCACCTGCACCAGTACGCCGCGGACCTTCGCCAGAACGCGCCCTGGCCGGTCCTGTTTGTTGCGCCGGCCCTTGGCGCCGATGGCGAGCGGACGTTCCGCATGACCGAGGCGCCTCCGGGGCCAAGCAGCAACGCCATGGATCTCTTTGCATCTGCCTTCGGCGTCCCGGACCACAGCACAGGGATACAGACCGAACATTCCGGCTAGGTCCTGTGAGGCCGGGCCGACACTCCGTGTGCGCAACAAGTGCACATAGAGGAGTCTGTCGTGGGGCCTATCCGCCGCCAGTTGTTCCGGGTTGCCGCCGCGACCCTACTGGTCGCCGCCCTCCTGCCCTTCAGCACGGCGCTGGGGGCAGGTGCGCCGATGACGCTCACGTTCAGCCCTGTGGCGCCATCCTTCACCATCGGGCTGCCCCTCAACGGAACGGTCAACGCCGTTGTGGACTGGGGTGACGGATCGTCGGACCCGTACGTCACCGGTGGCGTGAAGACCCACAGCTACGCGAATGCCGGGCCGTGGACCGTCTCGGTGACGGGGGCGGTCACGCATTTCGGTACCGCATCCGCTAACCCAAACGCTGCAGCGCTGACGGCCGTGACGGCGTGGGGAGACGTCGGCATCACCGATCTCAGCTACGCGTTCCTTCGGGCGACGGCGCTCACGTCCGTCCCGACAACACTGCCCGCAGGCGTGACGAGCCTCGCATCGACCTTCAAGGGCGCCACGTCCTTCAACGGGGCCATCGACGGCTGGAACACATCCCACGTGACCTCGATGGCGTCTGCCTTCGAGACGGCGTCGGCGTTCAACCAGCCGATCGGGTCATGGAACACAGCCAGCGTCACTTCGATGTTGGGCACGTTCAGCAATGCCACAGCCTTTAACCAGGACATTGGCACATGGGACACATCGCGGGTGACGGACCTGATGGCGATGTTCGCTGCGGCCGCGGCGTTCAACCAGCCCATCGGCGGCTGGGACACCTCCAAGGTGACGCGCATGGGCTCGCTCTTCGCCAACGCCGCAGCGTTCAACCAGGACATCAGTGGCTGGGTCACATCGGGTGTGACCGGCATGGCATCGATGTTCATAGGTGCCGCGGCGTTCAATCAGCCCATCGGCGGCTGGGACACGTCCAAGGTCACCGACATGAACAACATGTTCGCCAACGCCCAGGCGTTCAACGGGTCAATCGGCGGCTGGGACACGTCCAAGGTGACCAACATGAGCCAGCTCTTCCTCAGCGCTGGGGCCTTCAATCAGCCCATCGGCTCGTGGAACACCGGCAGTGCCACCGACATGTCGGCAATGTTCTGGGCCGCCCACTCGTTTGATCAGGACATCAGCACGTGGGACACGTCCAAGGTCACGACCATGTTTGGCATGTTCACCCATTGCACGGCCTTCAACCACAGCGTCGGCGCATGGGACACGTCCCGCGTGACATCCATGAAGAACATGTTCTACTCGACGAGCCTCACGAAGGCCACCTACAGCGCGATCCTCAACGCATGGGCGGCCAAGCCGCAGCTGTCGGGGGTGCCCTTCTCAGCCGGCTCCACGACGTACTCCGCAAGCGCGGTCGATGCGCGTGACACCCTGACCGGTACCTACGGCTGGGTCATCACGGACGGCGGCCTGGCGCCCTTGGCAACGCCGCTGTACGTCGTCCCATCACCGGTCAGCGTTACCTACGGCACGGACCCGGCAACCGTCGTCTACAGCGCGACCTATTACACAGACGCGGACCACGCGACCGAGATCACCCCGACGATCACCGGCAGCGCGCCGGTCTGCACAGCCGCCGCCTATACCGCCTCCATGGCGGTGGGGGAGTACGCGGGTGCCATCACCTGCGCTGGCGGCAGTGACGACGCGTATACGTTTGACACCTCGGCAGCCGCGGCGCTGACCGTCACCGAGGTTGTGTCACCACCGCTCCCGGACACGTCAACGGGGGGCTGAGGCCCGGCAGGAACCTTAGGTCAGGCAGCGCGCCCGCGGGCAAGCTCCAGCCGGACGCGTGTACCGCCGCCAGACAGCGGTTCGCGCTGCCACGCAATAGCCAGATCGTCGAAGAGGGCTGACCCCAGGCCACGCGACGCGGCTGCTCCGGCGGGTGTCCCGTCGTCGTCCACGCCGATGACGAGGG
>CAIYHO010000002.1 GCA_903925955.1 uncultured Chloroflexota bacterium
GTCGCGGCTGCGGGATGGATAGTGCCACTATCCGTGTCTATTGGCAAGCGCCCGGTTTGCCGTCGCCTGTTTGCCGCCGCCTGACCCACGCCAGACTCAGGCGCGGGGTCTGTGGGCAGCGCCCGAACCCCGGCAGCGCGCTTTGCCGTGCGAACTGTGCACGCCGGGTGCCGCGGTGAGTCTGGGCTGGGTCAGCTGGGTCTGGCGACCGGCGCCGGGCCGGCGCCCGGTTTGCCGCCGCCTGACCCACGCCAGACACACAGAGGGGGTCTGCGTGCAGCGTTCGGACCCCCGCACCGCGTCTAGCCGTGCGAACCGTGCACGCCGGGTGCCGCGGTGAGTCTGGGCTGGGTCACAGCGGTCAGGCGACCGGCGCCGGGCCGGCGAGGGGTCGGCCGCCTGGTTTGCCGCCGCCTGACCCACGCCAGACTCACAGAGGGGGTCTGCGTGCAGCGTTCGGACCCCGGCACCGCGCTTGGCCGTGCGAACCGTGCACGCCAGGTGCCGCGGTGAGTCTGGGCTGGGTCAGCTGGGTCAGGCCTGCGCCAGGGGGGACGTCAGCTGCGCTTGCGGACCTTCCAGATTGTCTCCACCGGCCACTGGCTTGCCCAGGCGCCGTTCGCGTAGACGTAGCGGGTGGTGGCGTCGGCCGGGACCGGCGGCTCGAGCAACTCCAAGATCTCGAAGCCGTTCGCGCGGAACAGTTGGATCCAGTCGGCGGGCGGCAGGTGGAACTCCACCGACGTCTCGCCCTTCCAGACCATCTGGCGCGGGCCAAACCAGGGCCTGACCAGGGTGTCGCCATTTGGCGCATCGGGCTCATCCGGGCCCGTCAGGTACGAGAGGTAGCTGTTGGTGAGGACGTGCAGGCGGCCGCCGGGGCGCAGCAGGCGGGCGGCCTCTGGGACCCAGACGAGGGGATCTGCCCAGAGCACGGCGCCGTATTCGCTGATGGCGAAGTCAAAGGAGGCATCGGGGTAGGGGACCGCCTCCGCATTCCCCAGGATGAGGGGGAAGTCCAGCCCGTGCTCGGTCTGGAGCCGGTGCGCGGTCTCAAGCTGGCGCGGCGAGTTGTCGATGCCCACCACGAGGGCGCCGCGCCGGGTCATCCACGCCGACACGTAGCCGGTGCCGCAGCCAAGCTCGATGGCGTCAAGACCCGCGAGGTCGTCCGGGAGCAGGCGCAGATCCGCCTCGGGGAGGCCAAACACGCCCCATGTCTCGTGGCCGGGCTGGACGCGCCACTCGCGCTCGCCCGCAGCAACGTAGTCCGCGGCGTACTGGTCCCACGCCGCTCGGTTGGCGGCGACGTGCGCGGGGAGGGACTCGGGAAGGGACTCGGGGAGGGGAGCCTCGTCGCTCATGGGACGCCCCGGTGGAGCGCCGTCGCGTCTGCCAACAGGTCAATCACCGCAGCGCCGGCTGGCCGCAGATCCACCTGGACGTGCCCCACGCCAAGGTCCCGCCACGCGTCCAGCGCCCGCGCAATGGCATCGGCTTCGGGCGGCAGCGCATTCGGCGGCAGCGGTCGGCCGACACCGTCGGACGCAGCATCGATGGTCAGACCCACGGTCACCTCAAGCGTGGACGGATCACGCCCGACGCGCTCGCACGCGCGCAGCAGGTCCGCATGGCGCTGCGTGTAGCGCTCATCGGGGAGGCCAAACCAGGCGGTGTTCCACGCGTCAGCGTGGCGCGCAACAAGGTCCAGCACGCGGTCGCCCTTCGCCGCAATCAGGATGGGCATGTGGCCGGGGAGGCGCGTGGGCCGGGGCGGCGGCGGCAGGAGCACGGCATCGGCCGCCTGGTGCCACTGGCCGGCAAAGGTCACGCGCTCGCCACGCAGGAGCGGCAGGGCCACCGCAAGGAACTCTTCAAAGCGCCCCACCCGGTGGTCAAACGGGATGCCAAAGGCCTGGTACTCAGGCTCATGCCAGCCCACGCCCAGCCCCAGGATCACGCGCCCGTCGCTGATCTCGTCAAGCGTGGCGGCCATGCGCGCGGTGATCCCCGGGGAGCGGAAGCCCGTGCCCAGCACGATGGTGCCCAGGCGAATGCGCTCGGTGACCGCGGCCACCGCCGTCAGCACGGTGAGCGCGTCAAGCGAGCCGTCCTCGGGCTCGCCCGGCGTGCGGAACATGAGGTGGTCGTACACCCAGAGGCTGTCGATGCCGCGCGCTTCGGCGTGCCGGGCGATGTCGCGGACCGTCGTCCAGCGGCTGGCGCCCGGGCCGTCTGATTCAGCGATGGGGAGCACAATTCCAATCTGCATCCCCGAATGGTAGGCCGATCGCGGAGAATGGTGGCCATGGACCCCGCCACCGACGTTCCCGCCGGCGCCCGCCGGCCGAGCCGGATCTTCCTCTTGGGCCTCGCCGTTGCCGTGGTGGCCTGGATCCTGGTCATCGCCTGGTCCAATCCCACCGTCATGGCGCACGACGTCTGGAATGGCCAGCCGGTCACGGCGCAGGACGCCCGCTCCTACTACGGGCTGGACCTGTCCAACCTGTACGCGGGCCGATCCGCGTGGAACGAGATTGGCGCCTACCCGTACTCGCCGGCCTTTGCGCAGCTTGTCTGGCCGCTGGACCAGTTGCCGTGGCCCGTGTTTGTGGGCGCCTGGACCGCATTGCTGCTGACCGCGCTCTACCTGCTCACGGGCCCGGAACTGTTCCTTCTGGGGTTGGCGGTGGGCGGCATGGAGATCGCCGGGGGCAACATCTCGCTGCTGCTGGCGCTGGCCATCGTCACCGGCTTCAAGCGCCCGTGGACCTGGTCCCTCGTGCTGCTGACCAAGATCACGCCGGGCATTGGCCTGCTGTGGTTCTGGTACCGGGGCGAGCGGCGGCATGTCATTCGGGCGCTCGTGGCCACCTTCGGCATCGTCACGCTGTCGTATCTCCTTGTACCGCAGGCGTGGCACGACTGGATCGCGCTGCTCCAGGCCAACACCGGGAAGGGCGGCACCTGGGCGGCCATCCCCATCCCGCTGGGGATCCGCGCACCCGCGGCCGTGGCGCTGATCTGGTGGGGCGCCAAGCGCAATCAGCGCTGGGTGGTGCCTGTGGGGTCGATGCTGGCGCTGCCGGCGCTCTGGTACGGCTCGCTGTCGATGCTGCTGGCGGTGATCCCGCTCACAACGCCCGAGGAGCGCGGGCGTGCGTGGGCGCGCGTTCGGCACCCGCGTGGGCTGGGGCGGGGCTAGACCCTAGGGCTCGGCGCCGGGATCGTGCTTGCA
>CAIYHO010000003.1 GCA_903925955.1 uncultured Chloroflexota bacterium
AGCGCCCTGACGTGACACCGCCACCTTGATGGTCTTCGGGCCCACTCCCGGAACCCTCGCCCCGCCTGCCGCGAGCTCGTTGTAGTCCGCCATGGTCACGGGCGTGGTCTCCCGCCACTTGATGGACCCAATGAAGGCAATCTGCTTGGCGGGCGGATCACGGCGGTCTGCGCCAACAAGGTCAATCTCGATGGCGTTGTTTGTGGTCCAGTAGGCGCCAACCACCGCGGCGGACCCAAACCGGGCGTCCGGGATGAGTTCGTCAACCGCCTCGCGCACGAGGGCCTCGATGGCCTTGCCCCGGTAGGTCAACCAGTCTCGGATGATGGTGTCCGCGACAACGCGGCTGCGGCCGCGCTCAATCTCGCCCTTGTAGCGGTCGATGAAGCGCACATAGAAGCGCAGGTAGGGGTCGATGATCTCGTACCGCGTGTCGCGAGAGGCGGCCGTGGAAAGCGGGCGCCTTCCCTCAACCACCCGCTTGTCGCTGATGAGCAGGTCGAGCGGGGGCTTGAGGTTGTTGGCGTCAACCCCCACCTCGTTGGCGATGTCGCCGCGCTTGCGGAGCCCTTCGCCAATCACGGACAGGATGGTCCGGGCCTGTGCGCTTGCGCCAAACTCGGCGTCCATGATGAGCCGGCCCGTGCTGACCAGGGCCGTGCCGTCATCAACAAGCTGGTCTGCGAGGAAGTCCCTGAGGCTGAGCCCCATCTTTGAGCGGACAAGCTTGGGGAAGCCGCCCGTGATGAGGTAGGAGTCGAGAGCCTCGGCCCCCGTCAGGCCCGATAGCGTGGCCGCCTCGGCCGGGTTGAGCGGTGGGACAAGGATCTCGCGGGCGGGACGCTGGTGGAGGGGCTGCCTTGGCGCGGTGATCAGCTCCATCATCGCCTGATCGGAGCCAACCAGAATGAGCAGCACTGGCTGCTTGGAGAGGGTGCGGTCCCAGGCGGTCTGGACTGCCCCAAGCATCGCGTCTCGCGCCAGCTCTGTGGACCCAAGCAGGTACGGGAACTCGTCGAGGACGATGACGCTGGGCCTTGCCTGGTCCGCTGTGCTGGCGGCGGTGACGAGCGCCGACTGCCATGTGCCAAACGAGACGCCCTGCGCCTGCTCGCGCGACGGGAGGCTGGACAACGCCAGTGCCTGCGCAAACAGGCCCAGCTCACGCTCCTCCGTCTGGCGGCTGGCTGCGAAGAAGACGTTTGGCGCCCCGGAGCGGTCGATGAATTCCTCAACCAGCCACGTCTTGCCAACCCGCCGTCGGCCGCGGATGGTGACCATGCGGCCCTCGCCGGAGTCCCGGGCCGCAGCCCACTCGGTCTCAATCCTGGCCAGCAGCCCCGCGCGCCCGACGAAGTTCCTCATCCCCGCCTCCATCCATGTATAACGTCCTTATAGTATAGGACCGTTATTGTTCGTCAGGCTAGGGCTGGCTTTACCCGAGGCTGCCCTGTGGGGCCGCCCAGCGAACCGCCTGCCCTGTGACCGAAGCGATGAGGTTGAAGTCTGCGTTGTAGTGCACAACAGTCAGGCCATGCCGCGCAGCAACGGCTGCGGTGAGGAGGTCCTGATGGCCCACCTGGCGGTGGAGCGGGCCGCCGCCCCTGCGGAGCAGTTCGCGCCACACGCGCTTGCCCTCGTCCCAGTCTTGCGGCTCAACGCGGTAGAGGCTGCATCCGCCCAAGTCCGCCTCGATCTGGGCGTAGTCTGCCGCGTCTCGGGCGCTGTAGAGCAGCTCCATCACGATCATGTCTGTCACGCCCACGAGGCCGGCGATGAACCGCAGCCCAAACTCCGGGAGCTCCCGCTGGTGGGCCCAGACTGACGTGTCCGCAATCTCAACGGTGAGCATCAGCGCGGCGTCGCGCGGACGTCTGGGTCCTCATCCTGCACAAGGAACGGCCGCGGCGAGCGCATCTCTGGCAGGAGGTCCTTGAGGCTGCTCCAGTCACGCTCCATCAGCCGCGCACGGGCTTGGCGCGCAACGGCCTCGCGGAGTGCAGCGTGGATGGTGTCAGTTGTGCGAGTGGTGCCGAGTGCTGCGGCCGCGCTGGCGAGGAGATCGCGGTCGATATCGAGCGTGGTATGGGTCTTCATGTGATCGTCCTGCGTGATATCACTCGCATCTCATGCGTGAAGCGATGACATGAGCCTACGCAGGTGACCAGTCGCGGTCAAGCATGACCGAGGTTAGCCGCGGACGAAGCGGGTCACAATCCGATACGCGTTGGTGCTGCCCCAGCACGTCTGCAGCGTCAGCGATGCAATGGCTGTGTTCTCCCACGCCCACTCGGCGCCGGTGAGGCCGCTCCACAGGTAGGTTGGGACCACCTTGCGGGTCCACGCCATCTTGTAGCGCGTGGTCTTGCCCGCGGTGGTGGTGAACGTGGCGATGATGCCCACGCGCAGCCGCTTGAGGTTGTAGCCCACCAGGTATCGATTGAAGATGCCGTACCCGTGGCCAATGATGAACTGGTTGTTGGACGGCTTGCAGCCCCAGCGCAGGGCAAGGTTTGGCACCGTGGAGCTGCCACAGCCCCAGTAGTAGACGTTGACGTAGAGGCCGATGGCCGGGACCCGCAGCACGCCAAGCCGCTTCAGGACTGCCGGGGCCGCCTTGATGGCGCTGGCCGGGGTGGTGGCCGATGACTCGGGCGGCAGCAGCTGGGCCGCGGCGGCGGGCGGGTTGGGCCTGGTGGGCGCTGCGGGCGCGATGGGCGCGGCCGTGCCCGGCGCAGTGGGCGCCGTGGGCGCGGTCGTGCCCGGCGCAGTGGATCCAACCAGCGTCAGGGCAAGCGCAATTGCGGCTAACCGCATCATGCTGCTGATTCTCGCACCTCCGGCGCCGATCCGGGGGGATAGACGCATCTATAACGAAGCGTTATAGTAGGGACATGACGCTCTATCGTAGGCTCCTGCCCTATGCAGCCGAACAACATGGCTACGTCACCTCGCAGGATGTGCGCGCCGCGGGCGGCACGGCCATGGCCGTTGTGATGCTCGCCCAGCGCGGAGTCCTGGAGCATGTGGGCCGCGGGATCTACCGGGTGCCTGAGTTGGCGGGGGATCGGCTGGCCCAGTACCAGGAGGCCCTGCTGCGGTTGCCGGGCGCGGTCCTGTCGCATGAGACAGCGCTGGACTTGCTTGATGTGGCGGACGTGAACCCCCGTCGCGTCCACGTCACCCTGCCGCGGACCTTCCGGGCGCGGAAGGAGATGCCGCTGTGGCTCGAGATCCATCGGGCGGGCCTCGGGCCTGATGACGTGGACCACTATGAGGGCCTCGCCATCACCACGCCGGGCCGCACAATCGTTGACGCGATCACTGCGCATCTGGGCCGCAGGGTCACGGACGGGGCCCTGGAGGCTGCAACCCGGCGGAACCTGCTGTCAACAGCGGACGAGTTGCGCATTGCGGCGGCTTCGGCTGCAGTTCGTGAGGCCGGCGAGGGCTCTGGGCGATGACGCAGTTTCCTCGTCCCAGGCCCGCCGCGCGCGTAAGCGCCCTCGAATCCTGGATCCGGTCCAAGGCCCAGCAGGACGGCGAAGATGTCGCTCGACTGCGCCGGAGTATCGGATATGTCGTTGTCTCGGCAGTCCTCGCGCAGATGAAGGACAACGATGGAGGGCCGCTGTTTGTCGTCAAGGGTGGGGTAGCTATGCAGTTGCGCTTTGCGGGCCGCGCCCGCCTGTCGAAGGACTTCGACGCAGCCTTCCGGCGTGATCTTGACGCCTTGGAGGCCGTGCTGTCGCACGCTCCCCGCCATGCAGTGGGTCCGTTCGTCGTGCGTGCCGTCGGCAAGCCCCAACCAATTGGCCCAACGGGCGTCTTCCGGCAGACGCTGGACATCCGCTACGGTCCGTCTGGGCAGGGGTTTGGCAAGGTGCTGCTTGAGATCTCGAGGGCAGAGGGTCAGTCCGGTGATCCAGCGCGTCTGGACTGGGTTGATCCATGGCCGGATATCACAGCCTTCGGTCTGCCCACCGCTGGTCCAGTGCCATGCATGCCCGTTGCGTATCAGATCGCACAGAAGCTCCATGCCTGCACCGAGGTGCTTCGACACAAGGCCAACGAACGCTTTCACGACTTGCTCGACCTGCAACTGCTCGCCGAGCTTTTGGACGGGGAGGGCTGGCGGGCCACGCGGCTGGCGTGCGAGGAGACATTCGCCGCGCGCGGGACCCACGCATGGCCGCCGGTCGTGGTCGTCTATCCGCAGTGGCGGGAAGGCTATGCAAGGGTTGCCGCAGAGAACGGTTTTCCCATCGTGGAGATCGACGACGCTAGGGCCCGTGTGGAGGCACTGATCGCCCGGATTGCCGCGAGCTGACCGCCAGGCGAGTCAGCCATCGCGGAGCACAAGCCAGTGTTCTGTGTGGGCGAGCGCCTCCTCGGCCGTGCGCTCTACCTGGACGCGAGCCTGCGGAAAGCCTGCTTCGCGAAGGAGCCGCTCCACAAGGATGGCGGCGTGGAGTCCATCGCCGGCGCCGGCTTCGGCCGCCGTGTGGCGGGCTGCCTCATAGGCGCGGTGGAACTCGGTATCGTCCCAGGGCCGGAGTGTTGCGCGGATGTGCGTCAAGACCTGCATGGAGATCACCTCCGGTGCCGAGCGTGCGCCCTCGTGACGGCGACCGACAGGGCCGGAGGCCACTACCATGGCGCCCATGGAGCATCTCCGCGCCGTCATCGGCCCCCTCAAGACCAACGTCCACGTGCTGGCCGATCCCGCCACGCGCGAGGCCATCGCCATCGACACCGCCATCCCTTCGGTTGCCTGGATCACCGGCGCGCTTGCGCAGCGGGGCTGGACGCTGAAGCTCATCGTCTCCACCCACGGGCATTGGGACCATGCGGGCGACAACGCGGCGCTGTCCGCGCACACGGGCGCGCCCATTGCCGTGCACCCGCTCGACAGCCACTACCTCACAGACCCCAAGCCGCTCTTTGCGCCGTTCCCCATTCCGCCGTCCGTGCCCGCAGTTGAGCTGGCCGAGGGCGGCGAGATCCGCTTTGGCTCTCTGCGGCTCTCCGTGCTGCACACGCCGGGGCACACCGAGGGGTCTGTCTGCCTGCTCTCTGCTGCCGATGGGCTCCTGTTCAGCGGCGACACGATGTTCACGCACGGCTGGGGGCGCGTGGATCTGCCGGGCGGGTCGCCTGAGGCGATGGTCTCGTCGCTGGGGCGCCTGGCCCGTTTTGAGGATGCGCTGGCCGTGTTCCCCGGGCACGGCGCCGCAACCACCATTGGCGCCGAGCGTCGGTGGCTGGACCTGGTTGCGCGCGAGGGGCGTCTGCCGCTGTAGCGTCGCCTTGCCTGCGGGGGGAACGGGCGGGGTGGACGGGTCGGTCCGGGCCCGCGGTCCACGGAGTCCCGCCCGCACCCGCAGTCCGACGTTGTTCACTCCTAGTGAACAGGATCTGGCCCGCGGGGCACTTCAGGCGGCGAATTCGGGTCGAAACACCCCGAAACCGGCCAAATCCGGCCAAATCCGGCCGAATCCGGCCCCGGATGCCCCGATTCAGGCCCGCGCGGCGCCCAAACCGGGCTCGAGCCCCGGAGATCG
>CAIYHO010000004.1 GCA_903925955.1 uncultured Chloroflexota bacterium
CCAGGACCGCCGCGTTTGGCAGCTCGTTGCGCTCAAGGGCGGAATAGAGCTCCGAGCCGATGCCCTGGTTCTCGGTGGTGCAGCAGGAGCCCTCGCTGGCCTGGATTGCGGCCGCCGCGTAGTGGTCTCGGACGATGTCGTGGATGGTCTCAGTGGTCATCGGTGGCTGCGCCTCTGGGTTGGGGTGTTGGCCATGCGGCCCGTCGTCTGACTGTTGACGATATTGATACTTGCCGATATTGGTGTTTGTCAATACCATCCTGCACATGAAGCGCGCCACCGATCCGGACACCCAGCTGCTCCAGGGCGCTGCCGATCCAACGCGTCTTGCGATCCTGCGCCAGCTGGCGGCCGCCGGCACCGAGGTCTGCGCGTGCGACTTCACGGCGTGCTGCGATGTGGCCCAGCCCACGGTGAGCCACCACTTGCGCGTCCTGCGCGAGGCCGGCTGGGTCAGCTCGGAGCGACGCGCCTCTTGGGTCTACTACCGGCTTGAGGCCGACGCGGTGGCCAGGTTCCGTGCGCTGGCCGGTGATCTGGCCGGCGGGATGCTGGCCCCAGCCTCCCCGCGGGCGCTACCGGTGGTCCAGCCCTCAGCCTGACGGTCTGCCCTCGGCCCGCTGGTATCGCCTGCAGGACGGATGCCACCGAATCCTGCCCAATTGGACGTTGCGCATTGCGGGGCCCGGTTTCGTAGAGTGTGCGCAGCGGGCGATCGTTCGCACCGCACGGGGCAGGGGACACGCCAATGCGTATTCGGCGGGCGCTGATGCGCCGCTTGTTTGTCACGATCGCAACGGTCATGATCGCGGTGCCGGTGGTGCCCGCCCCAGTTGTGGCGGCCACGCCGGCCGCGGCGCCAAATGTCACGGTCACCGGGCCAAACGTCTTCCAGGCAAACCCCAACGACCCGGTCTACTTCCGGCCGATGGCGGGCAAGACGCCGTACACGCTCTTGCGCACCTACGGGCTCGCCCCGGTCAACGAGTACCACAGCCCCCGTGACGTCGCGGTGGTTGGCTCCTACGCGTACGTGCTTGACGCCTCGAACTACCGGATCCTGAAGCGCAAGGCATCCGACCTCTCGTACGTGGCCAAGAGCCCGTCGCTTGTGGGCCGTGTTGTAGCTCCGCAGCGGATCGCCAGCGATGGCACGTATCTCTACGTCACTGACTCGGTGCTGAACGCCGTCGTCGTGTTCCGGGTGAGCACCATGGCGTATGTCGGCAAGTTCGGCTCCACTGGGACCGGGAAGGGCCACTTCCAGTCGCCGGTGGGGATCACCGTTCGCGGCGGCCGCTTGTATGTCGCGGACTCGTCGAATGACCGCATCGTCAAGCTCACCCCCTGGCCGATCCACTGGGTGGCGGCCTATGGCTCTGATGGGGGCGGGACGGGGCACTTCCGGACGCCCATGGGTGTGGCCGTCATCGGCTCGTACCTGTACGTGGCCGACGCGCAGAACAGTCGCGTTGTCCGCATGTCCACCGCCATGAACGGAGCGGGCTGGAAGACGAAGGGCACGTACGGCGCCGCCGCAACCAGCTTCATGCTTGCCGACGAACTCGCCACGGACGGCACCTATCTCTATGTCCACGTTATGGCCTGGGCGTCGGTTGTGAAGCTGACCAGCTCGCTCGGCTACGTGAAGGACCTGACGGCGACATCGGGTCCTACGGCTTGGGGCCCTGTCATGGGCATGGACGCCACGACAACGGCGCTCTACATGACCCACGCGCCCCTCAGCGCGCCCGGTCCGGGTTACAACAACCAGATCACGAGGAACTCCCGCACCACGCTGGCCGTCCAGCGCACGTCCGGCTCTGCGACGCCTTCGGCCAGCCAGTGGATGGCGCCGGTAAGCGCCACCTCAGACGGCACCAGCCTGTACATCGGCGACGTCGGCCGGATCCTCGTGTGCGCTGTCACCACAACCGCATGCACCCGCTCCATTAGCCTGCCCGCCGGGTACTCCGCGGACGGGCTGGCCACCGACGGCACAAGCCTGTTCGTCGTGGACAACCAGGGCAACCGGGTGTTCCGCGTGAACATCGCCACCGGCAACGTGAACGGCTCCTATGGGACGGCTGGCGCCGGCAACGACAACCTCGCAAACCCCACCGGGATCGTCTACCTGCCGACGCTGGCGCAGCTGGCGGTCCTCGACGCCGGCAACAACCGGGTGGTGGTTCGATCGTCCAGCAGCCTTGCGTACGTTGGCCAGGCTGGGTCGGCCGGAAGCGGCGACACCCAACTGGTCACCCCACAGGCCATCGCCACCGATGGCGTGTTCTTGTACATCTCGGATACCGGCAACCACCGCGTCGTGAAGTGGCTGGCCGGGTCACTCGCGCAGGTCGCCGCTATCCCGGGCGGTCTGGGAAGCGGTCCCGGCCAGTTCGATCTGGCGCTCGGGATCGCAACGGATGGCGACTCCGTCTGGGTGGTGGACTCCGGCAACGGACGCGTGCAGCGCCTTGCCGCGCTTAATCTGGCGTTCCAGAGCCAGACCACGAGCACCGCGGCAGCACCGTTTGGCGCCACCGGAATCTGGGGCCTCGCCTCCGTTGGCGGGATGCTGCTCCTGCTGGATCTCGAGCTGAGCCGCGCCTACCTCGAGTGGGGCGGCGGGCCGATGAAAGTGATCGCGACGCC
>CAIYHO010000005.1 GCA_903925955.1 uncultured Chloroflexota bacterium
GTACTTTGAGCGGCTTGCCGACACGTTCTACAACGATGTCGCCGCTGATCCGCTGCTCCGCCCGATGTATCCCCAAGAACACGATCTGGGACCTGCCAAGCGGCGGCTTGCCCTGTTTCTGGTCCAGTACTGGGGTGGCCCCACCACGTACTTGGCGGAGCGCGGTCACCCGCGGCTTCGGGCACGCCATGCGCCGTACGTCATCGGGGCCGTTGAGCGCGACCGCTGGCTCCACCATATGCGTGCCGCCATCGATGCCTCCGATGCCCTTGACGCAGAGCGACAGGAACTCCACGCCTACATGACCCTCGCCGCAGACGCGATGATCAACACCGAGACCGCGAGCAACCCCTCGCAAGGAGCTGGCCGATGAGCCCCGCCGCCTCAATCGCCATCACCGCCGCGCTGGTGTTGTACTCCATCGGCGTCTGGGGCGAGCGTCTGCAGGGGCGCCTCAAGCCGTGGCATCTGGGCTTCTTCTGGGCGGGCCTGGTGTGCGACACCATCGGGACCGGGGTCATGATCGACTTTGTCGGTGGGTTGACAGGCGACGTCCACGGCGTGTCCGGGGTCATCGCCATCGCGCTGATGCTTGTGCACGCTGTCTGGGCAACGGTTGTGCTGCGCCGACGGGACGAGGCGATGATCCTGCGCTTCCACCGGTTCAGCATCTTCGTGTGGCTTGTCTGGCTGATCCCGTACTTCAGTCCGATGTTTGTGGCTATTGCTGCCAAGTAGTCAGTACCATTGCGGACCACGCGCATGCCGGTACCCTTTTGGCATGCATGACGTCGCAGGGGGATCCTGAGCTTGGAGCCCACGAGTTACCCGCCGAAGGTGTGTCCGCAGTGCGGATACGAGAACCTTCCGCTGGCTGCGCGGTGCCACTGCGGTGCAATCCTGCGAACGCGCGCCAAGACGCCCGCGCCGGAAGCTCCGGTCATTGCTCCCGGAATACCCGGCGCCACCGGCGCCACCGGCGCCTCCGGAGCAGCCGATGCATCGGCCAAGCGGATCCTGATGATTGGTGCTGGCCTCTTCGCTCTGGCCATAACCTTGGCGGGCGGCCTGTTTATTGCTCGCACCTTTGGCGGCGGTCACACCGGGTCCAGTTCGCCCAGTCCCACGGCCGCCGCGGTTGTTGCGTCGCCCAGTCCCAGCCCAAGCGAGACCCCGTCGGGGCCAATCCCCACCATGCCCGACACCCCGGTGGTGACGCCAACGCCGCGGCCCGCGACGCCAAAGCCCGCTGCAACCAATGACTGGAACACGGCCACCTACAAGGTGGCGATGGCCTACACCAGCGATATGAACGCCACCTACGTGTCGAAGATCCCGGGCGCCGTCGCTGCATGCGCCACCCTTGAAGACGCTGCCTGCCAGAGCCAGATCGCGGCCGGAGTGACGGCTGCTGCGAACGCCCACATCACGTGGATGTCCAAGCACACGCCCGCCCACTGCTTTGCCGACGCCTATACCGATGATCGCGGGATCGCCAAGGCGTACGTCTCCGCAGCCAGCGCGCTCAAGGGCGGGAACGTTGCCGGTTGGCAATCAAAGGTCGCCGCCGCCCAGAGCCAGTCGAGCAACTTCATTCACAACTTCTCGGCGTACTTCAAGGACTGCAAGTAGCGCCCGGGCTGGTCGCTCGGGTTAGGCTTGGGGCACCATGCATATCCGCCGTGTGCGCCCGCAGCCTCCACGCCAGCCGCGTATGGGTTGGCCCGGGCGGGCCGTTGCACTTCTTGCCGCGACGTTCCTGATCGCCCAACTTGGCGCTGGAGTTGCGGCGCCAACCCTTGATCTGGCCGCCGCCCAGATCCGCACCCCGGCCTGTGCCGGTGCAAACCTCCGGACAGCGCCCAGGACAACAGCAAGCCGCACGGCCTCGCTCCCGGTTGCGGCGCGCGTGACCGTGGACACCACCGTGGCAGGCGGCGTCTGGGCGGTCACGTGCCCCAATGCCAAGCACGGAACAACGTGGTACCGGGTCACCGCGGTCAACGGCAAGTCCGCCAAGAGCCTGTACGGCGTGACGTACGTCTATGCCGCTGTGGGCGTGCTGGGAGCCGTCGTGGCAACGCCAACGCCAACGCCGGTGCCTGCCTCAACACGGCAGATGACACCGTCCTGCGCGGGGGCAAACCTTCGGACTACGGCGTCCACCACTGGCGCCCTCAAGGTCTCCTTGCCGCTCAAGGCCCTTGTCACGGTTGTCGCCACGGTGTCTGGCGGCGCGTGGGCGACCACCTGTCCCACCGCCAAGAGCGGCTCATCGTGGTATCGCGTCACGGCAGTGAACGGCACACCGGTCAAGACGCTGTACGGGGTGACCTATCTGTACGCCGCCGTCGGCGTGCTGAAGGCGGCGCCAAGCGTGACGCCGTCGCCATCGGCATTGCCAACGCCAACCCCGTCGCCGGCGCCAACCCCGTCGCCGGCGCCCACGCCGAGCCCCACCCTCACGCCCACGCCGAGCCCGACACCCACCCCGACACCCACGCCCACACCCACACCGCTGCCGCCTCCGCCTGGCGATCCAATGACCCCGGCCTGCGCGGGGGCAAACCTGCGGACGTCGGCAACGACAAGCGGGACCCTCAAGGCCTCGCTGGGCATCGGCGCGACGGTCCTCGCTGACGCCACTGTCGCCGGCGGCGCGTGGTCCACCACATGCCCCACGCTGAAGTCCGGCTCAACCTGGTACCGGATCACCGCGGTTGGCGGCATCAGCGTGGCGATGCTCTACGGGGTGACCTATCTGTACGCTGCCACCGGCGTTGTGTCGCCCTTGACTCCGCCCACGCCAATCCCGGCCAGTGTCACGTTCTACGGGCGCGGCTGGGGCCACGGTGTTGGGTTGTCGCAGTACGGCGCCCGCGGCAGAGCGCTGGCCGGCCAGACCGCCGCAGCCATCATCAGCCACTACTACCCGGGGACAACCCTTGGCGCCGTCAGCGGGACGCCGTCTGTCCGCGTGATGGTGCTGGACAACTTCACGCCCACCACCGCCGGGCCCCTCGTGATCTACGGCCGCGGCGGGACGTGGTCCATCACAGGCGTCAGCGGAGACATCCCGGCGGACGCACGCGCCCA
>CAIYHO010000006.1 GCA_903925955.1 uncultured Chloroflexota bacterium
CGGCGAAGCTCGGCCACGAGACGCACGGGGGCGATGTCATCGGTAAGCACTCGAAGCGGCGTTGTGAGCGTCATGGTGTCCCCAGTTCGGTATCTGCGTCACACTGTAACAACGTATCGACCGATGTCAAGACGGCGCTGATGCGCCGTTGGTTGCGGCCGTCCTCGCGGGAGACTGCGGCCGACGCTCCGATCCACCCGGCCAACTGCAGCTGGCCTGCCGACACCGATCTCGCCATCGCCGCCTGGGTTGACGAGCCCGAGCAGGCGGGCCTCCCCGGCGGGCTGCGGCCTGGTCACCGGCCAGCGCCGCCGCACGTGAGGGAGCGGGGCGTCGCCCAGAAGTGCGTTGTGCGGGTGCTTCGGGCCAAGCCGAAGCATCTGTGGACGGACGTCCCGGTTGTCCACAAGTAGTTCGGCTTGCACCGAACTATCCGACAAGTGCCCAGAATCGAATGCCCCGCTCCCACATGATCAGCGGGACAGGGCGCCGACGCCTGCGCGCCGATTGAGGTCGGGATAAGCGCCAGGTAAGCGACATTCGCCATGATCGCGCCATGGATCCAGCGGTCTTCCGTGCGCGCGGACGTGAGTGTTCAGTTGACGCGACATATGTTGCGCATACGATACACACCATGAACGTTGCGCATCCCATCTTCGGCATCATCCCCACACTTGAAGCAGCGGTCTTGGAAGTGTTGGCGGGTACCTCGCGGCCGGTGTCCGGACGCGAGATCGCCCGCTTGGCCGGCGCTGGCAGCGTGGCCGGCATCTGGCGCGCCGCAGCTCGCCTCGTGGAGCAAGGGGTGGTGTTCGCGGAGCAGCATGCGGGCGTCACGCTGTACACGGCCAATCGAGACCACCTTGCGTGGCCGGCGATCGAAGGTCTTGTGAGCATTCGCGCGACCCTCATCAAGCGTGTCGGTGAATCGCTCGCCGTCTGGACCGCGGTTCCGATCCACGCGTGCCTCTTCGGGAGCGCGGCTCGCCGCGATGGCGACTCGGGGAGCGATATCGACCTGTTAATCGTTCGACCCGACTCGGTCAGCGAGGAGGATCCGAGATGGGCGGCGCAGATCGGCACACTCCGTGACGCGGTGCAGGTTTGGACCGGCAACCGGTGCGAGGTCTTCGACGTTGGCGCGGCGCAGTTCGCGGAGCACGTGCGGGCGGGTGACCCGCTCGTGGATTCGTGGCGAGCAGACGGGATTCGTCTCTTCGGTACTGAACTGGAGTCACTTGTGCGGGCCGCAAAGCGGGGTTGACGATGGGTCGAGCCCGTGGACGGGTGGGTGAGTGCGGACCTGATCAGGCAAGGGCGCGCCTGGTGTCTGCCCGGGCCTTCGTGAGTGTGGCGGAGTTGGTGTATGCCGAGCCCGACGACCTCGTGCTGCCCCAGCGGGGCGTCGCCGCTGCCCTTGCGGTGCTGGGCGGGATCGCGGCGGCAGACGCCATTTGCTGCGCGCGTCTGGGGCAGGTGTCGCGCGGCGACGACCACGCTCTGGCAGTCGACCTGCTTGCCAGCGCGAGGCCTGAAGGGTCGAGGGTGAAGAGTGACCTCCTGCGGCTCCTAGGGATCAAGGACAAAGTCCACTACCAAGCCATCCTGGTGAGCGCCGCAGAGACGGAAGCTGCGATCAGGCAGGCGAAGCGGCTACTCGCCGCGGCAGTGGACGCGGCCTCGTCAGGCCCAGGGGTTGCGCGGTAGTTCCCGCCAAGCCGAAGCAGTTGTGGATGCTAGACCCGATTGTCCACAAGTTATTCCGCATGCTTGGAACTACCCGACAAGTGCCCAGAATCGAGTGTCCCTGCTCTCGCATTGAGCACGCAGATGGCCCGCGGACGCGGCGCCTGCGGGCGGCGCCTGCGGGCGGCGCCTGCGGCTGGCCTGCCGACACCGATCTCGCCTTCGCCGCCGCACGTGAGAGAGCGGTGTGCCCCCAGAAGTGCGTTGTGCGGGTGCTTCGGGCCAAGCCGAAGCATCTGTGGACGGACGTCCCGGTTGTCCACAAGTAGTTCGGCTTGCACCGAA
>CAIYHO010000007.1 GCA_903925955.1 uncultured Chloroflexota bacterium
CGAGGCCGGTGTCTCCTACCGCCAGCGGGCACTCGTGGCGGTTGGACCCCCAACGCCGCTCGCTGGCGCACCGGAGCGCTCACCCATCCCGCTCGCGGACTCGGTGACCGCCAGTGCCGCGGCCATGAGCGCCACGGCCACGCGCGCCCGCAATGCCGCGGGCAACGGTCTGGCCAGGTTTGTGTGGGGGCTTCAGGATCGCCTCCCTCGGCGGGGCGGGACCGGGCCGCGCCCAACCACGGCGTCTGGCCGTGCGGAGCTTCAGCGTCGTGCCGCTGTCGCGCTCATATCGCTCGTGGCTGTCGCAGGCCTCCTCGTGGTTGGTGTGTATCTCGCTGGTGGTCAGCGCCAGCCGGGCCAGGTCATCAGCTCCGTCACGGTTGCCCAAGCAGCCTACGATGCCGCCGCGTTGGCCGTGGACAGGGTCTCGGGCGGCGGCGTGGACCTCATCCGCGACGATCCGCGCCAGGCGCTCGCCCTGCTGCGCGGCGCCTACGCAGACTTGGCGAAGGCCGAGTCAGCGGGATACCCGAAGGCCAAGGTCGTAGCCCTCCGCCTCATCGTGACGACTGGCCTTGACCACCTCTACGGCATGGTGAAGGTGGCGTCCGCTCCGGTGTTCACGTTCCCAGACGTCGCCGGTCCTGTTCGCCTCACCCGGCTCGTGCGCGGCTCAGACGGCGCCCCGTACGTCCTTGATGCGGGGACGGGGACCGTCTGGCGGATTGATCTCGTCAAGAAGACCGCCAGCCCCATCCTCAAGTCGGGCCAGAAGACCGCGTCGGGGGACATCGCCGACCCGGTGGTTCTTCTCACGGGCGGCCCCGACATCCTCGTCCTCGACAGCCGCAGTCAGCTTTGGCGCTGGAGACCGGCCGACGGCACCGGCAAGGGCACGCTTCGCAAGATCTCGGTGAAGGGTGCTGCGACGTTGGGCTCCGACATCACCGTCGTGAACACGTTCGTGTCCAACTTTGATGCGGCCCTGTACAAGCTGTACATCGTGGACCCGTCGTTGAAGAACATCCTTGTGTACTCGCCGGCCAACGATGGCTCCGGGTACCCGGTGGACCCCACGCACCGGCTCCCGGCCGATCGCGATGTGTCGGGCCTGACCGAACTGCTTATTGACGGCGACATCTACGCAGCCGAGAACGGGCTCGTGGAGCGGCTCAGCCCGTCCACGGCGTGGGCAACCGACGTTCTCGCGGATCAGGACATCCGCCCGGGCTCCTCCTTCAGCCGCCTTGTTGCCCCGGATGTGACCGCGGGCTCTCCAACCCGAGGCGTTGGCTCCCTCTACGCGTTTGACGCGGTCCACCATCGGATCGTGGTCTTCGACAAGGCCAGCGGCGGCTATCTCGCGCAGTATCAGCCGGCTGACGGCGCGGAATCCTGGACGGATCTCACCGACTTCGTGGTGATGCCTGCCATCACAGGCCCGGTGCCCACGGCCTGGTGGATCGACGCCAAGGGGCTGCACACCTCACTGCTGCAGGCGGCCCCGACCGGACCCGTCGCCTCGCCGACGCCGACGCCGACGCCCACGGCGGCCACCCCCGCCCCCACGAAGACGCCCAAGCCTGCCAGGACGCCCAGGCCCACGAAGAAGCCGTGATAGGCCGCGGGCGGCGGCGGGTGCTGTGATCCCCCTGCGCGACGCACGGACTGGCGGCCGCACCCCGCTGGTCACCGCTGCCCTGATCGCCGC
>CAIYHO010000008.1 GCA_903925955.1 uncultured Chloroflexota bacterium
GATCTCGCCAATCGACGCCTCGCGGATGGGCTTGCCCTTCTCCTCGGCGTTCTCGTAGACAATCTCGTGTCCGGCGGACCACGGCAGCTTGAGCACGCGGTCGCTGGCGCCAAGGGTGTTGTAGCGCGGGATTGCGCACTGCCGCCCCGGGTGCTGGAGCTGGACCGCGCACTTGGCACCGTACTTGTGCATGGACTCGGCGAGGCGTGCCAGACCCGGCACGTAGTTGTCGCCGTCCGCAACCAGACACGTCACGGTTGGGCGGCCGCTCTTCATGTCCGGCGTTGTGGCGCCAACGATGACAAAGCCGGTGCCGCCCTTGGCGACATTGGCGTGGTGGTGGATGTCGCGCTCGCTGACCTCGCCGTCCGCATGGGACGAGCTGATGTCAGTGGGGACATGCACGATCCGGTTGGGCAACTCGATGTTGCCAAGCTGCAGCGGGCTGAACAGGTTCGGAAAAGCCATAACCGGACTCCAGGTGACGGACAGGGTGGCGCATAGAGATGCTCCCCCGAACGCCCGTCTGCGGCAATGCCAGAGCGGGCCGATCGAATGGCAGAAGCGGCTGCGCACACAGAGAGGCGCGCCCGAAACGATCCAAGTGGCCCTGTCCGATGCGGCTGACCTCCTGCGACGGTAGGGGCATGGCTGTCTACGTCTGGCAACAGGACATGGCTCCGGACTTCCCGCTTTCGGTGCTCGAATACGAGGCCGTAGGCGGCGCAGACCGCATGCACTGGCACGATCACCTTGAGATTGCGCTGGTGCTTGAGGGGCGGGGCGCCTTCCTGTTTGGGCGCCGCGTGCTGCCCGCAGAGCCCGGCGACGTCTTCTTCATCGACAACTCGCAGCCGCACGTGGCATTGCCGGAGACCGATGGGCGGCTCCGGCTCCTCCTCGTCCTGTTCCGCCCCGAGCTGATCGCCGGCCCCGGATGTCGGGAGTTGGACCTTGGGTATCTGGCGCCGTTCCGTGTTGACGAGCGCATCGCCTCGCCGCGGATCTGCGGCGGAACGCCACTGGCCGCTGAGGTTGGGCCCGTGCTCCTGGAGCTGCGCGAGACGTGGGACCGCCACGACGCAGCCGAGCGCCACCTGGTTGACGCAACGCTCCGCCGGGCGCTTGCGCTGGTCAACCGCCACCACGGGGCACGCCAGCTGGCCGCTGCCACCACCACCGGCACAGACCGCCGGGAGCAGATCCGCCCGGTTCTGGCCTACGTGGACAAGCACTGCCGCGAGAGCATCACCCTTGGCGATATCGCAGACGTCGTCCACATCAGCCCGTCGCGCGTCCGCCACGTGTTCAAGGACGTGACCGGGGTGAGCTTCAAGGAGTACGTGACGCAGGTCCGCGTGACCGAATCAAAGCGCCTGCTGATCAGCACCGACCTCTCGGTGGCGGACATCGCGAGGGCTGTGAGCTACACAAACCTGAACCAGTTCTACAAGGTCTTCTACCGCTCATGCGCCATGTCCCCGGGCGAATACCGCCACTACTACACCCCAACCGGCGGCGATGGCGCACCTATGCCGGTGGCCGCCGGGACCGCAGCGGCGGGTCGCCCATGACGATGTATCGCGAACTCTCTGAGGGCCCGGCCGTTGTTGAGGGGCTGCTCAAGCACGCGGCAGCTCCTATTGCGGCGGTGGCCCAATCCATCCGCGGCCGCGACGTCCGCTTTGTCGTCATTGCTGCCCGCGGCACGTCAGACCACGCGGCGGTCTACGCCCAGTACATCCTTGGCGCCCGCAACGGGTTGCCGGTTGCACTCGCGGCCCCGTCATTGACGTCGGTGTACGGCACCCCGCCGCGTCTTCGCGACGCGCTGGTCATCGGCATCTCGCAGTCAGGCCAGTCGCCGGACATCGTCGCGGTCCTGGCAGACGCGCGCCGTCAGGGCGCAATCACCGTCGCCCTCACCAACGACCCGGCCTCCGCCCTGGCCGCCGCCGCCGAAACCGTGGTGGAGCTCAGCGCCGGGCCGGAGCTTGCCACCGCGGCAACGAAGACCTATGTCGCCGAGATGACGCTGGTCGCGATGCTCTCGGCGGCAATCTCCGCTGATGCGGCTTCGCTTGCGGAGCTGCAGGCGCTGCCGGCGATGATGCGCGAGGCGCTCGCAGACGGGGATGACGTCGCGGACGTTGCCAGCCGGTGGGCGGACGTTGAGACATGCGCCATCCTGGCCCGCGGGTTCCAGTACGCCACGGCTCGCGAGTGGGCGCTCAAGCTCAAGGAGCTTGCCCACGTCCTTGCAGATCCCTATTCGGGCGCGGACTTTGAGCACGGGCCAATCGCCCTGGTCCAGCCCGGCTTCCCCATCATGGCTGTCGCCACCGCGGGGCCGCTCCTCCCCGATATGGGCGTCCTGCTGCGGCGGCTCCGCAACGACGGCGCCCGGCTGCTTGTCCTCTCAGACGACGCCTCGCTGCGCGCCCTGGGTGACGGGATGGCAGTGCCGCAGGGCATCCCCGAATGGCTTGCGCCAATTGCCTCCATCCTGCCGGCGTTTCAGTTTGCGTACCAGCTCACCCGAGCCAAGGGTCTCGACACCGAGTTGCCGCGCACCATCACAAAGGTGACGCTCACCCGCTAGCGGTCTCGGCCGCGGGCCCACTCCCCTAGCGGCGCGGCTCGCTCACGGTCCAGCCGCCGTCAACAATCACCACTTGCCCCGTGATCATGCGCGCGTCGTCGCTGAGCAGGTGGAGCGCAACGTCGGTGACGGCCTCCACATCGATTGGGCCGCGGGCCAGCGGCTGCTTGTCGGCGAGGTAGGCGCGGATGGCCTCGTCGTCCTGCGCCCGGCGGCTCATCGGCGTGGCCACAAGCGCCGGCGCGATGGCGTTGATCCGGATGCCGTGGGGCGCGTAGTAGGCGGCCGCCGCGCGGGTGAGGCCATCGATGGCGCCCTTGCTGGCGGCGTACCCGTGGGTTGCAAAGAACGTTGGCTCGGGGTGGGCAACAAGCGTGCTGGACATCGTGAGGATTGCGCCCCGGGACCCGTTGCCGTCAGACGTCTGGTCAAGCATCCGGCGAACGGCCGCTCGCACCACCAGGAACTGGCTGGTGGCGTTGGCACCCATCACGGTCTCCCAGCCCTCAAGCGTGGCCTCGTGGAGCGGACCGTCTCCAAAGCGCCGGCCGCTGATGCCCGCCACGCTGTAGACCGCGTCAAGCCGAGGGAGCACGTGGATGGCCGCGGTAAACACGTCCTCAACAGCTTCCTCATCGCGGAGGTCCGCGGAATGGGTCGTGCAGCGTCCGCCGGCCGCCTCGATGTCGGCGGTGAGGTTGGTCAGGTGGTCAGGGTTGCGCGCCACAACAAAGACATGGGCGCCCTCCGCCGCGAGTGCCCTTGCCGCCGATCCGCCCATACCCGTGGAGCCCGTGACAAGGACGCCGCGACCCGCAAACCGCGCGCGGGGGGACAGGCGTGCGTCCCGATCGACGTCGTCGTTGCCCATAAAGCTCATGCGGAGACCTCCACTGTGCCGTGCGGCTCAAGGAGCGCACCCGCTGCGAGTAGGTGCTCACGCACGGTCGCAGCCGAGACGGCTCGGGGCGTGACGCCGCCCGCCGAGGCGAGGGCTGCGGCGGATCCTGCCGCCTCACCCATGGCCATGCAGGTAGCCATCGAGCGGGCAGAGGCGTGGGCGTCGTGGGTTGCGGAGAAACAGCGCCCGGCCACAAGCAGACCATCGATACCGATTGGCAGCAGCGAGCGGTACGGGATCCCGTAGACACCGCCGTCTGCCACATAGCGCCACGCCGTATCGCCCCCAGCGTGGTGATCCTCAATGGGCGCGCCGCAGAGGGCGATCTCGTCGTCAAAGCGGCGCCCGCCAAGCACGTCATCGCGCGTGAGGCGGTAGTCGCCGTGGACGCGCCGGCTCTCCCGGACGCCAATTGCGGGGCTGGTGGCAACGATGACGGCCCGCTCAAACCCGGGCACGCGATCGCGCAGGAACCGGTGGTACTCCTGGACCTGGCGACGGCCCTCAACCTCGGCACGGGTGAGCTGCTCGGGGTTGGTGGCGTCCACGTTGGGGATGCGCGTCATGTGGATGAGCGCGACACCCGCATAGGGCGTCCTGTGCCAAGACCCCTCAATCCGCGGCAGCTGGTACGCACCGGACGCCGCCGCCTCGCGCATGCGTTCCCAGAGCTCGGCCTTCGGGACCGCTTTCGCGCGGTCGATGTCAACGTTGGCCACCTTGAACAGCGTCGAGAGCGACTGGACGGTCTCGCCGGACCTTGCGTCGTCATGGGGGACGCTGGCCATCGCTGCCACATCGGCGTCGCCCGACGCGTCCACAAACGCGGCCGCCTCAACCCAGCGCTCGCCGCCCTTGTTCCAGAGGCGGACCGCGGTGAGCCGCCGGGCGTCGTCGATGCGGACACCCGTGGCCCATGTGTGGAGCAGCAGGTCCACCCGGGCATCGTCTGCAAGACGCTCCCAGAGCACCTTCAGCGCCTCGGCGTCGTACGTGATGCCGGTGCCGGCGCCGTAGGTGTTTGGCCGCTCAAACGCCACGCCGTCGGCCGTCAGCCGCTGCGCAACCTCCCAGCCAAGCCCGCCGACAACCCGGCGCGGTCGCTCGCCCGGCGTGTAAAACGCGTAGAACGTGTCGAGGACGGCCGTTGAGGTGCCGCCCATGAACGCAAGCCGGTCCACAAGCAGCGTGCGCGCACCTGCCCGGGCGGCGCTGATGGCCGCGGCGGCCCCAGCTGACCCCGCGCCGATGACCATGACGTCGTAGTGATCGGTCATGCCGCGCCCGCGCCCGCGACGCTCTCACCCGCGCCCGCGATGGCGAAGAGCCGGGCCGGATTGGCCACGAGAATGCGCTCCGCATCAGCGTCCCCAAGCCGGCGGCGGAGGCGCGGCGCAAATGCCGTCATCAGGTAGCGCAGACCGGGGCCGCCATCGTAGGCGCGCAGGTAGTCGCGGAGGCCCAGATCAAGGCCCAGCACAATGCGGTCCAGATGACCTGCGGCGGCCACGGCCTCAATCAGGTCAAGCAGCAGGCTGTCGGGGTGGTACTTGGTCCGCCCGATGGTGTCGTATTCAAGCGTGACGCCGCGGGCGGCAATCTCTGCGTGGAGCTCCGCGTCCGGGTTGCGGTCCAGGTGCGCAAGCGCGATGCGGTCCGCCGAGGCGCCGGCGCCAACCAGCGGGTCAACGATGTCGTGCGCGGCGGTGCCCACCTCGGTGTGGACGAGGATGGCGGCCCCGGTCCGCGCGCTCGCACCGCCGACGGCCTCAAGGCGCCGCTGTTCGGCACGGCTGATCCGGTGGTAGGACGCGCCGCCCTTGATGACGCCCGCGCGGGCGCGATCGAGCGGCAGCGAGGGGTCATTCCAGTCCGAGGGGTGCATGCCCACCGTCAGGTCCGTCACGATGCGATCGGCAAGCACTTCAACCGGGGCGTCGTAGACCCAGTGGCCAGCGGGGTAGTGCGCGTCGCGGTGGTAGCCCGATGTCGCCAGGATGACCACGCCGGTTGCCTCGGCGATGGTGCGCAGACCCTGGGGGTTGCGGCCAAGCCCAATGGGCGTCATCTCGACGATGGCGCCAATCCCGGTTGCCCTGCCGTCCTCAACCTCTTCGATGGCCTTGGCGGGGTCGGTGAAGTCCTGGTTCTTGAGCGCGGGCGAGTCAAGCAGCAGGTGCTCGTGGGCATCAACAACGCCAAGCCGGTCAACCGGCACAGGACCGGTCACGCTCATGACATGCGGAATGGCCACACAACCTCCAGGCTGCACGGCCTGCTGGCCGCTGTTGGGGAGTCTAGCCGTGAAGTGGCAGCGGGCCTCGGGTGGGGCGTCGGGGCGGGGACGCGCCTCAGTACGTGACGGTGCGCACGGCCCCGGCGGCAGCCGAGGCGCGGTTGAGGCGATACGGATTGCGCACGTCGTCCGGGGCCTGCCCGGCCATGATGGCGGCAAGACGGCGGCCGGCCTCGGGACCACCCTCGATCCCCCACCCGTTGTCGCCCGTGTGGAGGTAGAGGCCCTCGATGCCGGTGCCGCCGATGAACGGGCGCCCATCTGCGGTGCACGTGTATTGCCCGGCGGCCAGGCTGATCTCGGCGCTCGTGAGCCTATCCGCGATTGCTGTCCAGAAGGGTGCGGCGCGGCTGGCGGCGTCCATCACCACCGCCGGGAAGGTCCAGTCCGTGGGGACCGGATCCACGGGATCCGTGCCGGCCTCGTCCTGGCCCATGCCCAAGAAGGCGCCGCCGCCCTCGGGCCGCCAGTAGGCGTGCGTGTCGGTGTCAAGGGTCATCGGCCCGTCAGCCGGAATCTCGGGCTGCGGGGCCACCATCGCGCGGTGGTGGCGGACCATCGTCACCGGCAGATCGAGACCGGCCGTGGCGGCAAGGCGCTTCGCGAAGGGTCCAGCGGCGATGACCACGCGCCCGGCGGCAATGGTGCCGCGCTCAGTGCGGACGCCGATGATTCGTCCGCCGTCGCCGTCCGTGAGGATCGCGGTGGCCGAGGTGCCCAGGTGGATCTCGGCGTTGGCGGCCGCGCGGGCCAGCCCATGAACCACCTCGTACGGCGAGACCCAGCCGTCGCGCGCCCGGTAACTGGCCGCCGTGATGCGCTCCGACACCCACGGGAAGCGTTGCCGGATCTCGTCCCCAATCAGCAGTTCGGAGTCCGTGACGCCGAAGGTGCGCGTCGCCTCGACAAACCTGCCAAGCGTGGCGGGACCATCTGCGGCCGATGTCAGGAACATCCAGCCCTGCTGCCGAAGCCCAATGGGCCAGTCCTGGAGGTTGGTTTCCGCCGCGAACTCCTCGTAGAACGAGATGCTGGGCAGAACCAGCGCCGCGTAGTCCGGGTCATCCCATTGGGCGCGGAAACAGGCGACCGCCTGCGACGTGGTCAGCGAGGCGAGTTGCGGGGCGCGCTCCAGGACCACGGTGCGGAACCCCTGACGGCCCACGAAGAAGGCGTCCGTCGCGCCTGCGATGCCGCCCCCGACAACCACAACGTCGGCCGTCTTGGGGAGATCAGCTGCGCCGGCCAGATGGATACGTCCCATGGCGCCATGATCGCATCCGTCAGAGCTGTGGCGAGCCCCCGAGCGTGTCGCCCTGCCCCAAGGCGGTGCGCCTGTGCCGCCACGTGACCCAGCCCTGGGTCAGGGGCGGGGTCTTCGTGCGGCGTCTGCGGCGCGGATCGC
>CAIYHO010000009.1 GCA_903925955.1 uncultured Chloroflexota bacterium
GGTGGCCGTGCCGGGTGGCCGCTGCGGCGGGCCCGTCGGCGGGCCCGTCGGCGTCTAACGTGCGCCTGACCCACGCCAGACTCAGGTCGGGGGTGTTCGTGCACGGTTCGCGCGCCGGAACGCTGATCCGCGGTGCAGTTCACGCACGCAGGGGTGGCTGGTGACCCAGGGCTGGGTCAGGTCGCCGCGGCGGGGTCGACCGCGGCAGCGCTGGGCCGCGCCGGGTGGCCGCGGCGGCGGGCCCGTCGGCGTCTAACGTGCGCCTGACCCACGCCAGACTCAGATCGGGAGTGTGCGTGCACGGTTTGCGGGCCGAAACGCGGATCCGCGGTGCAGATCACGCACGAAGTGGTGGCTGGTGACCCAGGGCTGGGTCAGGTCGCCGCGAGGGCCGCGGCCGCCGGGTCATGCGACCGGGTCGCCCGGGTCAGTCGCCGGGCTTGTCCGCGCCCGCGTCCGCGCCCGCGCCAGCGCCCACCTGCGCCTCGAGCTGATCGCCAAGCTCCACGGTTCGGCGGAACGCGGCCCACACAGCCTCCGAGAGCACGGTGCGCAGGCGGCCCGACTCCAGCTCGTGGATGGCCGCTGCCGATGTGCCGCCCGGTGAGGTGACCATGTTCCGCAGCACGGCGGGATGGTCGCCGGACTGCTTGGCGAAGCGCGTGGAGCCCTCGAGCGTCTCGATCACCAGGTCATGCGCGATGTGCCGCGGGAAGCCCAGGTGCACGGCGGCGTCGATGAGCGCCTCCATCACAAGGAACACATACGCGGGCCCGGTGCCGGAGACGGCCGTGGCCATGGCGACCCACTTCTCGTCCTCAACCTGGAGCTCGGCGCCCAGCGCGCTCAGCAGCGCCTTCGCCTGTTCCTGCTGCTGGGCCGTGGTGGCAGGCGTTGCGTACCAGACGGTCATGCCGGCGCCAATGCGCGCGGGCGTGTTGGGCATCGCGCGGACAACCTGGTCATGGCCAAGCGTCCCCACAAGCGCCGTGGTGGTGGGCCCGGCAAGCACAGACAGCACCAGCTGACCGGGGCGCAGGTGCGGCCCAATCTCCCTGCCAACCTTGGCCAGCATCTGCGGCTTGACTGCAAGGATGATCACATCGGCGCCGGTAACCGCCTCGATGTTTGAGGCAACCGTACGGATCCCGTGCGTGGTGGCCAGCGCGTTTCGGCGCTCGGCGCGCGGATGGCTGGCGACAACCTGCTCGGGCGTGACCAGCCTGCCCTGGAGCAAGCCAATCACCATGGCCTCGGCCATGACGCCGGAACCAACGGTGGCGATGGTGCGATTGGCGAGGGGTGACATCGGGCGGAGGATAACAGAGCGTTCCGCGCTGCCAGACGCGGATGGTGCACCCAACTCAGACGGCCGTGGCGGAACCCGTCAGGAAGAACCGGCCCGTGGGACGCAGCTGCACGTCGGCAAAGCCAGCGCGACCAAGCGACGCCTCGATGACGCCTGGCTCGTGCGTTGTCCAGGCGATGCCGGACGGCGGGCCGCCGGCGTTGTCCGCAAGAAGCTCGATGACGGCGAGAAGGCCGCCCGGCCGGAGCCGACGACGCAGCGTCACGGCGGCCGTCTCGAGCCCCGCGCCGCGCACTCGGCCCAGCAGGAACGCGGCCACCAGGGCATCGGCGCCCGGATCGTCCGGGACCTGGGCCACGGCGCCCCACGGGTCCGCAACGTGGAGGTGGGCCAACAGCCGATGCGCAACGAGGCGGTCGCGCGCGGCGTCCAGCGCCGCTGTGTCGGCGTCAGAGGCGTGGAGCTCGCCCTTTGTCGCCAGCAACGGGGAGAAGAACCCCACGCCGGCCGCAGGCTCAAGGATCCGCCCGGACAGCGGGAGCGCGTCAAGCCAGCGGGTGACGACATCAAGCTCGGCAGCCCACGCGGCATCGTGGATGGCGCCGCGCTCAAACAGGCCGCGGCGGAGGAACCAGTCATCGGGGAACGCGGGCATGGGGGGCGGCGCCGGGGCAACGGCGCGCTGCTTCAGGCTGGACGCAGCCACAGACTCTGCTGCCGCTGGTCCCGCCACGCCGGCCGCCCCGCGCGCCGTGATCGCCTGACGCAGTCGGCCGCGCAGAAACTGGTTTGTCCCCGCCTTCCCCAGACACGTGGGGCACAGGTGCGCCCAGCCCTCAAGATCGCCGGGTGTTCGGACGGTCCAGGGCTCGCCACACCACAGGCAGTCGAAGCGGGCGCGAAAGGACATCAGGCGAGTGGGCGCTCAGCTCACGCGGACCCAGGACGCCGGCGGCGCCATGCCGTCAAACGCCAGCGGGTCCACCAGCTCGGAGAACACCTCGATGCCGTCCACGATCCGCAGACCCTGGTGCGTGAAGTACGCGGCGGCGTCAACGGCAAACACGCGTTCCGCTTTGACGGCGGCCAGGTCGGCCCAGCCATCGGGACGCGGCAGCGCCTCCCACGCGGCGACCACGGCAGGCAGGCTGAGACCCTGCGGCATCAGGACAAGGATCTCGGGGTCAAGGTCACGCACCGACTCCCAGGTCATGGGCGCGGGTCTGGCGCCTTCGCGCCCAAAGAGCTCCCAGCCGCCGGCCAGACGCACCTGCTCGGGCACGGCCCAGCCGGTCCCGTAGGGCTGATCCAGCCAGCCGATCGCGCCAACACGCGGCGCCACAAACCCGCGATCCCGCCGGCCCACCACGATGGCCTGCACAGCCTGCAGCCGCTCCCGGAGGCCGATGACCACGTCCATCGCGGCATCTTCGGTCTCGGTCATGGCGCCAACGCCCTGGACGGCGTTGATCATGCCCTCAAGCGTGACGGCGTCAATGGCAAGGACCTCCACCTCGCGGCCAAGCCCCGCCACCATCGCGCGCGCCTCACGGCTGCCGGTGGCGCATACCTGGCGCAGGTCCGACACGATCACCAGGTCCGGCGCAGCAGCGGCCATCGCCTCCCCGTCCACCACGAGGAGGGGCTCGCCCCCGGGTTCACCGCGCGGGGCCGTGGGGGCGGCGGGCGAGGCGGGCGAGGCGGGCGCCGCGGGCCGCCGGGCAACCACGGTCATCCACTCGGCAGGGCTGAAGCCGGGCGTCTCGCACAGCTCGGTGACGCCCACCACGTCCGGCCCAAGGCCAAGCGCAAGGAGGATCTCAGTGGCAGCCGGGAGCAGGGAGACGATACGCACAGCAAGAGTCTACGGGTGACAACGCAGGCCGGGCTTCTCCCGCTCAGGCGATTGCCGCCCGGGAATCAAAACGGCCCCGCAGGCGCGAGGCCGTTGACTGCGCCAGACCGGGCGAACCCGGCAGGTGCGTGCGGGTCAGGCGGGCTTGAGCGCGTCCAGTTGGGCGCGGGCGGCGGCCTTGTCATTGAACCAGATGGCATCAATGGCGGTGTAGCCGGCCCACTCACCCGGGAGGCTGTCCTCAGGGAAGATGGCGTTGACCGGGCACTCGGGCTCGCATGCACCGCAGTCGATGCACTCGTTCGGGTCAATGAAGAGCTTGCGGTCGACCCCTTCTTCCAGGTGGATGCAGTCCACCGGACAGACGGACACACACGCGGTGTCCATCACGTCGACGCAGGGCTCGGCGATCACGTACGCCATGGTCTTGGGGTCTCCTGAAGTGGTTGGCATCGGGCGCACGGACGACCGGTGCGCGGAGGGAAGCCTACCACCGAGCGGCGCCGCCGGGGGAGGCCGAAGGTCCCTGCGAGTAGGGCTAGGACGGCGGTGTTGACGGGGGCGCAGCGCCACCCGGCACGGGCAGCACGTTGCCTTTGTCGTCCACCAGCCGCACGGGCACCACCATGCCCTTGGCCCAGTGGCCCGGAAGATGGCAGCCCACAAACCAGCCGCCGGGATCGCTGGCCGCGGTGAGGGGCACAGTCCACGTCACGTCCAGCAGCTGGCCAGACGCCACGACGATGCGCGTGCCGGTGAAACCGGACGGCGGCGGCACGTTGGGCGTCGGCCCGGGCGGGACGTCCACGAGGACGAGCTCCGCCTGCTCCCAGGCCATCTGCTGGTCCATCGTGCCAAGGAGCGCCTCGTGGAGGACAAGGCCGCCGTTGATCACGTGGAACAGCACGGTCTCGCCCGGGACAAGGTCCACGTGCGCGGGCACATACGAGTAGTCGCGGGCGATGATGTTGAGCTCGCGTGGCGCGGCGCTGGTGCCGGGGACCGGCGGCTGGGTCTCGGCGACGGCTGCGGAGCCGCACGCGGCAATGACGAGGGCGAGCGCCGCGATGGACGCAACGGGGCCGCCGGAGGCGATGAGGCGTTGGGCTCTGTGCACGGCGCCATGATGCGGCAGATCGCGCGGGAGCCCGGGTCCGGGGCCGGCAGCTCTCCGGGCTGCGCCTCTCTGGCGTGCACCTCTCTGGCGCCTGCATGGATGACGACTTCATGATCCCGCGCGCGTGCTGCACGAAGACGGCGCGAATTTACCGCACCTTCATGGTTTGCGGCAGCGGAGTGGTGAGCGGATGGAGTCTTCATCGATGGACCACCGTGAGAGGTGGTCTGCCGCTCGAGCCACCGCGCATCGGCCAGCGCACCATCCTTGACACGGCACACGGGCGCCCGTAGGTTGCAGGCCAGCCCGGACCCGACGCCCGAGCACCCCGCAGGGAAGGACCTAGGCCCTAGCCTGTGTTCCAGCGGCTGAGCCACACCGTCCAACAGCCGCGCCCGTGGCTTGCCCGGGTGATCCGGCTGCTGCTTGTCGCGGCCACCGTGCTGCTTGCCGCGCGGCTCATCGCAAGCCTGGTTGTGGTGGGTGCGGCATACCTCCACCCAACGCCCAGCCTGCCCAGCGGCAATGACTTTGCGCTGTACCTCGAGCGGACGCGCGCGTGGCTCTCGGGCGACGGCTACTACCTGGCCCGGCAGCTCACCGGCAGCGGGTATCCGGTGGCCATCGGCGACGCGATGTACCCGCCCACATCGCTGCTCTTGTTTGTTCCGTTCGCGGTGGCGCTGCCGCCGGTCCTGTGGTGGGCAATCCCCGCGGTCATCGTGGCGGCGGCGGTGCTTCACGCGCGGCCACCGCTCGCGGCGTGGCCGTTCCTGCTGTACGCCTGTTCAGAGCCCCGCTTCTTCACACTGGTTGCCTACGGCAATCCGTCCATGTGGGTGATCGCTGCGGCAGCGGCCGGCACGCAGTGGCGCTGGCCGTTTGTGGGCGCGCTGCTCAAGCCCACGCTGGCCCCGTTCGCACTGCTTGGCGTCCGCGGGAGATCCTGGTGGATTGCGCTGGGGATCGTCGTGGCCTTGTCGCTGCCGTTTGGGACGATGTGGCTTGACTGGGTGACTGCCCTGGTCAACGCGCGCCCCACGGAGGCGCATGGTCTGGACTACCTGCTGGGCGAGTGGCCGGTGCTGGTCAGCATGCTGGCCGGGTTGTGGATCAGCCGCCGAGGTGCCTCCGCGTTGGGGTAACCGGCCGCCCGCGCGCCGACGTGCCAGCGCCCGGTCCGTGGCGCCGACTGCCAGCCGGCGCGCATACGCGCGGGCGCCCCGACGACGCGCCGACGCGCCGACGCCGCGCCACCTCTGTGGCGCCCGTCCCGATGAAGACTTCATGATCCTGAGCATCGGGCGCGCCAAAACGCGTCAGAACGGCCGCAATTCCATGATCTGCGGCATCACGGTGGCGAGAGGATGAAGTCTTCATCGGGACACCACCGTGAGAGGCGCCCGCGTGGCGCCCGTCGCCCGCGTGGCGCGCCGTCGCCCGCGTTCCAGCCCGGCGTATTCACTGCATGTTTGCGCGCAGGGGATCGACGCCCACAAGCCGCCTGGGGGAGTCCCGCAGGGCTCCGAACCCTCGTATCCGTGGACCCCACATGGGACCTGTGCCCGCTCGCGATGCCTCAGGCAGCTGTGCGTGCGTGCAACGACCTGCATCGAGACCGCTCGGCGGGACTGCTGATGGCGCCGCGAACCCTAATGGGACCACTTGCCCTGCAGCCAAACATGGAGTGCATACGAGCGCCGCGAACCTCGCGGGGGCGGGCCTGGCGGACCTTGTGGACCGGGCGGGCCTGGCGGAGCGGGCGGACCTTGCGGGGGCGGAGCGGGCGGACCGGGCGGACCGGGCGGGCCTCGCGGGCCGGGCGGACCAGGCGGACCAGGCGGGGGCGGACCTTGTGGGCCTGGCGGCCCGCCCCTGCAGCGAACGGCCTAGCGGGCGTCCCGGCGCCCGCCGTCCGCGGCTGCGTTCGCCAACTGGGCGGCTACCAGCGGCGCGAGCGCCAGCGCCGGGAACGCCAGCGGCGCGAATGACCGCAGCTGCCCTGGGTGACAGGCTCAGTCCGGCTCACGGTGGTGCCCATCACCCGTTCCCCCACCGCTTGGCCGAGTCCACAACGGCCGAGTTGGTCACGATGACCAAGACCAGAGACAGAACGGAGGCCACCGCGAGGGCGGCTCCCGCAAGGCGCGAGCGCACGACCAACTCCTTGCCCGGACCAACCGGGCCGCTGCCCTCGGGGACCGGCGCCGGGCGGGCCAATCAAGCGAGGGAAGCGCAGTGTGCGCAGCGCCACTTATCTGCCACTTATCTGGCAGGGCGGGGCGAACCAGGGCGGGGCGAACCCCGCCGAGACGAACCCCGCCGGGGCCGAGACGAACCGCGCCGGGGCTACATCCCCTGGGGTTCGTACGCCGGGTCGAGGTACTTCTCCGGGTCGTCCTTGAACTCAAGCAGGCAGCCCTTGCCGCAGAACCAGTAGGTCTGGCCCTCGTGCTCCAGGGAGAGCTTGGAGGTTGCGGTGTCCACGTCCATGCCGCAGACCGGGTCTTTCGCGATCGCCATCGGTAGCCTCAGGTAGGAAGTTTGAACCGAGCCTAGCGCACGGGGCGCGGTAGCATCGCCATATGGACGACATCCGCAACGCGCTCCTCGCAGAGCGGGCACGCCTGACCGCCGAACTGCGGGAGAACCGCATCGAGGCCCCCGGCATGATGACGTACGGGTCACAGGCCGCCGCCGCCAGCCAGGTGTTTGAGCAGCAGCGCGATCTTGCCCTGCGCGAACACAACGAAGGCCAGCTTGACCACATCGATGCCGCGCTTGCCCGGATCGCTGCCGGCACCTACGGCGTCTGCACCAGCTGCCACCTGCGGATTGGCGCCGAACGGCTTGAGGCGCTGCCAACTGCCGCGCTCTGCATCGACTGCCAGCGGATTGCTGGCGCAGCCCGCCGACGATGAGGACCGGCCGATGAGCGGCACCGACACCCGCCTTGTCACCATCGACGAGATCCGCGCTGCCGCCGCCACACTCGCGGGCGTCGCCCTGCGCACGCCGCTCGTCCCGTTTGGCCGCCCCGAGCGCCGCCAGTGGCTCAAGGCGGAGTCGCTCCAGCCCATCGGCGCGTTCAAGCTGCGTGGCGCCTACAACGCGGTGGCCTCGCTGACCCCGGCGGAGCGGAGCCAGGGCGTCATCACCTACTCCTCGGGCAACCACGCGCAGGGCGTCGCCAGGGCCGCGCGGCTGTTCGGCGTCCCGGCGGTCATCGTCATGCCGTCGGACGCGCCCGCCCTCAAGCGCGCCCGCGTGGAGGAGGACGGCGCCGAGGTCGTCATCGTCGGCACCGCATCCGACGAGCGCAAGCAGCGGGCCGAGGAGATTGCCGCTGCCCGCGGTCTCGCGATCATCCCGCCGTACGACGACCGCCGGATCGTGGCCGGGCAGGGCACCTGCGGTTTGGAGATCGCCGAGGCCATGCCGGACGTGGCCTTTGTGCTGGTGCCGGTTGGCGGTGGTGGGCTGGCGGCAGGCGTTGCCGCGGCCATCCGCGCGCTGGCGCCGCACGCGCGTGTCATCGGCGTGGAGCCGGAGCTGGCTGCCGATGCGCGCGAGTCCCTGGCGGCCGGGCGCATCATCCGCTGGGAGGCGGACCGCGTGAGCCGCACGATCGCCGACGGGACGCGCACCCAGTCCATCGGCACGCTCAACTTCGCGCACCTGTCCGTCCAGATGGAGCGCGTTGTGACGGTGTCGGAGGCCGAGATCGCCGCCGCCATCCGTCTCGCTGCCGAAGAGGCGCGGCTGGTCGTGGAGCCGTCGGGCGCGCTGTCGATTGCCGCGATGCGCTTCCGGCAGCGCGAGTTGGGGCTGGACCCGGCGGCCGGGCCGATCGTGGGCGTCATCTCCGGCGGCAACGTGGACCCGGAGCTGTACCGCGCCTACCTTGCCGCGCCGGTGCCGCCCGAGGGCTGATCGGCAACGCGTTCCTATCTACCCTGCGACCCGTGCCGCGGCGCTTAAGGCATAAGTCAGCGGCGAACGATACTGTTCCATCGGTGGGGCCATGTGACGAGACTCACCGAGACGCGCAGCTGCGGCGTGAATGGCTTGCGCCCGCTGCTCACGCCGAGCGAACCTGCAGGCACGCCGATCCAAGTGCGCGAACGTTCCGCGAAGGTAGGCGGAGACGGTGCGGAGACCCGGGCGGCAAGATTGTTTCCTCACGGCCCCGATACGGGCTCATGTGGAGTGCTGCGGCCGCGGGCAAGAATGCCCGAGAGGCGGGTGGTGACCCGGACGAGCAACAGCCACAGAAGTGAAACCGCGAGCGCGAAGAGCATCTTGGGTCCAGTGTCGAACAGGGGCGCGACGAGTCCCCCAAGGAGTGCCATCGGGATTCGATCCTGCAGTGTCAGGTCAGGCGTGGCCACAGCCGCGACGACTGCGAGGACCACCGAACCCGCGACGACCCCCAGGGCGGCGGCGGCCATGGCGGTGAGGACGGCCGACCATCGATCTCGACCTGACGCGAGCGGGCCGAGGAGCCAGCCGACGGCCACCGCGGAGGGGACTATAGCTATCAAAGCAGGCGCGATCACCCCGTCGCGGTGGGCGACACACCCCGCGGCGAGAGCGCCGGCAGTTCCCGACAGGAGGCCAGATGCCGCCCCGGTCAGGCGGCTCGCGGATGGACGGGCCGCGGCTGTGGTCAGGCGCCTCATGAGGCTCGCGCGGGGCTACGACGGAACACTATTGGGTCCTCACGGGTGGCGCAGTCGGCGTCTGGCTCATTCCGACGCTCAGCCCGATGTGTTGTCCGACGAATCCGCGGGCAAGACCCCCGGCGAGTCCCGGATCTCGCGGGAGGTGCTTCAACATGTGCATTCCTGACTTATCGTGCCTCGACTTTGCGGTACGTTCAGTTCTTCGCGGCCGAGGCCATGGGGCAACGACAGCCGCCAATCACGGGCCCGCGCTCTTTGGCGTCGGGGCGCTGCAGACCTCATACCCAGTAGGTGTGATATCGGACGCTGGTTGTCGAGCCCCAAAGACTCATTCCGTTCGGTTCCCATGACTGGCCCGTCCTCATCAGAGTTTCACGGCCCGAGCCCATGAAGTAGTAGAGCTCCTGCTTTGGAAACTCGTTGCCAGTCACAGCGACGGTGCCACCCCTCGAACCGCCTGGGGAGATGGTCAGTGAACCTTCGATCGTTCGATCGGGGCGTATCACCGGCATCCGACTCTGCGTCAACGACCAGCGGAGAACAAGCCTGCCCGAGAGGGGGTCCTCGACGATTCTCAAGCAGTTGTAGTTCTCCGTTAAGAAGGCGGAGCAGTTGAACCGGAACTGATCGGTGCATCCAAAGGAGAACGTCGTCGGACTCAGCCAGAAGGTCCCGCAGGTCGGGTTGACCTGGGCCTTAATGGTCTTGTGATCGAAGTCGATCACAACACAGCCTCTCGATTGGTTACACGGAACGTGATTTGACGCCCAACCCCGATTGTCACCGCTCATGTGGCCGAGCAGCACGAGATTGCCGACGACCCGAACGTCGCTCTCAGCCTGCGAGATGAACCAAGCGAACTCAAAGCGACCCTGGACGCGCCTAGGGTTGCGAATGGTTCGCGACAGCGTCGCCGGGACAGCGAAGTTGGCACCAGTTCTGTACCAGTAGCGCCCGCCGGGGTCCGACCGCCCCACCGGCTCCCCAGCGCCGTACGCGTAGAGGTGGCGGGAGTCGGGGTCGCGGGGCTGGCCGAGGAGCGAGTCCTCGCTGATGAACCGGCCCTGGGCCGGCGCGTACCAGCGGGTGATGACCCACGAGAGCTTGGTCGCGTCGTCGGCCCAGGAGCCCTGGAAGCGGAAGTCCGGCATGGAGCCGGTCACGCTCGTCGCCGTGCCCCACGGGTCGTAGCGGACGGTGCCCGTGACGGACCCGGTCGAGCCGGCGGTCCAGGTGACGTCGCCGTGGCCGTTGACTCCGTATATGCGGAGGCTCGAGCCCGCCCCCGTCCAGTCCTCGAGGTGGTCGCCCGCCCAGCTGTTCCCGATGCTCCGGATGACGGTTCCGGTCGCGTCGTTGACCTCCTGGGCGATGGAGGTCGTCAGGCCGACGTACCGGAGCCGCGCCCGGTTGCCCGAGCCGTAGTCGGCCATGCGCAGGCGGTCGAGCGGGTCATAGGTGTACGTTGCGGTCGGCGTGCTGCCCGACGGGGGCAGCACGCTCGTGAGGCGGCCGAGGCTGTCCCACGTCATCCGCTGGTACGCGGCGCCCGTTGCGTCCGGGCGCGCCGTGAGCCGGCCGTCGGCGTCGCTGGCGAACGCGTTCGCCACGCCGTCCTGGGCCTGGGGCCGGTTCGCGGCGTCGTAGGTCGTCGGGACTGACGGTCCGCCGGTCACCTGCACGGCCGTCCGGTTGGGGACGGCGTCCCAGCCGTAGGCGGTGGCGGTCGTCCAGCCGTCGTCGCTGAAGGCGGTCAGGCGGGCGAGCGGGTCGTAGGAGAAGCTCCGGGTGCCGTTCGTCGGGTCGCCGGCGACCGCGGCCGCCTCGGACAGGACCTGGCCCGCGCGGTTCCGGGTCCACGCGTACGAGGCCCGGGCGACCGGCCCCGCGGCCGTCGTGGCCGAGGACGCCGGGCGGCCGGCGGCGTCGTACCCGTACGCCGTCGTGTTGCCGTTCGGCTGGCCGTACGAGGACGTCTGGCCGTCGGCGCGGTACGCCCAGGTGAAGCCCGCGGACGTGGCCGGGTCGTCGAGCGCGACGGCCCGGTCGAACCTGTCGAGCGTGACGAGGTACGTCCCGGTCGGGTCGGTCCACTGCGGGGCGGTGAGCGAGTACGTGTAGCTGGTCGCGGCGCCCGAGTCGAGGCTGTCAGAGGTGGCCAGCACGCGGTTCAGGCGGTCGTACGTTGCCGTGATGGTCTGCGCGCCATCGGACGCGGTGAGCGGCGGCGTCGCGAGGGGGTGGCGCCTCCCGCTCAGGGACGGCACCCCGCCGCCGAAACGGCCAGCACAGGGGCCGATGCAGGCGCGTCCGCGTACGGCTCGACGGACGCGCCGTCTGGCGTCACGGTCAGCCTGTACCTCCCGAAGCCGCGCACTTCCTGGGACCACCGGAGCCGGCAGCCGGAGTCGAACACGGCGATGCTGGCCGAGGCGTCGACGTACGGGGGCATGACCACGAGGGGGCTGACATGCTCGACGCCGTCCGCCGGCACGTCGAACGACACCGTCGTCGGGGCCTGGCCGGACCGGCCCGCCGAGACAAGGAGGACGAGCGGCTGCCCCGAGCTGTTGGCGACGTAGACCTCGGCGCCCTCGAGCCTGTCGCCCATCCCCGCGGCCGTGAGGTACACGACGACCCAGACGCCCGCCAACACGAGCAGCGCGACCAAGGCGAGGCCCGCCAGCGCCCGGAGCATCAGGAGCACATGTACTGGTTGTTGGGGCCCGCGAACAACGGCCTGAACTGGCACCATGGCGGCCTGGCACCCCCGTGACGACCCCCGTCGTACGCAGAGAAGGCCTCCATCCAACGCTGCCAGAGGTACCCGATCGCCTCCTCCGGGTTGGCTGGGCCACCCGGAAAGCTGCCCTTGCCTACTGCGTCCAGTGCTCCCTCATCGTATTTCGAGACGTAGGCAGGGTCCGCCTCTTCCCCCAGAACGTGGATGTACTCATGAGATAGGAGAGCCAGGTCGTAGGCATCGCCAAAGCGGCTCATGAATACAGTGTGCCCCACGGTGATCGCTCTGATCGTGAGGCCAGCCGCGGGAGAGGCGGGCGGCAGGACGGCTTTGTGGACGATCGTCATCCCCGCCACCTCCCAGATGTGCGAAGCGCCGATCTTGAACGCCGCGGCGGCGGCGTCGAGCGGCAGGGTAGTCGCGAAGTAGCGGAGAGCAGTTCCCAGGTCTGGCCTCCGCCGGCGTCCGGTCATGCTGGCGGTCAGAGCCTCCAGTTGACTCTGCGTGAGGTTGTACCAGTCGACATGCAGGGTCTTGGCGGCCAGGAGAGCCCAGCCGTCGGGTATGCCGGTTCTTGCACGCCCGCCAATGCAGCCGATCGAGTGTCGCAACAGGTCGCCGACCCAGATGCACCAGCCAGGGTTGAGGATCTGGGAGTTGGTAATCCGATTGCGGTTTGCGTTGAAGATCGTTGGATACTTCCTCCAGTCGTGCAACCATCGCGAGGCGATGCTCCGTAGCGTGTCCCCCGCCCTCACCCTGTACCAGAACCGCCCGTCCGGATCCCAGCGCCCCACCGGGTCGCCCTCGCCGTAGGCGTAGAGGTGCCGGGAGTCGGGGTCGCGCGGCTCGCCCAAGAGCGAGTCCTCGCTGACGAATGTCCCGAGCGTTGGCGCGTACCAGCGGGTGACCGCCCAGGAGAGGCCGGTGCCCGGGTCGGACCACGAGCCCTGGAAGCGGAGCGGGGTATAGCCCGAGGGCGGCGACGAGCGCGGCGCACCCCAGGGGTCGTAGCGAAGCGACGCGCTGACGGCGCCGCTGCCGTCCGCGAGCCACGTGACATCGTGGTGGGCGTTGGTGCCGTACACGCGCAGCGACGTGGGCGTCCCAGGCACCCAGTCCGCGAGGGGGCCGCTGCCCCAGGCGTTGGCGACGCTCCGGACGGCGGCGCCCCCGCCGTCGGCCCACTGGGCGACCGAGGTCGTGAGGCCCGCGTAGCGCATGAGGGTGACGGAGCCGCCAGGTGCGGCCACCGTGCGCAGCCGGTCGAGCGGGTCGTACGCGTACACGGTCGTGCCCGAGGCGGTGGTCGCCGACCCCAGGCGGCCGAGGCCGTCCCACGCCAGGGACATGCCGGGCATCGCGACCAGCCGCCCGTTCGCGTCGCTGTTGTAGGACGCTGCGGGACTGGTTCCCGACACCGGGCGATTCGCGGCGTCGAAGGCCGTCGTGGACGACCCGGCGCCGGTGCGGTTGGCCGCGGCGTCCCACGCGTAGGCGGTCGTCGTGCCCAGGGCCGAGGAGATCAGCCGGCCCAGGGGGTCGTAGCCGTAGGCGACGGTTCCGTTGGAGGCGTCGCCGGTGATGCTGCTGTCCTCGGAGAGGACCTGGCCCGCCCGGTTGTAGGACCAGGCGTACGTCGCGCGGGTGGTGCTCCCGGACTTGGTGGTCCGCGCCAGCTCCCGCCCGACCGCATCGTACGTGAAGGCCACGGTGCTGCCGTTGCCCTGAGCCGACGAGGCCGCCTGGCCGTCGGCGCGGTATGCCCAGGTCCAGGAGTGCGCCGACACGGGGTCGGCCATGCTGGTCGCCCGGTCGAACGCGTCGAGGGTCGCGGTGTAGGAGCCGCCCGGGTCGGTCCACGAGGGCGAGGTGAGCGAATACGTGTAGCTCGTGGCGGCGCCCGCGTCGAGGCTGTCGGCGGTCGTCAGCACGCGGTTGAGGCGGTCATACGTCGCGGTGATCGTCCCCGTTCCGTCCGAGGCGGTGAGCCGGTTGCCGTTAAGGTCGTAGGTGTACGTCACCGTGACGCCGCTCGCGATCCGGCTGAGCTGGCGGCCGGCCGTGTCGTACTTCCAGTGGACGGTCATCACCGGGATGGGATCCGAGCGGTCGCGCTGCCAGATCGGCCGCCCGAGGGCGTCGTACGCCCAGGCGGTCACGGAGCCGAGCGGGTCCGTGGCCGAGGTCATGTTGCCGGCGGCATCGGACGCGTAGCTCGTCGTGTGGCCGGCGGCATCCGTCGCCGAGACCAGGTTGCCCGACGCGTCGTACGCGTACTGGGTCAGGAGGTTCGCGGTCGTGGTGCGCCCGGTGATCGCCCCAGAGCAGCCGGCGGCCGCCCACGCGGCATCGGAGACGCCTGAGCTCGACGCCTCGAGCACGCGGCAGAGGCGGTTCGCGCCGTCGTGGGCGTACCGCGTGGTGACGGTGCCCGTCCCGGATGATCCGGCGGACGGGTCCGGGGCAACGACCTTGACGAGGTTGCCCCTGACGTCGTAGCTGTTCAGCGTGGTGACGTTTGTGGTGGCGTCGTTGCCTGTGCCGGTGCCGGCGCAGCTGCCCGGGTTGGCTGGCGGCGCGGTCCCGGTGTCGGTGCAGTTCGCGATCGCTTTGACGACTCGTCCGGCGGTGTCGTACACCGTCCGGGCGGTGACCGGCGTGACCCCGTTCGTGCCGCCGAGGGTCACGACCGCGGCGACGCGGCCGGCCGCGTCGTACCAGGTGGTGGTCGGGACGTCCTCGGTCGGGAGGGCGCTGTCGAAGACCCCGTCGGCGTGGTTGTCGATCCGGACGTGGATACGGCCCGCCGCGTCGTACTGGTAGACGGTCGCGCGGCCGTTGGGCGCGGTCTCGGAGGCCATCCGGCCGGAGGAGTCGTACGTGTAGCTCAGGTGCAGGTTGTAGGTCCCGTTCGTGCGGTCGTCGGTCCCGTGTCCCGTGCAGCCAGCCCAATCGGTCCCGGTCGGGACGGCAGTCCCCGAGGTCGTGCAGTTGACGTACGTGTCTGTCCGGCGCCCGAAGCCGTCGTAGATGCTTCGAGTGATGGTCCCCATCGCGTCGCGGGTCGCCTGCACGCGCCCGGACGCGTCGTACGCGGTCTCGACCGTTGCGCCTGGGCTGACGACCACGATCGGGCCGTACGGGGCGTTCGGCATGCTGACGACAGCAACGCGCGTCGCGGAGATGGCGGTCCCGGCGCCGTCGTAGGCCGTACGGGTCTCCAGGTTCGTGATGGTATTGTCGCGCGCCCCAGTCCCGGTGCAGTTCCGAGGGTCGGCCGTCGGCGTGGTGCCGCTGTCCGTACAGTTGGCTATCGAGACCGCAGCAAGTCCGCGGCCGTTGGGGATCGTCCGCGCGCTGACCCCCAGTGCGTCGGTGGTGGCGATGACCATCCCGGCCGCGTCGTGGTAGGTCGTCGTGACGCGGTTCGTCGCGGCGTCATGGGTGCCGGTCCCGGCGCAGGTGGCGCCGGCGGCCGGCTGCGTCGTGCCGGTGTTGGTGCAGTTGGCGATCAGCGTGACGGCTCGGCCGAGACGGTCGTAGGCTGTGGCCGCGACGGCGCCGTCGGCTCCCTTGACCGCGACGGCATTGCCGACGCTATCGTAGACGGTGGCCTGGGTGCCGTCAGGCGTGGTCGCTGTGACCTCGCGGCCCGCGCGGTCGTACGCGCGCGTCGTGACGGACCCGTCGGGATCGGTCGTGCCGGTCTCGCGGCCGAGCCGATCGTAAACGTGCTGCGTCGCGAGGGCCAGGCCGCCCGGGTCGGCGGTCCCACTCCGGAGGCGGCCCGCGAAGTCGAACTCACGACCCGTCGCGTCGCCGACAGGCGACACGGTCAGGGTCTCGTTCCCCGCAGCGTCGAAGGTGTGGGTGGTCCACGTCGCGCCGCCGTCCGTGCTCTCGGCGGTGGCCCGCCCCAGCCCGTCGTACGTCCGCGTGGCCGTCGCGCCGCCGCCGGTGGAGCAGACGGCGTTCCCGGCGGCGTCGAATGTGGTCGCGGCGGAGACGCCCTGCGGGTCGGTCGTGCTCGTCTCGCGGCCGACGAGGTCGTACGTGTGGGTGGTGGTGCGTATCGTCTCCGCGAGGAGCGCGGTGCAGTCCGTCGGCGGCTGGGCCTGCGCGGCGGTCCATGCCTCCTTCTCGGCCAGCACCGCGCCGAGCTCGTCGTAGGTCGTGCAGCGCAGCGTCCCGGGGATGGACGCGTCCCCAACCGCCCACGGCAGGGTCTCCCGCAGCTTGCGCCCCATCGCGTCGTACGCGTAGGCGGTCTGGTTGCCGACGGCGTCGGTCGTGCTCGTGGGCAGCCCCGCGCGTCCGGCGACCGTCGCCTGGTCGAAGGCCGCGCTGGTCGCCACGTTGGTCTCCGAGTCGGCTGAGCCGGCGCCCGAGCACGAGTCAAACGGGGACGGCGCTGTGACTCCGGAGGTCGTGCAGTTGGCGAGCGTCGAGGTCTCGTTGCCCCAGCTGTCGTAGACGTGCTTGGTGACAACCGAGGCTGGCGACTGCTCGAAGGCGATCTGGTCTGCGGCGGTGTAGGCGTAGAGCGTCGAGAGGTTGGAGGCCGCGGTGCCCGCGATCGCGGTGGCGCACCCTGCGGCTAGCCACGCGGCGTCGGTCACGTCGGACAACTCTAGGACTCGGCAGAGGCGCCCGGCAGCGTCGTACGCGTACCGCGTGAACTGCCTCACTGAGGCGTCGTTGTCGGCCTCGGAGCGCGTGAGCACGTCGTTCGCCGCGCTGTAGGTGTAGACCGTGGCGACCACGGTCGAGGCGTCGATTGGGTCCGTTTCAGTGAGGACGTTGCCGCGTGCGTCGTACCCATAGGCGGTGGTGCCCGCGTCCGGGCGCGCGACCGAGACGGCGTTCGAGTTCGCGTCGAACACGGTCGTGACCTGGTGGAGCTCGGGATCCGACACGCTCGTCACGCGGCCAAAGTCATCTAGGGTGTAGGCGGAAGTGTTGCGCGCTACGGGGCTGTACGTTCGGATCATGCCGACGGTCGTCGTGGCGCCGAGATACGAGAAGGTGCTCGCTGCGGTGGGCACGGGCGCAGCGGCGATCGGGTCTGCGACCTCGGTGGCCTTCCCCGACGCCAGGTCGTAACCCACCATCCACGCAATGGTCTCTGGCAGGCCAACCGCGCGGCTGCGGGTCCGGGTCACCGACGTGAGCCGGTGGTTGGTGTCATAGCCAAGCGTTGTCGCCGCACCCATCGGGTCGGTGATGACCTTGAGTTCATTCGCGATGTACGCGAACGCCCAGGTCCTGCCTGCTGAGTCCGCGACGCCAGTGATGACCGAGCCCGTGAACGTGACCGTCGTGGATCGGCCCGAGGCGTCGGTCGCGGTGGCGGTGCCGCTTCCCCACGCGACCGTGAGGGACTTGCCGAAGCGGTTGTCGATCCGCAGCAGGCGGCCCGCGCCGCTGCCCTCGAAGACGAGCCTCGACTGGTCCCTGAGCGTGACGACGCGGCGCCCAGCATCTGCGCCCGACCCTGCGGCAAGCAGCTCGAAGTGCCCGAGGCCAGCGGTCCAGCCTGCGGCGTCGGAGCCGGCGAAGAGGACGCGTCCGCCGTCGGCCCGGATCCAGAGCGCGGTGCCCGCGGAGGTGTTGGCGACGAGCGTCTGCGTGAGGTTGCTGCTCCATCCGTAGCCCAGCGGGCCGGGCACTGCGGTGTTGAGCGAGCTGTATGTGAGCGCCATCTCCTGCGGCGGGCCGTAGGACGGGATGGAGAACAGCTCCCGTGTGAGGCGCGCTTCCCCGTTGTGCACGCCGACGTCGAGGCTCCAGCCGCCGCCGAGGTCAAACGGCACACGCGTGTAGTAAGGATCCTCGCCGCGCTGCTGGGCGTCGTACGCGAACACTCCGCCAACCCAGGCGGACCAGCCGCCTCCGTCCGACGCCCGAACGCACCACGTGTATGAAACGAGGTCCGCGAGGCCCGCCGGCACGACCGAGGCCGCAACCGAGGCGACGACGCCGGAGTCCCAGATGGGGGATGTGGCAGTGGAGCAGGCGGCGCCTGCGGCCACGACCTTTGCCTGGTACGCAGTCTGCGCCGCGCCGCCCGCGTCAAGCGACCACGCGAGGGCGTGCGACAGGGCCGGCGTGGCCGGGGCGGCCGTCAGCGGGCGGTAGGTGATGGTCAGGGCCGGCACGGCGGACCCGCCCTGCTCACTCGCGATGAACCGCTTCCAGTACGTGGAGGCGTGTCCGTTGGTGTCTATCTGGAAGCCGAAGTTGGTTGCGTAGCTGTTGATCCAGCCCTGCACGATGGTGCGCATCATCGTCCCGGTCCAGGCGCACCAGGTGCCCTCCACGCACGCGCCGGCGCTGATCTTGTTGGTGGACGAGGTGCTGGGCTGGTTGCCCCAGGTCACGCCGGACTCGGTCCAGGAGCCCGTGACCTGGCGGAGCATCGTGTTCTCCACCGTGGGCGCGTTGTAGTACTGGTGGTACGGGTACAGGTGCATGGTCGCGCTGTCCACGCTGGTGTTGTCCAGGAACCGGAGGTCCCAGCGCAGGAAGTCGTAGCTCTCGCCGGTGTTGCCGGGCGCCGGCATGACGCCGTTCCAGAGCTCGTGGTAGTACGGGGCGTCCGGGCGCTGGTAGTCGCCCCAGTTCCATGTGGGGAA
>CAIYHO010000010.1 GCA_903925955.1 uncultured Chloroflexota bacterium
CCTCGTCGTGAACCTTGGTCGGAACACGCTGAGGATCACACCGGTGGCCCCTGACTGTCCGGCTCAGCCGGCGCCAGGAGCCTCGCTCAAATCACACCACTCGGGGGGACACGCCTCGGGCGGCGCGGGCGGCGCGGGCCCCGTATTCACGTCCGACTCAGGATCGGGCACGGCGTGCTGGGCTCGGCCCCCGATCCCGCCGTTCGCCGTCTGGGCCGTGCACGGAGGGTCACGATCTGAGTCACACGTGAATTTCGGCTCGGCGGGCGGGCACCGCGGGCGGGCGGGCACCCTCCGCTGCCTAGCGCGACGCCTAGCGCGCCGGACGGAGCTGCCCCGGCTCAGCCCCCGCTTGTGGGCGGGTAGCAGGCGATGACGTCGCCGTTGGTGACGATGACCGCGGCGTTGTCAACCCGCTCGGCAACGCCGTTCACGGCAAGCACCGCCACGTCCGCCGCGGGTATGCCCATCAGGCGCAGCGCCTCAGCAACGGGCATCGCGTGGGCAATGGGGAATTCAAACTTGCCGCGCTTCCCCGGCCCGTAGAACGCGAGTTCCCCGGATAGGTGGACCTTCACCCCTGCGGCACCCCGGCCCGCGGGGCCCCCGTGTCGGCGACACCCGCAGCAACCCCGGCCAGGCCCAGGCGCTCGAGACATTCGGCCGAGGGGGCTCCAGTTGCCGGGTCCCAACCCTTGAGCAGGTACAGCGCAGAGATGGCGCCCTCAAACGCGTCGCGATCAATCGAGACACCGGTCAGGGGGCCGCCCTCAAGCGGGCCGTGAAGCCGGTCGGGCAGGCGGTCGTCGGAGCGGTTGAAGCCCTCACGCACGTTGAACAGCCTGGCCATGTTCACCGCCCGCTCGCCGATCTCGAGCAGGTCCTCCACGGTGACGTCCCAGCCGGTGGCGGCGCGCACGGCGTCCACCACGTCGGAAACCTGGATGAACGAGCGCGGCGCCGGGCCGAAGAAGCACAGCCCCAGCACCTTCTCGGCGCTGTTCCACCGCTCGCCCGTGTACCAGATGTCCACCTTGGTCTCACCCAGGTCGCGCGCGGGCGACGGCGTCGTCAAACCCAGCGGCATGGCGCCCTTGAAGCCCACGGACTCCGGGTTCACGAAGATCGGGTCGTGGAAGGCCACCAGGTGGTCCGCGCCAGCCTCATTGGTGGCGTAGCCCAGACCCACGCCCACCTTGCCGCGCGGCTCGTGCATCGCAAGCTCGAGGCCCTTCACCTGCATGGCGAAGGCCGCAGACCCGCCGCCGACACGCTCCGCGAGGCGCCGCGAGCCAAGCGCAAGCAGTTCGCCCGCGCCGCGCCGATCCGCGATCTGGACGATTGCCTCAAGGAGCGCCTCGCCGTTGCCGAATTGCAGGTCAAGGCCGCCAAGGTCCGCCGGCCCCAGCAGGCCGTGCTCCACGCACTCCATGGCAAACGCAACGGTCCCGGCCGTGGAGATCACGTCCAAGCCCAGCTCGTTGCAGAGCTCGTTGGCGCGCGCGACAAGCTCGATGTCGAAGATGGCGCAGTTGGAGCCAAACCCCGCGATCGCCTCGTACTCGGGGCCGTCGTACGTGTCCGTCACGCGATAGCGCTTGCCCTCAAACGCGGTCTCCGGCTTGCACCGGACGGCGCAGGCGTAGCAGGTGCGCGTGCCGCTGCGGATGGCCTCAAACGCGGCCCAGCCAATGCCCTCCACCTGCTCAAACGAGCCCTGGCGGAAGTTGCGCGTGGGCAGGATCCCGGCGGCATTCATGCCGTCCGTGAGCCCGGGGGTCCCCTTGGTGCGCAGGTCCCAGCTCTGCGGGTGCTCGGTGACGGTCTTGGACAGCCGCTTGCCAATCTCGCTCAGGGCTGCCGGATCGTGCGCAAGCTCCAGATAGCGGTGCGAGCCCTTGACGGCGATGGCCCGCACGTTCTTGGAGCCCATCACGGCGCCCATGCCGGTGCGGCCGTTGTAGTGGCGCAGATCGTTCATGAGCATGGCGTACGGGACCATGTTCTCGCCGGCGCGGCCAATCTGGAGGACGCGCGCGTTCTTCTCGCCCGTCTCGGCGCGGATCGCGTCCTGGACAAACGGCGGATCCTGGCCCCAGAGGGCGCTGGCGTCGCGGATCTCGGCCTTGCCGTCCTTGATCCACAGCCACACGGGCTTTGGCGAGCGCCCCGTGAGGACGATGGCGTCAAGCCCGGCCATCTTGAGCTCGGGGCCCCAGTAGCCGCCCGCCTCGGACTCGCCAAAGGCGCCGGTCAGCGGGGAGCGCGCAATGGCGTTGAACCTGGTGGCGGTGGAGAGCGGCGCGCCAGTCAGCAGACCGGTGGCCAGCACCAGCACGTTGTCAGGCCCAAGGGGGTCGGCGCCAGCCGGCATGTCGCGGAGCAGGTGGTAGGCCGCAAGCGCCTTGCCGCCGGGATAGCGCCGGTAGAACGCCTCGTCAAACGTCTCAAAGGCCGTGGTGCCCGCCGTGAGATTGACGCGAAGGATCGTCGCGTTGCTGCCGAAACCCATCGAAGCCCTCCGGGGCCACCGCAGACCACATGCCGTCGGCGCGCCGTGGCTACATCATGCCTCACGGGATTGGCGAGTGCGGACCGCGTCAAGCATCGCCTGGGCGCGCTCGGCGTTGTCCTGCCCGGTCCCGGGCCGGGTGTCCACCACCACAAGGCCATCCGCAGCCGCCAGAATCTGTCCGCGGACCCGTGCCTCTGTCCGCACCATGGCAGCCACGTCCGCGTCAACTGGGTCTGCCAGCACTCGGGCGGGAGTATCGATCTGGCGAATGCGACCGCCCAACAGGATCGCCAGCCTGTCGCCAAGCCGGACGGCCTCGTGCAGGTGGTGCGTCACCAGCACGCGGGCGGCGGGGCCATCGGTGCGGATCTGGTCGAAATCGTCAAGCAGCTTGGCGCGCGCGGCGCTGTCGAGGGCGACAAACGGCTCGTCCAGCAGCAGGAGCTGCGGCTCCAGAACCAGCGCTCGGGCCAAGCTCATCCGCTGCGCCTCGCCGCTGGAGAGCCGCACAGCGGGCCGGTCTCGCAGATGGCTGATGGCCAGTTTCGCAAGCCAGTCATCCACGCGCTCACTGACCTCAGCAGGGCCGATGCCCCGGAAGAGGAGCCCAGCGGCGACATTGCCAAACACCGTTGTGGAGAGCGGCAGCGGCGCGGGCAGGACCAGACCGATACGCCGCCGATAGGCCAGGTCACGGTGGGGCACAACCGGCGTGCCGTCGAAGACCATGGACGCCTGATCCGGGCGGAGCAGCCCCGCAATCGCAAGCAGCAGCGTGCTCTTGCCGGCGCCGTTTGGCCCCACGATTGCCAGGGTCTCGCCGCGCTGGATTGAGAGCTCCTCCACCCCCAGGATCTTGCGTCCGTCACGGGTGACGACCAGGTCACGGACGTCCAGCAGGGCCGCTGTCATGCGCGCGGCCCGCGCTGCTGCGCCCACGTCAACACGCCGTTGACCATGAACGCCAGCGCCAGCAGCACCAGCGCCAGCACGATGGCGTTGCCAAACTCGCCGCGGCCGGTCTCAAGCACGATCGAGGTGGTCAGGACCCGGGTCTGGCCCGAAATGTTGCCGCCCACCATCATCGCCGCGCCAACCTCGGAAATGACGCTGCCAAACGCGGCCATAACGGCTGCCAGCAGCGAGAGGCGGGCCTCGCGCCACATCCACCAGACCGTTTGCAGCCTGGACGCACCCAGGCCCTGGAGTTGGATCTGCAGCCGCGGGTCAAGCTGGCCCAGACCGGCCGCAGTGAGGCCCATGACCACCGGTGCCGCGATGATGACCTCGGCGATCACCATCGCGCCCGGCGTGTACATCAGGCCCAGACCGCCAAGCACGCCGCTGCGCCACAGCAGCACGGCTACCAGCAGCCCAACAACCACTGGCGGCAGGGCCATGCCCGTGTTGACGACGCTCATGGCTGCGCGTCGGCCCCGGAAGCGGGACAGGGCGAGCCAGGTGCCAATCGGCAGCCCAATGAGGAGGCTGATCAGCGTTGCGGCGCCGGACACGGCGACCGAGAGAAGCGTGACCTCGAGGATGTCGCTATACAAGGGTCGCGCTCGTCACGGTGTCCACATCGTCACGGCGTGGTGAGGCTGCTCTCCGACTTTCCGGCGTCCGGCACGAAGATCTGGATGCCGTACTTGTCCACGCCAAACGCGCCGATCAGCTTCTGGCCGTCGGCCGAGAGCACATAGGCGCTGAACGCCTTGGCGCCCGCCGCGTTGACCTTGGGCCAGGTTGCCGGGTTCACGCTGATGACGTGGTAGATGTTGAGCATCGCCGGATCACCGTGGACAAGGTCCTGGAGCGCCAGGTTTGCCTTGGTTGCGGCCCACGTGGCGATGTCGGTCAGCGTGTATGCGTCCTTCTCGGACGCGATCTGCAGCGTGGGACCCATACCCACACCGGACTTGATGTACCAGGGGGTGGCCGGCGTGATGCCGAGCGTCTTCCAGTAGCTCAGCTCCTTGGCCTCGGTGCCTGAGCCGTCGCCGCGCGAGACAAACGGGGCTGCTGCGGCAGCGATCTTCTTGAGTGCCTCGGTTGCCGAGGTCATGCCCTTGACGCCAGCCGGGTCGGCGGCGGGACCGACGATCAGGAACGTGTTGTGCATGACGAGCTGGCGGTCCACGCCGCTGGCGGCATCCATAAACGTCTTCTCGGCCGCCGGGGAATGGACAAGCAGGACGTCCGCGTTGCCCTCCGTGCCAAGCTTGAGCGCCGCGCCGCTGCCAACGGCCACCGTCTTGACCTTGTAGCCGGAAGCGGCCTCAAAGGCCGGAACCAGGACGTCAAGCAGCCCGGAGTCCTGCGTGGATGTGGTTGTCGCGAGGATCAGGTCCATCGACCCTGCGGCGGTCGGCGCGGCCGTCGGCGCGGCGGTCGGGGCAGGCGTCGGGGCAGGCGTGGCGGCCGCTCCCGAGCAGGCCGCCAATGCAACGGCAAGGATGCTGGCGATGACCAGCGACACGGTTCGGCGCGGTGCGGCGCGATACACAGATACCCCTCATCCAGATGGCAGTGTTCTCTAGGCAACCGTGCTCGGCTGCCAAGAGAAGTCTACACGACCCAGGAGAGTCCAAGCCGCTCGAGCGTGTCCGGCGTGGGGTTGCCGGTGGCGACGTCCCATCCTGCAAAACCGTAGTACTGGTCAAGCGCGCCATCGATAACCGCCGGATCCAGCGCCACGCCCTTGGTGGGGCCAGTGCCGGTGAGCGGCTTGTAGAACTTGGCGGGCAGCGTGTCGCTGGTGCGGTCCAGGCCCTCGCGGGCGTTGAACATGCGCATCAGGTTGAGGCGCCGCTCGCCAATCTCCATCAGTTCGTCCATGTCGAAGTCCGTCCAGCCCGTCACGGCCTTCACGGCGTCAACCGTGTCCTGGGGGCCAAAGAGCGTCCACGACGGACCCCAGACGAACTGGCAGAGGTCTGCCGTGTCTAGGAACGAGTAGAACTGCTGCGTCCTGAGCGCGAACCGGACCTTTTCGGCCCCGAGCGAGTCGTTCGGGAGCCGATCGTTGAGGCCAAGCATCGCGAGCCGCTCCATCGAGAGGTCGCCCGCGGTCTCCTCGATGGCGCCGTCGTGCTCGGAGGACTGGTGGTCCGCGCCAAACGCGTTGACCGCGTAGATGACGCCCAGGGAGCGCTTGGCCTGCGGCATGTGAGCCGGCGCCTCCGCGCCCTTGGACGTGATCAAGAGGTCCTGGCCCTTGCCCAGGATGGCCGCCGCTCGCCGCGAGCCGTTAGCAAGGATGTCGCCGATGCCCTCGCGGGCCGCGAGCATCTCTGTCAAGCGGACCATCGCGGCCGTGTCGCCAAACGGGGCCGGGAAGCCAATCTCGGCCTCAGTCAGGACGCCGTTGGTGAAGCAGTCCATGACCCAGGCAACGGTGGCGCCGGTGCCGATGGTGTCGAGACCCGCCTCGTTGCAGATCTTGTTGGCAAGCGAAATGGCATGGATGTTGTCCACGCCGCAGTAGGAGCCAAAGACGGCTGCCGTCTCGTACTCGGGGCCGCCGTGGCGTTCCTCAACCGGTCGGCTTTCCCACTCGGTCTCCACGGCGCGCTTGCATCGCACCGCACACGAGTAGCAGGTGTCGCGGTTCTTGAGGATGGTGGCGGTCATGGTGGGGCCGCCAATCGCCTCGTACCCGTCAAACTGGCCGGCGCTGTAGTTGAACGTGGGCAGCCCGCCGTTCGCGTGCTGTCCCTCGAGTACGCCCTGGGTGCCATCCTGGCGCAGGCCCAGCATGTCGCCGTTGTTGGGGATCTCGTTGGCGCCCCACTTGGCAAGCTTGCCCAGCGCCGAAGCATCCGCCATTGGGATCTTGCGGTTCTTGCCGCGGACGACAACCGCCTTGAGGTTCTTGGAGCCCATCACGGCACCCATGCCGGTACGGCCGTTGGCGCGGTTGCCCATGCTGATGATCGCGGCGACGCGCGCGAGCTTCTCGCCCGCGGGCCCGATGGCCGCCACCTCAACCTTGCTGTCGCCAAGCTCCTCCTTGAGGAGATCAGTGGTTGCCGACGTGGTCTTGCCCCACAGGTGGCCGGCCGGGCGCAGCTCCGCCTCGCCGTCATGCACCCACAGGTACACGGGCTTGGGTGCACGACCCTTGATGACAATCCCCGTGAAACCCGCGAAGCGCAGCTCCGCCGGGAAGTAGCCGCCACCCTGGCTGTCGCCAATCCCGTCCGTCAACGGCGACCGGGCGCTGATGGTGATCCGGCTCTGCCCAGCAATTGGGGCGCCCGTCAGGAGGCTGTCCATCATCGTGAGGACGTTGGCTGGATCCAGGCCGTCTGTGCCGGCCGGTGTGTCGCGCAGGATGTAGTAGAGCCCCATCGCGGAGCCGCCCAGATAGGTCCGGTAGAACGACTCGGGCGGGCTCTCCACCTCAATCGTTGAGGTGGTCAGGTCGACATGGAGGATGTTGCCTGTGAATTCGCTCGACATGGTCCGCCTCGGATTGGCTGGTCGAGGCGATCGCCTCACGCTAGGGCCAGCATACCCAGTTGGCGAGCCCGCAACCACAGGCAGCGGGCTTGCGTCACCGCGCGGAATAGGGCGCTGACCAGCCCGGCACACGGCAACCCGAATTCACGTCTGCATCAGAATCGGCAGTGCCACCCGTGACTCGGGACCGGAATCAGCGGATCAACACTCGGGCCGTGCACGTGGGGGCACATCCTGAGTCAGGGATGAATACCGGGAGCGCGTCACCGCGCGGAACGCCGCACCTGCGAGCGGACGCTGCCGATGCGCCAGCGCCTTGGAGCTAGACGGTCTTCGGCGCCTTCGGCTTCTTGATCTTCGGCGGCCGTTTCGGAGTCTTGTCACCCATAGTGCACCTCCTGTTTGCTCAACTGTCTGCTCAGCCTACGCCTTTTGGCAGTAGGCCCGCGCCATTCGCCAGCGACATAGGTCGAGACGCGGTGCCTGCACGCACCCTGCCAGTCGGCCTCGCCACGGGGCAGGCTTGCTGTTGATACTGCAACGAAGGCGTCCGCGCGGCAAGAGGAGATCCCAGACGTGAAGACAACGCGTGTGCAGGCTGGCATCGGCCGGCGGACCGTGCTGATTGCTGCCGTGATCGCCCTCTTGGCCGGGCTCGTGGGGGTTGCGCCCGCCGCGGCCCTGGCGCACTCGGCGGGCAGGACCGACTACCAGCTGACGATCCTCCACAACAACGACGCCGAGACCACGCTGCTCGCCAGCACGTCTGTAGACGGCCCCTACGCCGGCATCGCCTACTTCACGGCGCTGATGGACAAGCTTGCCGCGAAGGCCCTCGCGTCAGGCCGGGACCCCGGGGTCAAGAAGGGCGTCATCAAGCTGTCTTCGGGCGACAACTACCTTGCCGGAGCCCAGTTCAACGCCAGCCTTGCCAAGGGCGTGCCCTTCTACGACTCCATTGGCATGAATGCTGTGGGCTACGACGCCATTGGCATTGGCAACCACGATTTTGACTTTGGCCCGGACACCTTTGCGGACTTCATCGCGGGCTTCTCGTCGCGGACGCCGTTTGTCTCCGCCAACCTCGATGTCAGCGGTGAGCCGCGCCTGGCCGCCCTGGCCGCCGCCCACCGGATTGTGCCCAGCGTTGTGGTGCGCGAGGGTGGTGAGCTGATTGGCATCGTGGGCGCCACCACGCCAACGCTGCCCACCATCTCCAGCCCGCGCAACGTCATCGCCACGTCGGTGGCCCCGGCCGTCCAGCGCGAGGTCAACCGGCTCACGCGCCGCGGCATCAACAAGATTGTCTTGATCAGCCACCTCCAGAGCGTGGCCGATGACACCGCGCTGCTGGCGGGGCTCCACGGCGTGGACGTGGCCATCTCCGGCGGCGGGTCCGAACTGCTTGCCAACCCGGCCGATGCGCTGGCGCCCGGCGACACATCGGCGTCTGTCTATGGCCCCTACCCGCTGACAGCCACCGATGCCACCGGCCGCAGCATCCCGGTGATCACCACCGAGGGCGACTACAAGTACATCGGCGAGCTGGTGGTCAACTTCGACCGGCGCGGCAACGTGGTGTCGCTTGGGTCTGCCTCAGGTGCCAAGCGCGTTGTGGGCTTTGGCGCCGATGGTGTCCGCGCGGACCGCTTCGTGACACGCAAGGTGATCAAGCCTGTCACGGCATATGTGGCGGCGCTCGCGGCCAATGTCCTGGCCACAAGCGATGTTCCGCTCAACGGCCTGCGCGGGCAGACCGTGGCCGGGACGGAAAACGTGGCCGTGGCCGGCATCCGGACGGCCGAGACAAACCTTGGCGACCTGGCGGCCGATGCCGTCCTCTGGGAGGCGCAGCAGCGCGCGGCCGCATACGGCGTGGATATGCCCACGGTTGGGCTGCAGAACGGCGGCGGCATCCGCAACGCGTCGGTGATCCCCGCCGGGTCCATCACGGAGCTGGACACGTTCAACATCTTCGCCTTTGCCAACTTCATCGCGGTGAAGGAGGACATGACCGCCAGCCAGCTCAAGGCTGTGCTGGAGACCAGCGTGTCGGCCGTGGGGAACGGGCGCTATGCCCAGTGGTCCGGCGTGTCGTTCACGTATGACGTTGCGGCGCAGGCGCGGGTCATCGACCCAACCAACTGCGCGGTGTCCAACCCGGGTTCACGCGTGTCCGGCGTCACCGTGGGCGGCGTGCCCATCTTCGATGCCGCGGGCGTTGATGTCTCCCCCGCCGGCTGGACCGTGGACGTGGCCACCATCGCCTTCACGTTTGGCGGCGGCGACTGCTACGCCTTTGGCCCTGGCGGCTTCACCACTGTGGGTGCCACATATCAGCAGGCGCTGGCGCACTACCTTGTTGCGGGCCTCGGCGGGCACATCACCGCGGCCGCGTATCCGGTGGGCGGCAACGGGCGCTTCACGCTGAAGTAGCCGGGGGGCGGGGGGCGGCCGGCGGCTGGATCCAGGGCGCGGCTCGGCGGCTCGCGCGCGGCTCGCGCGCGGCTCGGCGCCTGGATCCAGGGCACCCCAGCGCGGCTCGGGCGCGGCTCGGCTCGGGCGCGGCTAGGGCGCGGCTCATCGAGCACGCCTCACCCCGGGGTGGTCAGCCGCGGCTCACCCCGTGAGCCTTCCAGATCCCGGGTTCACCGGGTGGGTCAACCGATGCACGAGCAGGCGCGCCAAGGGCCGTCCTGCGCCCGATGACCCACGGGGCGGGTCAGACAGCGCCCAACTGCGCGCGATGACTCACGGGGTGAGCCGCGCGGCCGGGGAAGCGATAGGACTTGGCCTCACGCCTGCAGCGCGATGACCCACGGGGTGAGCCGCGCGGGCGGGGAAGCGCGCAAGAGGTGGGGCCGTGACGAGGGTGCTTGCGAAGCCCCGCGCGGGCGCCCCGGCCGGTGGGCGCAAGAACCGCGCGACACCTGCCGGCGTACTTGCTCCCAACGGCCCGTCCCCTGGGCCAACAGCTGAGGCGTCTCGCAATGTCAAACACCGTCAGGAACCTGGGCCAGCGAAATGTGGCCCTGCTTGTCGCCGCAGTGGCGATCATCGTCGTCGCCTGTGGCGGGTCTGCCACCGCCACGCCTGCGCCAACCCCGCTGCCCACCGCAGCCCCGATCGCGGCCACGTCCACACCCGCAGCCGCGACGTCGTATCCGGTGAAGCTTGCCCAGGACGCAAAGCTTGGCGCGTACCTCACAGGCGAGAACGGGTTGGCGCTCTACCTGCTCACTGCCGACAAGGCCGACACCACCACCTGCAGCGGTGGCTGCGCCTCGGCCTGGCCGCCGTTTGAGCTGGACCCGGGCGAGACGGTGACAGCCGGCGATGGCGTGACCGGCAAGCTGGCCACGATCACGCGGGCCGATGACGGCAAGGCGCAGGTCACCTACAACGGCGTGCCGCTCTACTACTTCGCGGGCGACAAGGCCGCCGGCGACATCACGGGACAGGGCGTCAAGGGCGTCTGGTTCCTGGTGGCAGCCGCGACCACCGCGCAGGGCGGGGCCATCAAGGGCGGCGTCGGCCAGCCCTGATCGAAGCGCCCAGCCGCATTCGTTTCGCATTTCGATGCCGCCCGGTGTCGATTCGCGCATCGGCGGTTCGTCGTTTGCTTGAAGACGCGGCCACGGGCGCCGGGTCACGAGGACGGCGCACACCGCCGACGGAGGTCACCATCATGGCGAACTACCTGCTCACCTACCACGGCGAAGGCGGCATGCCCACCAGCGCCGAGGAGACCGAGAAGATCATGGCGGTCTGGACCGCGTGGTTCACAAAGCTTGGCGCAGCCGTTGTGGACGGCGGAAACCCGGCCTCGCGCGCCAAGGCGATCTCGCCGGATGGCTCGGTGATGGACGCCACGTCCTCGCCCACGGGCTACTCCATCATCAAGGCGGACACCCTGGACCACGCCGTTGAGCTGGCCAAGGGCTGCCCGGTGCTGGCCGCCGGCCAGGTGGTCCTCGTGACCGAGACCTTCGACGCGATGTAGCTGCAGGGGCTCTGCACATGGCGACGGCCCGGGGGCAATTCCCCGGGCCGTCGGCCTGTCTGTGGCGGTGCGCGGCTCCTGCTAGATCGCGGAGCCGCCCCGCTCTCCGGTGCGGATCCGGATCACGTCCTCAAGCGGCGTGATGAAGATCTTGCCGTCGCCGATGGTCCCGTCGCCGTGCTTGGCGGCGCTCAGGATGGCGTTGATGGTGGGGTCCACAAACCCGTCGTTGACGGCGATCTCCAGGCGGACCTTCGGCAGCAGGCTGGGCCTGACCGACTCGCCCCGGTAGAGCTCCGGGTCCTCCTGCTGGCCATGGCCGGTGACCCGGCTGACCGTGATTCGGAAGATCTCCGCATCGATGAGGGCCTGGTGGACCTCGTCAAGCTTGTCGGGCTGAATGATGGCGACGATGAGCTTCATGGCTGTGACTCCAGCTCTGGCAGCGTGCGGGTTGTCAGGGAGTGCATCAGTTGAGGTTGAGCAGGCCGTAGCCGTGCTCGCCGTGGAGCTCGTGGTCCATGCCGGCCATCTCGCCCGAGGCGCCAAGACGCAGGCCAAACACCTTCTGGATGACCACCAGCAGCACGATGGTGACAACCGCGGCGTACGCGATCGTGAGGCCCACGCCCAGGGCCTGTACCGGCAGCTGACCAAAGACATCGCGGCCCTGCGGCATCTCGCCCGCCCGGACGAAGAACGTCAGCAGGAGCGCGCCCGCCATGCCCGCGATGCCGTGAACGCCAAAGACGTCCAGTGTGTCGTCATAGCCCAGACGGTTCTTGAGCAGGATGGCGCCGTAGCAGAGCCCCGAGGCCAGGAAGCCCAGCGCAATCGCACCGGCCGGCTGGACCACACCGGCTGCCGGGGTGATCACGACCAGACCCGCGAGGATGCCCGACGCAATGCCAAGACTTGTGGCCTTGCGGTGCTGCACGGCCTCGATGCAGATCCAGGCGAGGGCACCAGCGGCCGCGGCGGCCTGCGTGACGGTGAGCGCCTGGGCGGTCTTCACGCCGCTCGCGAGCGAGCTGCCGGCGTTGAAGCCAAACCAGCCCACCCAGAGCAGACCGACACCCATCATCACCATGACGAGGTTGTTTGGGTGCATGGCGGTGCGGGGGTAGCCGCGGCGCGCGCCAAGATACAGCGCGGCCACCAGACCGCTGACGCCGGCCGAAATGTGGACGACGGTGCCACCCGCAAAGTCGATGGCGCCGGCCTGGAACAGGAAGCCGTCAGACGCCCAGACCCAGTGGCAGAGCGGGCTGTAGACCAGCAGGCTCCACAGGGCGATAAAGATGGCGTAGCCGCGGAACCGGACGCGCTCGGCAAAGGCGCCCGCGATCAAGGCGGGCGTGATGATGGCGAACTTGCCCTGGAACATCGCGAAGACGAGGTCCGGGATGCCGTTGGCGCTGACGGTGCCGTCGATGCTCCGGAGGAACACCAGCCCCGGATCCCAGCCGGCCCAGCCGCCGAGGACGTTGGGGCCAAAGGCAAGCGAATACCCAACCGCAACCCAGAGGACGCCGATGATGGCCATGGCGGCAAAACTGTGCATCATCGTGCCCAGGACGTTCTTGGTCCGCACCAAGCCGCCGTAGAACATCGCGAGGCCCGGCACCATCAGCAGCACGAGTGCTGTGGAGGTGAGCATCCAGGCGGTGGCGCCGGTGTCGATCGCCGGCTGTGCAGCCAGCGGTGTCGCCGCCGAGGTGGCCCCAAGGGCCGCGACGATCACTGCCGCCAATGCAAGCAGCAACAGCCCAATCGGCAGGGCGGTGCGAACTGGGTCGCGCCGAGTCGCAAGCATCTTCATCTCCTCCGCTTACGGTTGCTCGGGCAATTTGGGCCTCCCGGGCGTCCGAAGTGGCGATGGTCCCCGATCGGCGGGCGCCAGACGCACCCCCGTACGGGTACGGGCTTGTTGTGGTTTGGCTGCCCGCAACGGTTCGCGGCAACCTGGCGGCAGCGCTTGGGTCACCGCGCGCTCCCGTTGGCGACCGGGCTCCGGTAGGGTGACATCCACACGCGACCCGCCCGTCCCGACGGCCGCACCCAACCGCAGCCCAAGGACCTCCGTGCAACGCAGGTGGCTGATCCTCTCGAGCGTCTCGCTCGGCTCCATGATGGCGACGCTCGACGGCAGCATCGTCAACATCGCGCTTCCGTCCATCCAGCGCGACTTCGCCATCGACCTCACCTCGGTTGAGTGGGTTGTCGTCGCCTACCTGCTGATGCTGGGCAGCCTCCTGCTGCCGATGGGCCGCTTGGGCGAGGTGAAGACCTTCAAGCGCGTGTATCTGGTGGGCTTCTCGGTCTTCACGCTTGGCAGCGTCCTGTGCGGCGCGGCGCCCACGCAACTCCTGCTGATTGCGGCACGCATTCTCCAAGCCGTGGGCGGAGCCATGATCCTGTCGATGGGGCCTGCGATTGTGGTCCGCACCTTCCCGCCCGGGGAGCGCGGGCGAGCACTTGGGCTCAACGGCGTGAGCGTGTCGATTGGGCTGTCGCTGGGGCCGGTGCTGGGCGGGATCCTCACGCAGGTGGCCACGTGGCGTTCCATCTTCCTGATCAACCTGCCCATCGGGATCCTGGCGATCATCTGGGCGTGGCGCGTCCTGCCCAACGAGGAGCACGGGCGCGATGCCTCGTTTGACGCACGCGGCGCGGCGCTGTCCGGCGGAGCGCTGTTTGCCTTGCTGCTTGCGCTGTCCGAGGGTCAGAGCTGGGGCTGGACCAGTCCTGCCACGCTTGGCCTGCTGGCGGCCTTCCTTGTGCTGGGCACGGCCTTCATCCTGGCGGAGCGCGCATCGGTCCAGCCCATCATCGACCTTGCGCTCTTCCGGATCCGACCCTTCTCCTTTGGGCTTGCAAGCGTTGTGGTGGCGTTCACCGCGATGTTCACGGCGTCCTTCCTCATGCCGTTCCTGCTGCAGCAGGTGGAGGGCTTCAGCCCCGTTGAGGCCGGCCTTCTCATGACACCGGTGCCGGTGGCCATGGCCATCGTTGCGCCGTTTGCGGGCGCTGCCTCGGATCGATTTGGGCCGTCGGTCCTTGCCAGCACGGGGATCGGGATCATGGTGGTGGGCCTGCTGGGTCTCGTCACGCTGCCGGCCCACTTTGCCTATATCGACCTGCTCTGGCGGCTGGTCATCCTTGGCGTGGGCCAGGGCCTGTTCATGAGCCCAAACGCCAGCGCGGTGATGGGCGCAGTTCCGGTGCGCAGAGCGGGCACCGCCTCGGGGACGCTGGCCCAATTCAAGGTCACGGGGCAGTCCTTGGGCATTGCGCTCTCGGCGGCAATCGTGGCCACGCGGATGCCCATCCACCTCGCCGAGACGACAGGCGCCCCGGACACGATCGCGGCGCTCCAGGCGTCTATCCACGACGCGTTCATCGCGGCGGCCGCAATCTGCGCCATCGGCATTGTCACCAGCATCATCCGGGGCGGTGGTGCGGCGCGCACGGGCGTCGCGGTTGCCTCGGTGGCCGTCGCGCCGGCCCCGCAGACCCCTTGAGTCACGCCTGCATCAGAGCGGGGGTTGGCGTGCACAGCTCAGACGCCAAGACGCGGGTTTCGCCGGCCAACCACGCTCGCCGTATGCCCGCCTGAGTCTGTGGTGCATCAGGCTGGGGCAAGTCGCAAGTCGCGCGCCCCGGCCGCCCGGGCCAACCCCGGCCGCCCGGGCCAACCCTACTGGTAGCGCAGCGCCTCGATCGGGTCCAGCTTGGCGGCCTGGCGCGCCGGCCACACGCCAAACACCACCCCGATGATCAGCGAGAACACGACGGCCAGCGCCACGGTCTGCGTGCTCACGTGGAGGCCCCACCCGGCAATCGCCCCGATGGCGGCCGACGCCCCCACGCCAAACGCGATGCCAAACAGGCCGCCCGCCAGCGACAGGACCAGCGCCTCAATGAGGAACTGCAGCAGGATGTCGCGCTCGCGGGCGCCCACCGCCTTGCGGATGCCAATCTCGCGGGTCCGCTCCCGGACCGACACCAGCATGATGTTCATGATCCCGATGCCGCCCACGATGAGCGAGATGGACGCGATGCCCGCCAGCAGCAGCGAGAGGAACCCGGTGATGGTGCTGAAGGCGGACAGCAGCTGTGCCTGGTCCACCACGGAGAAGTCGTCCTCGGCGCCGGCGGCAAGCGCATGGCGCGCGCGCAGCGTCGTGGCAATCCGCAGCTTGGTGAGCGGGATGGTCTCCGGGTGCAGGGCGCTCACCGAGATGGACGCAACGTAGTTGCCCGCAACAAAGTAGGCCCGCATGGTGGAGAGCGGGATCATCACCTGGTCGTCGAGGATGCCCTTTGGCTGCAGCACCCCAATCACCCGGAACGGCACGCCGCCCACGAGGATCTGCGAGCCAACCGCGTTGACATCGAGTTTCAGGGCTTCGGCGGTGGCGGAGCCGATGACGGCAACGCGGAGCCCTGCCTGGTTCTCGGCGGCGCTGATAAACGAGCCGCGCCAGATGTCGTAGGCGCGCACCTTCTGGAATTGGGGCGTGACGCCGGAGATGGACGTGGTGGTGTTGTTGGCGCCCGACACCACCACCGCAACGCTGCCCACCGTTGGGGCAACCTGATCCACCCCTTCAATCGCGGCGATCGCATCGGCATCGCCAAGCGTGAGCGTGTTGGCGCTGCCAGCGGCGCCGCGGACAAAGCCAAACCGGTTGGCGCCCGGGCTGATGCTGATGAGGTTGGTGCCCAAACCCTCGATGAGGTTGGTGATACCGGACGTGGCCCCCTGCGCCACGGACACCAGCGCCACGATGGCGCCAACGCCGATGATCACGCCCAGCATCGTGAGCATCGCCCGCAGCCGGGCGGCGGCCAGACGCGAGAGCGCCAGGGGCACAAGCTCAAGCCAGATGAGGCGGCTGCCCTGGCTGTCCTGGCCGCCGGGAGACGTCACAGCGCTACGGCTTGGCGGTGGGGGCCGCGGTGGCGCCGCCGCCGGGTCCCGTGGGGAACGTCTGGACCAGGTCCTTTGCGGACACGGTGCCCGTCACCACCACCGTGCCAGCGTCAAGGCCGCTCGTGATCTCCGCGTACTCGGCGGTCAACAGACCCACCACGACGTTCACCGTGCGGGTTTCGGCAGGCGCCGTGAGCACCTGCACGGTGTAGGCGCCGGGCACGCCGCCAATGGCGGCCGACGGGACGGCGACGACACCCTGGGCAAGGGACGTGGTGATGTCGATGTTGGCGGTCATCCCGGGTGCGATGCCAGCGGGTGGCGCGGCCACGCCGATCACCACGTCATACGAGACGATGCCGCTGGCGCTCTTGGTGGGGTTGGCAAGGTCGATGGCGCTCACAGACCCCGTGACCTTCGCATCAAGCGAGGCGATGGTGACATCGGCCGGCTGGCCAAGCGCAAGTCTGGGCAGGTTGGTCTCGGTCACGGACGCGGTGATCTCCACTGCCGCCGAGCGGACGCGGATGACGGTGCCGCTGGCGAGGTCGCCCACGCGGATGCTGACCTTGGAGACGACGCCGTCGATGGGGGCACGGATCACGGCAAGACCTAGGGTCTGCTGCGCGTCGTCCACGGCGGCCTGCGCCTTCACCACGTTTGCCCTATCGGCTTCGACAAGGGCTGTGGTGTCCACGCCGGTGGTGCCCGCATAGGCGAGATTGGCTGATGTGAGCGCCAGCGTTGCCGCGGCCACGCCGTTGGACGCCCCGGTGTTGGCCCGCTGGGTCTGAAGCTTGACGGTGTCCAGCGCTCGGGTGGCGGCGGTGATCACGGCCTGATCGGCGGCAAGGATGGGCGGGAGCGCGCCTGCCAGCGTGTCGCGCGCAAGGGCGTCCTTTGCGTCCTGCAGTGCGGCCGACGCCTGCGCCACCGAGAGGGAGCTCGCGGCCTTGGTCTGGGTCAGCGCGGTCCGCGCCTGGTCCAGCGCCAGCTCTGCCTGGGTGACCGCAAGCTTGGCGCGTGCCTTGGCGTTCTCCGTGACCGGCGTCTGGTCAGCCGTGAGCCGCGCCTGCGCTGCCGTCAGCGTCGCCTGCGCAATATCAAGCGTCTGCTGGGCGTCGGCGGTGTCCGCGGTAGCGAGGGTGTCGCCCTTGCGGACGGCTTGGCCTTCCTTCGCCGTCACGCTGGCGACGGTCCACGTCTGGGCGCCGGCGGCAGCAGTGTTGGCCGAGGAGGCCGACGAGCTTGACGAGCCGGACGAGCCGGCAATTGATGACGCCGCCGACGTTGTGCCCGCCGTGCGCCGCGGCTGAGAGCCAAAGGCCAGCGCGTAGTCGTCAATGGGCCGAACCGACCCGCTCACGGCAACCGAGTCGCGGACGTCTGTCTTGGTTGCGGTAGCCGTGAGGTACGTGATGGCAGGCGTGCGCGGAGCAAAGGCGCCGGTGGCCACGGCAATCCCGAGCACGCAAACAATCACAACCAGCGAGCCCGTGATCACGGCCCATCTTCGGCTCATCCGGCAGCCCAGCCTCCTAAACGCGGCCCCATCCGTGGGCCGACGCGAACGGTGTCTCGCGAAGGTACCGCAGGATGGCCGAGAGGCCGCTCAGGGGGTTAGAGCACGTCCTGCGGCGGGCGGACAGCCCGGGTCACGCCCTCGCGTTACGTGGGCGCCACATCCTCGTGCTCGATGGACAGCACCCCGTCGTACCCCGCCCCGGCAAGGTGCCACTTGCGTGCACGTGGTCCACGGCGTCGCCCAGCTGGTCGATAGCGGCAAGCGGATCCGCGCCCATGAATGTGAGATGGCTGGGGTCCATGTTCACGCCAACCACGTCGCCGACGACTGCGTGTTCGCAGGGCCCGCCGCGGGTGCACCATGGGGCGTGCGCAAATGGCACCACCGGGTGCACTCCTCAGGAGCAGAGACAAGGAGAAGCTTGCATGGCGCGGACGATGAGGGTCGGCGTGATCGGGTGCGGCAATGTGACAACGAGCTACCACCATCCCGCGTGCGAGTCCGCTGCACTCGGACGGACCGTCACCGTTCCCCTTGAGGGGAAGGACCATCTCTACCTCGGCGGCGCGCTCGCCGTGGAGCGTCTCGACATGCCCGAGTGGAGCCCCGTCCGCCAACAGGGGCTCTTCGCCACCAACCGCACCCCATGACAGGACACTAGGAGCCCTCGATGCACGCCACCGACATCGCCGTCCTTCGCGGGCTCGCCGCGCGCGTTGCGGAGATTGCCGCCCTGCCATCGCAGCAGACGACGATTGACCTGTGGAAGGCCACAAACGCCCTCCGGCCCGTGCGCCCGATGGTCATGATCGACCAGATCCCCTGGCACGAGATGAACGTTGCCGATGAGTTGACGCTTCGAACAGAGGACGCCTTCGCGCGCGAGCTGGAGACGGAGTTCCGCCGGACGCTCTACCAGTGGGATCACATGCGGGCCGACATGGTGGTCCGCCCGCTGGTCCAGGTCCGGAAGGTCATCACCCATGACGGGTTTGGCGCCGGCAAGGTTGAGGAGACCCTGTCCCAGGACGCCGGCAACGAGATCGTCTCCCACCACTACATCGACCAGTTCGCCAACGACGGCGACGAGCGCAAGATCCGCATCCCCACCGTGACCCTTGACGCTGCGGCCACCGCCGAGCGCGAGGCGAAGGCGCACCAGGCGCTCGACGGCATCCTCGACGTCCAGATGCAGGGCCTGCTGCCGTCGTACGAGCTGTGGGACCAGCTTGTGGAGATGCGCACGCCAGAGCTGGTGCTCTTTGATCTCGCGGATCGGCCGGAGCACATGATGGCCATCGCCGAGGCGTGGGCCGCAGCCTGGCTGGCCTATCTGGACATCTTGGAGGACGGCGGGTTCCTGGGCCACAGCCAGAGCTACATCCACTGCACCGGAGCGTTCACAGATGAGCTGCCCGCGGACGGGTTTGACCCAACTAAGCCGCGCGCCAAGGACCTGTGGACGTACGGCATGGCCCAGATCCTGGGCTCTGTCTCGCACGCGATGAGCGAGGAGTTTGAGCTGCCCTTTGCCGCGAAGTGGTACAGCCGCTTCGGTCTCGGCTACTACGGCTGCTGCGACCCGCTCCACAACAAGATTGACCTCGTGCGGCGCATCCCCAACGTCCGCAAGATCTCCATCAGCCCCTGGGCAAAGCTCGAGGTGGCGGCTGAGGCCATCGGCTCGGACTTCGTGATGTCGCGCAAGCCCAACCCGGCCCCGCTAGCGCTGGACAGCTGGGACGTGGAGCCGCCGCTTGCCGAGGTCCGGCGGTCCATCGAGGTTGCGGCGGGCAGCGGGACGCCGATTGAGCTGATCCTCAAGGACATCAGCACGGTCCGGCGCGAGCCGCAGCGGCTGTGGGACTGGGAGCGGCGCGTGATGGAGATCGTGCAGGGCTGACCACGTCACCCGTCCCGCGGGTGTACGTGGCGCGCTATCCCCCGATGGCGCACTGCCCCACGGAGTGGCGGCCAACGGTATTCATTTGGGCGATTGGCGTCGGTGTGTTGCGGCGGCAGAGCAAGTCTCGGCCGATGAGGTTGCCCACGAGGGCATTGCCGTTGCCCACGGCCCAGTTGCCCGTTTCGACGAGGTCCACCCCAACCATCGTGAACGCGACAAAGAGCAGGCAGGCGCGGGTGTGCGTGACGCGCACGCTGCCGTCCACGATGGTGTAGAAGAGCACGAGGACGGACTCGGCCTGCAAGCCACCCCTAGTCTTGACGACGCCGCCGGCAGCACACGCACGCGGTCCGGCACCGCCATCGTCAATCTTGATGTCGCCTGCCACCGTGGCGAAGACGGCAAAGACCGCTGCCGCGTCATCGGCGCGAATGTCGCCGCCGACGAGGGCCGACCGCTCAAAGGTTGAGGCCGTTGGGGCTGCGGTGACGGCAGCTGCTTTGGACGCCGACAGGACGCCGGGCGCTAGACACTCGGTGATGTTGCAGCCAAGCGAAAGCACGGCCCCGTGGCCTACGACCAGGTTGCCCCTGACCTGCAGTTGGGCAATGCCTTGCTCGGTCCAGAGGCTCGAGCGCGCCAGCAGCACGACGTTGCCGCGCACGGTGACGAGGCCCGTGGGGATGGCGCAGTCGCCTGCCACCACGATGGAGTTGTACGTTCCCGGGGCGATGGCCCCGGAGCGGCAGGTGAGGTCGCGGCCGTGGTGGCGGTCATTTGACGCGGCGGCGACGGGCGCGGCGGCCAGCGTTGCGGCAAGCAGGACCGACATCGTGGCCATTGTCGCGAGACGCGTGCGGAGAGAGGACATGCGGGCGACTCCAGATTGAGGACTGCCGCGGCTGAGTCGCAGCCCCCCAAGGGTCCAGCCTGCCGGTTGACGGTGCTACGGGCCGGATGACCCGAAGCCCGCATGCCGCCGCCGGCGTCTGTGGGCCAACGCCCATAGCCGCGCCCTACCAGGACGTGGGGACCGGGCGGCCTTCCTCGTAGCCTGCGGCGCTCTGGATCCCCACCAGCGCGCGCTCGTGGAACTGCGGGATCGTGGTGGCACCGGCGTAGGTGCACGACGAGCGGACGCCCGCGACCACCTGGTCCAGGATGTCCTCCACGCCCGGCCGCTCTGTGTCCAAGTACATCCGCGACGTGCTGATGCCCTCCTCAAAGAGCTCCTTGCGGGCGCGCTCAAACGGCGTTTCCGTTCGGGTCCGGTTGCGGACCGCCCGGTTGGACGCCATGCCAAAGCTCTCCTTGTAGAGGCGCCCGTCGCGGTCGCGCAGCGTGTCCGCAGCACTCTCGTAGGTGCCCGCAAGCCAGGAGCCAAACATCACGGATGCGGCGCCAGCGGCGAGCGCAAGGGCGACATCGCGCGGGTAACGGACACCGCCGTCAGCCCAGACATGCTTGCCGTGCTTGGCCGCCTCGTCCGCGCACTCCATGACGGCTGTGAACTGCGGGCGGCCAACGCCGGTCATCATGCGCGTGGTGCACATGGCGCCCGGGCCAATGCCCACCTTGATGATGTCGGCTCCAGCGGCAATCAGGTCGCGCGCGCCGTCTGGCGTGGCCACGTTGCCGGCCACGATGGGCAGCGATGGCGCCGCGCCGCGGACCGCCTCGATGGCGCGCAGCATCTTGGCCTGGTGCCCGTGCGCGGTGTCCACCACGATCACGTCCACGCCCATCTCCACGAGGGCCGCCGCACGCTTGGCCGGATCGCCGCTGATGCCCACGGCCACAGCACTCATCAGCTCGCCGCGCTCGTTGAGCGCCGGGTGATAGATGGTGGAGCGGAGCGCGCCGCGTCGCGTGACCACGCCCACCAGACGCCCGTCGTCATCGATCACCGGCACCGCGTTGATGCGGTGCTCGTTGAGGGTGTCAAAGATGGCCTCAAGCCCGGTCTTCGCGTTGATAAGGACAAGGTCCCGCGTCATGACGTTCTGGAGCTGCGTGAAACGGTCAAAGCCAGCGGCGTCGCGCTCGGCAAAGATGCCGATGGGACGTCGCTCGTCGTCCACCACCACAAGCACGCCGTGCGCCCGCTTGTGGATGAGGTTGAGCGCCGCGCCCACGGTTTCGGTGGGGCCAAGCGTGATGGCGGTCTCGAACACCGGGTGGCGGCTCTTCTGGTAGCGCAGGTTCTCGCCAATCACCTCAAGCGGGATGTCCTGCGGCAGCACGGTGAGCCCGCCGCGGCGCGCCACGGTCTCGGCCATCCGGCGGCCGGCCACCGCGGTCATGTTGGCCACCACCACAGGGATGGTGGTGCCGAGGCCGTCAGGCGTGGCCAGGTCCACGTCAAACCGCGACCGCACGGATGACAGGCTGGGCACCATGAACACGTCGGAGTAGGTGAGGTCGTACTGCGGGACGACGTCGTTGATGAAGCGCATTGCGCGGCCCCTGCCTCCTGATCCGATGTGGACCCTCAGGATACGGTCGAGGGTGCCAGTGGGTCGCTATTGACCGCCGGTACGGCTACATCGTGATGACGAGTTTGCCGCGCGCCTTGCCGTCCGCCAAATAGCGGAGTGCGTCGGGGACTTCAGCAAGTGGGTACCGGCGGTCGATTGCGGGGCGAAGCGTCCCCGCCTCCACCATCGCTGCCAGGCGCTCCATATCGGCGGGGTTCCCGGGCTTCCACCACAGGAGCAGACCCACGGTCCGGCCTCCGGCCAGCGACAGCGCACTGCCAACCGTGAGCGCCGCAAAGATCGCGCCTGTCGAGCCGCCGGCCATCACGTAGCGGCCGCCTGGGCGCAGCGCCCTGCGAACCGCCGCCATCGACCCCTTGCCCATGACATCCACGATCCAATCGTAGCGGGGCCCGCCGCGCCGGTAGTCCTCGCGGCTGTAATCGATGACGTGGTCGGCGCCGAGCGACTGGACGAAGTCCACCTTGCTTGTGCTGCACACGCCGGTCACCTCGGCGCCAAACGCCTTGGCAAGTTGGACGACGAAGGGGCCGACATTGCCCGACGCACCGTTGACCAGGACGCGCGAGTCTGGGCCAATCTGCTGACCGCCGCGGAGGCCCTGCAGCGCGAGCACGGCCGATTGCGGCAGCGTTGCCGCTTCCTCAAAGCTCACCGTTGCGGGCTTGCGTACCCACGTGCGCTCTGGGGCACAGGCGTATTCGGCAAACGCTCCGTAGCCATACAGCGTCAGGTCGCCCAGGACCTCGTCGCCCGGCGCCCAGCGCGTGACGCCCGCGCCAACCGCGTCCACGACACCGGCCACGTCGAGGCCCAGCCCCTGGTTGCGCGGCGACCGCATGCCTGTACCCATGCGCGTGAGGAGCGGCGTGCCGGTCAGGTAGTCGATGTCTGCCCGGTTGACGGACGACGCGCGCACCCGGACCAGCACCTCGCCCGGCTTGGGCTGGGGCACCGGGACCTCGTCGAGGCGGAGTGTCTCCGGTTCGCCATAGGCGTCGCGCCGGATCGCCAGCATCGTGCGCTCGGCCATCAGGCGGGGCCCCCAGCGTTGCCGGCAAGCCGACGCTCCAGACCGTCGAGGATCAGGTCCAAGCCAAACTCCAGTTCGATTGGGACGCCAGGGCCGGTGATGGCCAGGCCAGCCATGGCTCGCAGCCCGGGAAAGGCGTCGCCAAACACGTCATTCGCCATGACCGCCGCCTCATCAGGGGCATCTCGCAGGTCAAACGGCCAGGCGAGGATCATCAGGGTGAACCCGTACACGTGGCTGTCCACGGCCATGAACGCGCGAGCCACATCCTGGATGTCGAACCCCGCGCGCAGCAGGATCGTCACAACCGCATCGAGGTACCGCATCCGAGCCGGACCAGGGTTCCGCCGCGACTCAAGCACCGGCGCCGCCCACGGGTGGCGCAGCAGCGATTGGTGTGTGGCGATGGCACAGGCCCGCAGCGCCTCCCGCCACGGCGCATCAAGGGCGGGGACATCCACCTCCGCGGTGACCAGGTCGGCGATGCCGTCGAGGATGTCCTCCTTGCCGGCCACGTGCTTGTAGAGCGACATGGCCTCGACACCCATGGCCTGACCGAGGCGGCGCATCGAGACGGCGTCAATGCCCTCCTCATCGGCGAGGCGCAGGGCGGCCGCCAGCACCAACTCACGGCTGAGCTTGCCGCGGCGTCGGCGTGGTGTTGTCACGTCGGTCACGTCGGTCACGTCGGTCACGTCGTTCACGTGCGGCGGCTCCACTTCACGATTGACAGGCTTACGGTGTAGTTGCTAAGGTACGCCGCGTCAAGGCTTACAGTGTAGTTGTCGCATCGGGTTGACGCTCGATGCATTTGAAGGAGCGTCCCGTGATCCAGACCGTTCTCGCCGTCATCGCCACCCTCATCGTCGTGATGCTGGTGGTCGCCGTCCTCTTCGTCATCGGCATGCGCCGCAAGTCGGGTCTGGTGCAGGGCCCCATCGTGTGGCTGGGCAAGCGCTGGTTCAACAAGGTGGGCCTCCGCACTGCCGGTCAGCCAGGTGCCGCCGCCGGGATCGTGCGCCATCGCGGCCGAACCTCCGGCCGGGCCTACGAGACCCCCGTGGCCGTGATCGCCACCGAGCAGGGCTTCCTCATCGCGCTCCCCTACGGCCTGCGGTCCAACTGGCTGCGCAACGTCCTCGCCAACGGTGAGGCGGTGGTGGTCCACGAGGGACGCGAGCACCAGGCAAGCAGTCCGGCCATTGTCCCGATGCGCACCGTTGAGACCGCCTTTGCCCCCGACGAGCAGCGCATGCACCGCATCTTCGGGGTCACCGAGGCGCTCGAGTTGCGGCGGGTCGGCGCGGACACCGCGGCGGCATGACCGCCAAGGCGTCTGGGTCAGGGGAGCGCTGAAGCACCCGAGCCCGATGGCGTCGGCAGCATTGGCGTTGGCGCCGGCAGCTCCACCGGCATCGGCGGGTTGCGCCCACCCGCCTTGACACGCTCCGTCTCGGCAAGCGTGCCCGCAAACGGGACCACCGCGACAACCGCCAGCACCGCGATGCCGGCGAGCGCCCACCGGGGCATCGACGGGCGCCAGGCGGCGATGGTCGCGAGCGCGAAGAGGCCAACGAGGGTCTTGCCCTCAAGCTCTAGGTCATCCCGCAGGTTCACCCACAACAGCAGGGCCGTCAGCAGCGCGGCGATCAGGAGCCCGCAGCCGCTGACCAGCAGCGCGAGCCGCCGTCCCCACGTGCCGCCCACGCCGGCGCCAGCCACGCCCATCGCGATCAGGAGCGCGGCGATGGGCACCACGCCCGGAAACGGTGACCACTCGCGGCAGACATCGCCCGCCCAAGTGATGCACGTCCGCCCGCGCAGCACCTCCGTGACGACGATGACGAGGATCGACACGACCAGGGGCGCGGACCCGAGAAGCGCGCCGGCTCGCTGCATGTGGAAGCCCACCCTTCGGCCGCGGACGCACGACCACGTTGAGACGCCCAGGCAGAGCGTGCAAGGGCCAGCGGTCCCACCGCAGCACCTCCGGCCACGCGCATACTTGCGGCAGAGGCAGCAGGCGTCTGTCACCCCTACCCGGGAGCCCGATGTCCCTCCGCCGCCTCACCTGGACCGCCTATCTGCTGATGGCGTGTCAGGGGTACCTCATCTACTCCGTGGGCTACATCACGCCCTATCTGCAGAGCGAACTCGGGACGCCGCCCTGGGTTGCCGCAATGCCGAGTGCCTCGCTGGCGATCGGGATGCTCATGTCCGGGTTCATCGTGAACCTTGTGGTCCGGCGGATCGGGGTTGGCGCCGCCATTCGCCTCTGGATCGTGCTGATGGCCGCGGCGGCAATACTCATGTCCACCGCGATCTCCATCTGGCCAATCCTGGCTGGCGCCTTCCTCTTTGGCATCTCAACTGCCGGCACGCTCGTGTACGCCATCACCACGCTGGGCCACCGATCAAACGGCGTCTACCTCATGCGGGCAGTGGTGTGGTCCGTCGTCGGAGGCGTCATCGGGCCCATCGCCATCTCGACGGCTGCCCGCAGCATCGGCTGGAACTTCGGCCCGTTGCTGGCCGTGCCGCTGCTCGTGTGCCTTGTTGCCGCAACCCCCTCACCCGCAGTGCATGCCGACGCGGCCGCGCCGCACATGCGTGAGTCCGGACTGGGACGCTCGTACTGGCTCGCCTGGGCCTACCTTGCGCTGGGGATTGCCGCGGAGTTCTCGTTTGTCAGCTGGGGCGCACAGGTTGCCGTGGCGCGGGCCGGCATGGAACTGGCCGACGCCACAGCACTCGCCTCGCTGTTTGTTGTGGGTGAGGTGCTGGGCCGCCTGGCGCTGAGCGCGGGCCCAGGCGCGCGTGCCGACGCGCAGACGGTGCTCCGAGTTGGCACGATCGTGGCGCTTGTTGGCGGCGGCCTGTTGTGGGTTGCGGGCATGCCAGTCCTCGTTGGAGCGGCGATGCTGCTTGGCGGGCTTGGCATGGCGGCGCACTACCCGCTCACCGCTCGGCTCGCGGTGGCCCACGCGCAGGGGGCACCCGTCAAGGCCAGCGCCCGCCTCACGGCCGCATCGGGCATGGCCATCGGTATGGCGCCGCTGCTGCTGGGTGTGGTGGCCGGGGCGGCTGGCGTGATCAGCGCCTGGGGCCTCCTGATGGCGATGCTCGCGGCGGCCCTTGTGGTGCGCTGGGTCATCCCGCGGCCGGCAACGCAGCGGAGCCCGGTGGGGGCCTGAGCGGGGGCTGAAGCGATCGGCGGGGCATACTACCGGCTCCGCGAGGCCAGTTCAGCGGCCCCGGACAGCGCCCCGAGACAGGAACCCCATGACAGCACCAGATCTGAACGCGGCCGTTGAGGCCTTCTACGACGCGCTCGACAGCGTCTTCGCCGGTGACCCAGCGCCGATGCAGGCCGTCTGGTCGCACGCCGCCGACGTCACCTGCATGGGTCCGGCTGGCGACCTGCTTGTTGGATGGGCGCCCATCGAGGCCACCTGGGTTGCGCAGGCAGCCGTTGTGGAGCGCGGGAGCGTTCGGCCGCAGGACGTCCACCTGTTCGCGTCGGGCGATCTGGGTGTCTCTGTTGGCCTTGAGCACGGATCCCTGGTGATTGGCGGGAACACCATCGTGGTCGCGGCGCGTGCCACCAACGTCTTCCGGCTTGAGCAGGGGTCCTGGCGGATGATCGGCCACCACGTGGACGGACACGCCGAGCCCAGCGGCGAGGCGTCCTGATGTCATACGCCGGCAGCGGTGAAGCCAGCTCCATCGTGGTCGCCAACGGGTCGGCCGAGAAGATCCTGCTTGGCTCCGGGGTGGTTGCCCATCTCGTGGCTCCGGGCTCGCTCACCAATGAGCGCTTTGGCCTGTTCCGATGGGACATGCCCGCCGGATCCGGCGGACCAAAGCCGCACTTCCACCGCGCCTTCTCCGAGTCCTTCTTTGTGCTCTCGGGCGCCGTGGAGCTCTGGACAGGATCCGCGTGGAGCACCGGGACCGCGGGCGATTACCTGTATGTCCCCGAGGGCGGCATCCACGCCTTCCGCAATGACGGCGACGCCCCAGCCTCAATGCTCATCCTGTTTGCGCCCGGCGCCCCACGCGAGCGCTACTTCGAGGAGCTGGCCGAGCTTGGCCGGTCCGGCCGCCAGCTGGCGCCCGAGGAATGGACCGACCTGTACGCCCGACACGACCAGTTCATGGTCTGAGGCGGGGCATCAGGCCAGCCGCAGCGACCTCGCCCTACCGGGCCTCGAACGTGACCTCGGGGTACCCGGCCAGGTTTACCGTGCCGCTGTCCTTGAGGTAGTGGTCGAAGAAGGCCACCAAGTACGCGGTGTTGATGGCCATGCCCCGTTCGCCGTCGATTGGGCCCTTGAGGCCCAGTGCGGGCGCCAGCGGCGTGAGCAGGGGCAGCATCGTGAAATCGAAGTGGCCGGTGCCGGCGATGGTCAGCTTGGCGCTGTCGCCGGCGTTCGCCGCCAGCAGCTGATCCAGCTTCGCGCTGTTCGCAGGCGTTGACCACGTCTGGCTCATCATGGCGAGATAGGGCTGCGTGAGACCGCCGTCTATGACCGCCTGCGGCACGGGCCCCACCCACGGGTCCATCCCCAAGGCCGCCTTGCAGCGCGGGTCCGCGGCGCAGAACACCACGGTTGCGCCGCCGCCCGTGGAGTGCCCGTACACGCCAACGCGCGTGAGGTCCAGCTTGCCTGCGAGCGGGCTGTCGATGGCGCCCGAGTTGATGAGCGCCAGCTGGTCCAGCGTAAAGCGCAGGTCCGCAGCGTAGGTTGCCTCGAGGGCCTCGGACGCCGTCTGGAACGCCTCCTTCGACACGCCCGTTGGCAGCAGGTCTGGGTTGTTGAGGGCCACCTGCCCGTCAGCAAAGGCCGTCACCATGGCGCCGTACGGGTGGTCAACGGCCACCGCGATGTAGCCGCGACTTGCCAGCGCCTCGCTCTGGTTGAGGTTGACGTCGCGGAAGCCGTTCCAGCCGTGCGAGTAGATGACCACCGGGTACGTCCCACCGGCTGGATCAGCCTGCGCGGCGAAGTAGTCGTTGGTCTTGACGAGGCTTGCGTGGTCCAGGAAGAAGCTGGGCAGGCCCAAGTACGTGGCGATGTGGGGACCCACCACGTCCAGCCGGTCCAGCCAGGGCGCGGTGATCGAGCCCACGCCCCGCCCAACGCCGGGCAGCGCCGGGTACCAGACCTGCACCATGATCTTGCGGTTGTCGTCCGGGGCCGGCGTGTTGGGCTCGGGGCGCGAGGTGTCGGTCCACTGGAAGGTCACCGTGCCGGTCTTGTCGGGGCCGCCGGGCGCCGGCAGATGCGGGACCGGGAACAGGACCGGCGGGGCGCTGAGCAGAAGGACCGCCACGATGCCGGCGACGGGGCCAGCCCATCGACGCCAGCCCTTGGCGGGTGTCGTCCCGCCGCGGAGCAGCCGCGCTGCGTTCAGCACGGCAAGCAGCAGCACCACCACGTAGAGCGGCACCATCTGCCAGCGATAGCCCTCCGTGGCCAGATGGGCGGCAACAACCGCCAGACCGGCCAGCGGCAGCCAGGATCGCCATCGGAAGGCGGGCGCAATCGTGTACGCCGCCAAGACCGCGACGATCAGCCATTCAAGGGTTCTCACGGCGCCATCTTGGGGTGGCCGCGCGGATCGTGCTGGCAGGACCTCCCATCGGCCCCCGCCTATGCGCCCTGAGCCCGCGCCCGGCGCCGTGCGCCAAACCGCCCGGTCGCCAAACCGCCCGGTCGGCAAACCGCCCGGTCGGCCGCCTAGCTCAGCTGAGGCGCTAGCCCTTCGGGTGGCACTTGGCGCACGTGGTGAGCGAGAAGCTCTTCACCCCCGAGTGCGTGGACGTCATCGACTTGTTGGAGTGGCACTTGGCGCACGTGTAGACCGGGGGCGCTGCCGCGTGGCACGTTGCGCAAACGCCGCCAGCACCCTTGTGGTTCATCGGGAAGGCGTGGGCACCGTTGTAGGTGGCCGGCAGCCAGGCCTTGGTGGTGTGGCACGACGCGCAGGCGGTGCCGTACGAGGCGGTGTGCGACGCGGGCTTTGTGTGGCACGAGGCGCAGGCGGTCGGGGTGCCCTTGTAGACGTTGCCCGCGTGGCACTTCGTGCAGGTCACGCCCACGTGGGCGCCGGTGAGCGGGAAGGCCGCCTTGCTGTGGTTGAACGTGGCGGGGAGCCATGCCTTGGTGGTGTGACACGACGCACAGGCCGTGCCGTACGCGGCGCCGTGCGAGGCGGGCTTGGTGTGGCAGCCGGCGCACGTGGTAGGCGCGCCCTTGGTCACGCCGCCCGGGTGGCACTTGAGACACGTGGCGCCAAGGTGAGCGCCGGTGAGCTTGTAGACCTTGCTGTGGTTGAACGTGGCGGGCTTCCACGCCTTGGTGGTGTGGCAGGACGCGCACGCTGAGCCGTAGGCGCTGGTATGGGAGGCGGGCTTGGTGTGGCAGGAGGCGCAGACCGTGGGCGCGCTTGCGAAGGAGCCGGCCGTGTGGCACTTCTGGCAGGTCACGCCGATGTGGGCGCCCGACAGCGGGAACGCTGACTTGCCGTGGTTGAACGTGGCGGGCTTCCAGGCCACGGTGGTGTGGCAGGAGGCGCACGCGCCACCCATCACGCCGCTGTGCGTCACGGGCTTGGCGCTCGCGTGGCAGGACTCGCAGGTTGCCGATGTGCCCTTGAAGGCGCTGCCCGCATGGCAGGCCTCGCAGCTGGGGCCGGCATGCGCGCCGGTCAGCGAGAAGCCGGTGACGGCGTGGTCAAACGTGGCGGGCTTCCAGCCCTTCTCGGTGTGGCAGGAGGCGCAGTCGGTGCCGAGCTTGCCCGCGTGGGGATCGTCCTTCGCATGACAGCTGGCGCACGTGGTGCCCAGGCCCGTCCACTTCGCCTGCGTGTGGCAGGACTCACAGGCCGCCGCCGTGTGCTTGCCCACAAGTGCAAAGCGCGTCCGGCTGTGGTCGATGGTGGCAGCGGTCCAGGCGTCCGTCGTGTGGCACTCGGCGCAGGTGGTGCCCAACCGGCCCTCGTGGACATCCTTGGCCTGATGGCACGCCACGCACTCGGTGGCCGTGGCCTTGAGCGCCGCGGTCGTGGTCTGGCCCGCGTGGCAGCCGATGCACAGCGCGCTTGTGTGGGCGCCGGTCAGCTCGTAGCTGGCATGGGTGCCGGCATGGGTAAAGGACTTGCCGGTTGTCTCCTTGCCGTCGTGGCAGTTCAGGCACTCCGTCCCAAACGCCTCCATGTGCGCCGGCATGAACGTGGTGTCACGCGCCTGGTGGCAGGAGATGCAGTCCGGCTTGGTGTAGGCCGCGGACGGCTCCGAGTGGCAATCCCGGCAGCTCAGCGCACCGGTGGTGCTGGCGTGCTGGTGCGACGCAAGCGAGAACCCGGTCTCCTCGTGCGGGAAGACGTCCGGGTTGGCAAGCGTCAGCGACGCCGATGCGCCCTGGTGCTCCGTGTGGCATGTGCGGCAGTTGTCGGCTGTGGCGGCGAGACGTCCGTGGAGGCCGGTCCTGGTCTCAATCGTGGCGGCAACGTCTGTGTGGCAGGCCAAGCACAGGGCGCCCATGCCCTTGGAGGAGCCCACCGAAGCGTGGCAGGCCTCGCACCGCGTCGCCAGCTCAGCGTGGGAGGAGACCCCGCCCGCAACGCCACCGTGCGCCACGCGGCTAAGCTCGCCCGGGCTGAACATGCCGTTGCCGGAGGCAGCTCCGGCGCCCACAACCGCCAGCACAGCGACGGCCACGGCCGCCAGCGCGGAGAATGTGAAACAGCCAAGCGGTCGACGCATCACTCCCCCTCAGCGCAGCAGGGTGGCGTAGTAGACGGCCGCACCGATGTGCGTAAACGCAAGCACAAACAGCGCCATGCCCAATGGGACATGGACTGCGTGCCACGTTGCCATTCCGCGCCGGGCCCAGCGCAGCGCCCCCATCTGGCGCTCAAGCTCGCGCATCCTGGCGGTTGCCTGCTTGGTGGCAGCGGCGCCCGCGGCGCCTTCGCGCGCTGCGTCAAGCTGGCGCGCCAACTCCTGGGCCTCAAGGATCACGCCGTCCACGGTGCGCGGCACGGCCGTGTAGATGTACCGGCCAACGAAACCGCTTGCCACAACAATCAGCGTCATCACGGTGAGGGCGCCGGCCAACCCACGGAAGCTGCCCGCTGCGTGGAGGACCACCAGCGACGAGCCCACGATGCCCGTGAAGATGTGAAACCCCAGCCAGGCGCGCATGCTGCCGCGCGGCCGGTGCATCGCGCGCTTGCGCAGCGAGTAGAGGGTTTCGGTCATGAGCATCATCAGGAAGCCAATGATCCCGAGGGCGTGGCCCACCAGACCGCTTGCCGCAGGCGTGCCAGCGGTCTGCACGTAGCCCGCGTACAGCCCAACGACGGCCGCCACCGTCACCAGGGCAAGCACCAGCCCGTCAGGCCGGCGCAAGGGAACCGGTCCTCTCGATCAGCGCGGCCAGGCCTTGGCGCAGCTCGCCTGGGCCCGCAACCAGCCGGTCACGCACCCAGCCGATGTCCACGCGCTCGCGGATGATGTGCTGCAGCGGGCGCGAGAAGGCCTGGTCGCCCATCACCACGGCCCCGACAATCCGGTCCTCGCCCACCACAAGCCGCAGGTGGTCGGCGCCGCGGTCCGCCACCACGGCAAACGCGTCCAGCTGCTCGCGCCACGCCTGGCTGTCGCCGCGCGACAGGGTTAGGAGGTCCGCCTCGCTCCGGCCCGTGCCAACCGCGCCGATGAGCGTGGTGGTCACGCCGCCAATCTTGGTGACGTTGAACGGCGCCGGGCGCCGGTAGTGCTCCTGGGCGCCTGCCATGTTGGCCCCGGCGATGCGCCCGTGCTCCATGGCCACGGACCAGAGCGCCTCAAGGCCGCGCTTGCCGGTCTTTGGATCCAGCATCTCGGCCACGTCGCCGGCGGCGAAGATGTCGGGGTCGCTGGTGTTGAACGCGGTGTCGGTCCAGATGCCCTTGCCGGTGTCCATGCCAGCCGCCTGCGCAAGCTCGATGCGCGGCTGCGTGCCAATGGCCACCGCGAGGATGTCGCACGGCACCTGCTCGGCGGTGTTCATCTCCACGGCAATCACCTTGCCGCGGTGTCCGATGACGCGGCCCACCTCCACCTCGCGATGGAGGCGGATGCCGTCCTCCACAAGACGCTCCTCAACCACCGCCGACTCGTGCGCGTCAAGAACGCTGCCCCAGTAGCGGTCGCCCCGCATCAGGTAGTGCGTCTCAACGCCGCGCGCCGCGAGGCCCTCGGCCAGCTCCAGCGCGGTGATGCCGCCGCCCACAACGCACGCGCGCTTGGCGGACCGGGTCATGCGGATGATCGCCCGCGTGTCGTCCAGGCTGTCAAACGTCGTGACGCCTTCAAGCTCCATGCCGGGGGTGGGCGGGCGCACCGCTCGGGCGCCAACCGCAAGCAGCAGCCGGTCGTAGGGGAGCACCTGGCCATCGGTCAGCACCAGCCGGTGTGCGTCGCGCTCAATCCGATGGGCAACGCCAACAGTGCGGGTGACGCCAAGGCGGCGGTAGTCGGCGTCCGGACGGGAGAAGAGGCTGGACTCCGGGATGGAGCCCGTCAGCAGATAGGCGAGACCCGGGCGCGAGTAGAACGGGTGGTTCTCGCCGCCCACGATGCGGATGTCGGCGGTGGCGTCGTCGCGCCGGATTGACTCGGCGGCCGTGAGCCCTGCTGGCCCATTGCCCACGATGACGTACTTGCGGGGCATGTCAGTTGCCACGCGTGGTGGTCAGGAACACCGGAGACACCTCGAAGCGGAGTACGCCGCGAGGGCACCGGGCGACACATTCGCCGCAGGTGAGGCAGCCGCTGCTGGAGATCTGCAGACCCTGGCGAACCCGGCCGCGCACGTCCACGCCCAGCGGGCAGTTGTAGGTGCAGGTGCCGCACTCAACGCAGCGGACGGGCTCCGCCACGATCATTGCTGAGACCATGGCTCGCCGCTTGAGCTTGTCGCGGTGGAGGAGTCCCAGGGCCAAGATGCGTCTCCAAGAAATGCAAAACCCGGGCCGGACAAGCCCGAGCTGTTTGCGGTTTGGGATGAGAGCCTGCGGGGGGACGCCTGCCGGCTTGTTTGATCCCAATCTTTGCGATCTGCCCCTGTGAGGCATCTCGCACCTAAAGAGTGTCAGGAACCGTGGCTGACAACTACTGGGCTGATGGTCATGGGCGGATCGTCAGGTCCCGTCAGGCACCCCGGACCAACGTCGGCGCGCCGTTGGGGGGGTCGTCGTCGCGGCCACGCACGACCCGATCGGGCGGCGTGGGCCGTCCGGCATATCGCCTGTCAGCGGCGAGCGAATACTGTGGGAGGATGACCACATCTGCGGCCCCTACCGGTACTGCCCCCACCCCTGACCCCGTGCCGGATGCCCTCGTTGTCGAATGGCGGCCGGATACTGCTGCAGCCGTCAAGTGGAACGTGGTGGGGCTTGTCCTGACCGTCCTGGGCCTGGTGCTCTTCCTGTTCCCGGTCCTCGCCCAGGCCGGTCCAGAGGGGGTGCCGGTGGAGTTCGGCCTCATGGACCTCTTGGTCGTTGTCGTCCTCACAACGGTGCTCATGGGTGTCCACGAGGGCATCCACGGCATCGCCATGCTGGCGTTTCGGGCCTGGCCCACGTTTGGCGTCATGCTCGTTGGCCGTGTGGTCCCGGCGCTGTACGCCACCGCCGCTGGCCACCGGTTCACGCGCAGCCAGTACCTGCTGATCGCGGCCGCCCCCACCGTCGCGGTGTCGGTCGTGGGGTTCATCGCCTGCTTCAGCGCGTTTGGCGGGTATCTCGTGGTGCCGCTGGCCGTGCATTTCGGCGGCTGCGTCGGCGACGGGTTTGCCTTCCTGCGCACGCTCCGCGAGGCGCCAACGACGGGGTGCGAGGACCTGCGCGACGGGATCCGCTTCTATCGGGCCGCCGTTAGCCCCGGTCCGCCTCAGGCGTGAGCACAACGAGGGCGATTGGACGCGTCGTGAGCTTCTGGTAGGCGTCGTAGCGCCCGTGGTTGACCGTGTTGACCAGACGCCACAGCCGCGGGTAGTCCGCGTCGCCCGCGTTCACGATGCGGGCTGTTGCGGCAGCCCGGCGGCGCCCAATCTGGATGCCCACCGCGGGGTTCGCCTCCACGTTGTGGAGCCACGCCGGCGGCTGGTCCCCGCCCCCGTTGGAGGCCACAACCACGTAGCTGCCCGCGTCGCTGCCGTACGTGAGGACCGCCGTCCGTATCTGCCCGGAGCGGCGGCCTGTGGTGCGCAGGATCAGCGACGGGACGCCAATCAGGCGATGGCCAAGACGGCCGTCCGTGCGCTCGTAGACGGCCTGGTGGAGGTGGAGGAACTGGCGGGCGAAGGACATGCTCGCAGCGTACGTCCGATGCACGGCGCGGGCGTCAGGCCGAGAGTGAGACCGTGAGCACCCAGGGGCGGCCAACGCGCGCCGGCTCCTCAAGACGCACGGGCCAGCGCTCGCTAAGCAGCCGCGCCAGTTCGGTGGGCGTCCGCGGATCCTCGCCGGACTCCAGCAGGAACCGCGCCGCTTCGCCGCGGACCCGCTTGGTGAACACGTTGCCCACACGCCCGCCCGCCGAGGCGTCCGCATGCAGCGTGACGGTGCGCTCGCTAAGACCCGCCGGCATCCCCAGCGCCTGGTAGCTCACGGCCCGCGTGTCCAGGATGACGCCGCGCTTCCCCGCCGCCTGCGCCAACACGTCCGGGAGGACCTCGCGCCAAGCCGGCTCCAGATGGTCGATGCCAACCAAGCGCGCGCAGATGTTCATGCGGTAGGGCGGGATCTTGTCCGAAGGGCGGAGAAGGCCCCACAGCGCAGACGCCACCACCAAGCGCGTTGACGCGCGGCGCTTGGCGCCAGCCGAGAGCGTGGCGGCATCAAGACCGCCGTGCAGCGTGCCGGTGTACACCTCAAGCACGGGCCGCACCGGGAGCAACCGCAACCGGGTGTTGCGATCCGCTTCGTCCAGAAAGGACGGGCCCACCTGCAGGCGCGCGAGGGCATCGGGGCTTGCGCTTGTGGCGATCAGCGCGTCCAGCACGCGCTCCCGCATAGGCGAGAGTTCCGGGAAGGACAGCGCGTCAAGCGCCACGGGCTTGCCCCGCTTCGGCGGCGCCTGCTTGGTCTCGGACGAGGGGACGATGATCAGCACGGCGCCACTCTACGGCGGCTTGGCGTAGCGTTGCGCCATGAGCGAGAAGCGGACAGACAGCTGGGGCGCCATCGAGGTGCGCGGCGCCCGCGAGAACAACCTGCGCAACGTGAGCCTGGACATTCCCAAGCGCCGGCTCACGGTGTTCACGGGTGTCTCGGGCTCGGGCAAGAGCTCGCTTGTCTTCCAGACGATCGCCGCTGAATCGCGTCGGCTCATCAACGAGACGTACGCCTCGTTTGTCCAGACGTTTATGGGCACGCCCGCGCGCCCGGACGTGGACTCGCTGGCCGGGCTCACCACGGCCATCGTGGTGGACCAGGAGCGGCTGGGCGCCAACATCCGCTCCACCGTGGGCACCGTCACCGACGCCAACGCGATGCTGCGGATCATCTTCAGCAGGCTTGGCGATCCGCACATCGGCGGCCCGCAGGCGTTTGCGTTCAACGTGCCGTCGGTGAGCGGAGCGGGTTCGGTGGTTGTGGAGCGCGGCAGCGCCAAGCGGGAGGCCAAGACCTTCACGCTTGTGGGCGGCATGTGCCCGCGCTGCGACGGCATTGGCACCGCAAGCGATTTTGACCTCACCGCAATCTACGACGCCGACAAGTCCCTCCTGGGCGGCGCCCTCAAGATCCCGGGCTACAGCATGGACGGCTGGTACGGCCGAATCTTCGCCGGCTGTGGGTTCTTCGACCCCGCCAAGCCCGTCCGGGACTTCACCCCTGCCGAACTCCACGACCTGCTCTACAAGGAGCCCACCAAGATCAAGGTGGACGGCATCAACCTCACGTACGAGGGCCTGATCCCCAAGATCCAGAAGTCGATGGTGGCCAAGGACCCCGAAGCCCAGCAGGCCCACATCCGCGCCTTTGTGGAGCGGGCCGTCACGCTCACGGCGTGTCCGGACTGCGGCGGCACCCGTCTGGCCGCCGGCGCCCGCTCGTCCAGGATCCAGGGCGTGAGCATCGCCGATGCCTGTGCCATGCAGATCAGCGACCTCCTTGGCTGGGTGCGGGACCTCTCGGAGCCTTCGGTGGCGCCCATCGCGGCCGCCCTCCAGGACACGCTCAACGCGTTTGTGGAGATTGGTCTTGGGTACCTGTCGCTGGACCGCGCGTCCGGGACGCTGTCGGGCGGCGAGGCGCAGCGGACAAAGATGGTCCGCAACCTGGGCTCCGCGCTGACCGATGTGACCTACATCTTTGATGAGCCCACGGCGGGCCTCCACGCGCACGATGTCCAGCAGATGAACGGGCTGCTGGGGCGTCTGCGCGACAAGGGCAACACGGTCCTGGTTGTGGAGCACGACGATGAGGTCATCCGCGTGGCGGACCACGTGGTTGACATGGGCCCCGGCGCCGGTCCGCACGGCGGCACGATTGTGTTTGAGGGCACAGTTGACGGGCTGATCGCCGCAGGGACCGCCACCGGGCGCCACCTCGGGGTTCGCCAGCAGCTCAAGGCCACGCCCCGGGTCCCGCGCGGCGCCATCCACATCCGCAACGCCCGGCTCCACAACCTGCGTGATGTGTCCGTGGATGTGCCGCTGGGCGTCCTGGTGGCCGTCACCGGCGTTGCTGGCTCCGGCAAGAGCTCGCTGATCCACGGCTGCATGCCGCGGACGTCGCCCTCGGTGGTGGCCATCGACCAGTCGCCCATCAAGGGCTCCCGGCGCTCCAACCCGGCCACCTACACGGGCATCCTGGACCACATCCGGAAGGCGTTTGCGGCGGCCACGGGGGCCAAGGCCGCGCTGTTCAGCGCCAACTCCGAGGGCGCCTGCCCCTCGTGCAACGGGCTGGGCATGATCTACACGGAGCTTGGGTTCATGGCCGAGGTGGCCAGCGTCTGCGAGGCCTGCGAGGGCCGGCGCTTCACGGACGACGTGCTGGAGCTGCGCCTGCGCGATCGCAACATCGTTGAGGTCCTGGCGATGTCCGTGGAGGAGGCGGCGGCCTTCTTCACCGAGAAGCCGGTGCGCGTGATGCTGGACCGCCTGGCCAACGTGGGTCTGGGCTACATGACGCTTGGGCAGGAACTGGACACGCTGTCGGGCGGCGAGCGCCAGCGGCTGAAACTGGCCATCGAGATGTCCGGCGACGCGGAGGTCTACGTGCTGGACGAGCCCACCACCGGGCTCCACATGCAGGACGTGGACAACCTGATTGGCCTGCTGGACAGGCTTGTGGACTCCGGGCGGACCGTCATCGTCATTGAGCACAACCTGGACGTGGTGGCACGCGCGGACTGGGTGATCGACATGGGCCCGGGCGGCGGCCACGACGGCGGGCGCGTGATCTTTGAGGGGCAGCCTGCCAATCTGGTGCGCGACGAGGGCTCGGTCACCGGGCAATACCTGCGGCGACGGCTTCAGCCATTTGAGACGCCGACAACATGAGGAGCACCATGATTGGGCTGTTGCGCATCGGGGCCGGCGCGGTTGTCCGCGGGATCGCCGCAGCCAGCATCACGCTGATAGTGGCCGGCTGCATCACGCCGTCTCGGCCCGCGCTTGAGTTTTCGCCTGCGGCCTTGCCAGAGGCAACAGCGGGCACCGCGTACACGTCCGACATCTTGGTGACCCAGACCGCCACACCGGTTGGCGGCGCATCCGTGCAGGACGGGTTGCTGCCCACGGGTGTGGACGTGGCGCTGGTGGACGGCACCCCAAACACCGTCCGGATCTCGGGCACGCCCAAGGCCGCCGGCACCTACACGTTCACGATCTCGGTGTGGTGTTACGGCACCAACGTCAACGGGCAGACGGGGACGCAGCAGTACACGCTTGTGGTGAAGTGACCTGGGCCGGCCGGGCGCGGCTCGTGAGTGAACGCCCCGTGTCGCTCCATCACCGCTCGTGATAATC
>CAIYHO010000011.1 GCA_903925955.1 uncultured Chloroflexota bacterium
AGGTCGTCTGACCGCCGTGTTCATCTAACCAACCTCCCCAAGCGGCCACAGAAGCCCTTTGACGGGCTCGGTGGATCGCTCCTCAACCCCTCCACCCCCTGAGCAAACCCGCTGCTTCAACGTGTAGCCTCGGCAAGCGTGCGTAACTTGGCGGCGGGAGTGTGCTACGATGGGAGGAGATGACCACGATAGCCCCGACCCCGATGACCGCGGCGCAGCATTGCGAGCCGACGGACTTGCCAACGCTGACCCGGCGGTTTCAGACGTGGCGAGCGAGCCGAGTGCGGGGGCAGCGCATTCCCGTGGAGCTGTGGGAGGCGGCGATGGCCGTGGCGCGGGTCCACGGGATCAATCCCACGGTGGCGGCGCTCAAACTCAATTATTACGATCTGCAACGCCGGCTGCAGGGCGGCGCTGCGCGCCAAGGCGGGCGTGCGCCCGCGCCGGTTTTCGTCGAGCTGCCGGCAGGATCGATGTCCGGCGGCGAAGGGGAGCGCGGCATGGTCGAGTTGGTCCACGCCGGGGGCGCCCGGCTCATCGTGCACCGTGGCGCCGCCGGGTCCGACGAGCTGCTCGCCGTGGTGAAGCTGTTTTTGCGGTACGGCCGATGATCCAGATCACCCCGCAAATGCGGATTCTCGTGGCGGTCGAGCCGGTCGATTTCCGGAAAGGCATCGATGGCCTGGCCGCGCTCTGCCGGCAGGTGCTGGCCAGCGACCCGTTGGGCGGCGCGCTGTTTGTTTTCTGTTCGCGGCGCCGTCACGCGATCAAGTTTTTGAGCTACGACGGCCAGGGTTTCTGGCTCTGCCAAAAGCGACTGTCGCAGGGCCGCTTTCAGCACTGGCCGCAAGCCGACGCCGCGGGCGGCATCCGCCTTGATCCGCATCAGCTGCACCTGTTGTTGTGGAACGGCAATCCCGCTGAGACCGGCACCGCGCCGCTCTGGCGGCCGGTGACCCCAAGCGGACCGTCCTGAAAGTTTTTTAAGAAAAAGCGAGCGTTCCAACCGGAACTCTGCCACGCTCCCGCTCCTATGTCCGAAGTGCTGCTGAGCTACCGCGGTCGGCAAATCCGCGAACCCGACGTCGTGTTCCTGCGCGAACTCATCGCGCAAAATCCCGCGCTGAGCCGCCGGCGGCTGTCGGTCAAGGTGTGCGAGGCGTGGCAGTGGGTGCAACCCAACGGGCAGCCCCGGGACATGGTCTGCCGCAGCCTGATGCTGGCGCTGCATCGGGCCGGACAGATCGAGCTGCCGGCCAAACGCAAGACTCCGCCCAACAACGCGATTGCCCACCGGCGCGTGGCCGCCGGCGCGAGCTACGACACCACCGCGATCACGGGCACCGTGGCCGCGTTGGGCCCGTTGACGATCCGGCTGGTGCGGCGCACCGAGGACGAAACCCTCTTTGCCCAACTGCTGCGCGACCATCACTATCTCGGCTATAGCCGGCCGGTCGGCGAACACCTGAAGTATCTGATCCTGGCGGGTGAGCGCCCGCTGGCCTGTCTGGCGTGGAGTTCGGCGCCCCGGCAACTCGACTTGCGCGACCGGTTCGTCGGCGCCCCCCGGGCCGCGTATCGCCACAATCTGCACCAGATTGCCTACAACTCGCGCTATTTGATTTTGCCCTGGGTCGAGGTGCGCCATCTGGCCAGTCACCTTCTGGGGCGGATCGCCCGGCGGATCAGCGCGGACTGGCAGGAACTCTACCACCATCCCCTCCAGCTGTTGGAAAGCTTCGTGGATATCGAACGCTTCCGGGGCACCTGCTACCGGGCGGCCAACTGGCGCTGCCTGGGGCGCTCGCAGGGCCGGGGAACCAAGGTGAAAACGCATCATGTCACCTGCTCCATCAAGGAGCTGTGGGCGTATCCGTTGGGGAAACACTTCCGCCGGCGCCTGCTCGCGCCATGAGTGCGGCGCGCACGTTCGAAGCGCCCCTGCTGGGCGAAGCGGAACGCACCGCGTTCCTCACCCGGGTGCGCGCCGGGGTCAGCGCGGACGATTATCGCGTGATCGAAGCGATGAGCCACGTGCTGCCCCAGATCGTGGCCTCGGTTGAGCAGGAGCGCATGACGATGCGCAAACTCCGCCACCTGCTCTTCGGCGCGAAGACCGAGCAGACCGACCGGGTGTGCCCGCCCACCTCGCCGGCGGCGCCGCTGGCCCCGGCCCCCCGGGCCAAACGCCAGGGCCACGGCCGCATCAAGTCCAGCGACTACACCGGCGCGCGCTGGGTCGAGGTCCCGCACCGCGCGTTACCGCCGGGCTGCCGCTGTCCGCGCTGTGCCCGGGGCGCCGTGCGGATCCAAAAGACCAAGGCGGTCGTCCTGCGGATCGACGCCTCCCCGCCGATTGCGGCCACCGGCTACCGGCTGGAACGGCTGCGCTGCGACGCCTGTGGCGCGGTGTTCACGGCGCCGGTGCCGGCGGCGGCCGGCCAGGAGAAGTATGCCCCGGGCGTGGGCGTGACGGTCGCGATTTTGCGTTACGGCACCGGGGTGCCGCACTACCGGCTCGAGCGGCTCCAGCAGAGCCTGGGCGTGCCGCTGCCGGCTTCGACCCAGTGGGAGCTCATGGCGCCGCTGCGCGCGCAGGCCCAGCCGATCTTCGACGCCTTGGTCGTGCTGGCGGCCAACGCCCCCGTGCTGCACCACGACGACACCACCATGCGGATCCTCGATCTGCGGCGGCCGGGCAGCGCCACCGCCGACGAGTTGGCGCGGCTGGCGCCCCACCGCAAGGGGACCTTTACCTCGAACGTCCTGGCGGAGGTGGCGTCCCATCCGGTCGCCCTCTACTTCACCGGCTGGCAACACGCCGGTGAAAATCTGGCCGCCGTGTTGCGGCAACGGGCCGCGGACTTGGCCCCGCCGATCCAGATGTGCGATGCGCTTTCGCGCAACGTGTGCCCGGAGTCCAAGACGATCCTGGCTTTTTGTTTGAGCCATGGCAGACGGGAGTTCGTGACGGTGGCGCCAAGTTTCCCTGCGGAATGCCGCCATGTGCTCGAGACCCTGCGGGAGGTTTACCGCTTTGACGCCGAGGCCAAGGCGCAGCGGCTGACCTCGGCCCAGCGACTCGGGCATCATCAAACGCACAGCCAGCCGCTCATGACCCGGCTCCAAACGTGGATGAGGGAGAAACTCGACGGCAAGCACGTCGAGCCCAACTCCGGCCTCGGCCAAGCCATCGGCTACCTGCTCAAACACTGGACGCCGTTGACCTTGTTCTTGCGGGAGTCCGGCGCCCCGTTGGACAACAACCGTTCGGAGCAGGCGCTCAAGATGGCGATCCTCCATCGCAAAAACAGCCTCAGCTATAAGACCCTCAATGGCGCCCGGACCGGTGACCTGTTCATGAGCCTCATCCACACCTGCCGGCTCAATCGCGTGAACCCCTTCGCCTATCTGATGGCGATCACCACTCACTCCACCGACGTGAAGGCACGCCCCTCGGCTTGGCTGCCCTGGAACTACCCGCAGCAGTCGAAGAATCCGGCAGAACTCGACCACGATCCACCCGGTCTCCCGGCGTAGCGTCGTCCTTCACCGACGCAACCTGCGGCCGCGCCACTGTCGATTTTGTCGCCCGCTACCGTGGGCCGCGAAGATTCTTTCGCCCCACGCACGCTTGCCGAGGCTACACGATACAACGCCCACGCTTTTGCGTCGGCGCGGCGCAGGTAAGCTGCGCGCACCAACCGGTGATCGATCCAACTAAAATGCGGCGGCACCCGCCGCAGCCGTTCGGCCTGTAAGATTCGTTTGGCAATTAACATCGAGGGAG
>CAIYHO010000012.1 GCA_903925955.1 uncultured Chloroflexota bacterium
CGTGATGAGGATGATGTAGGCGACAGGGTGGAGCTCGGGGTTTGCCCACCACAACGCGAACCGATCCATTGGCGATGGTGACGCGCCAAGACCCCCGTAGATCCCCGACCTGCGTGGCAATTCGGCCAGCAGCAAGGCCAGGACCGCTGCGATCACAACGGCGAACACCTCGAGCCGTATCCAATTGAAGCGTCGCTCGTACCGGCCAATCATTTCCTCATAGGCTCCTTCGAGCGCGAGCGACGGCGCGAGCATGTCCGTGGCGCGAAGCCGGCCCGGTAATGCCTGAAGCCGGTGCCACTGGCCGTACATGAAGGCGGTGTGAGCGGCGATCAGCACGATGATCGCCAGATCCGCGTAGTCGCGGAGCAGCGGAACCGACGGAGCCGTGGTCGCCACCTTGCCGAACAGGATCCCGCCGAGATCCCTCGACACCTCGCCGGGCGGACCGATGGTCCCCTCAGCAAGGGTGACGATGACGCGCGGAAGCATGAGGAGCGCGAGCATTGCGAGGAATGTCACGGCGGCGTTGCCGGACCAGCGTCGCATCAGCAGAAGCACGGGCTGGTTGCGGTAGATGCAGAAGTCCGGGTTTGGTTGGCCTGCGAGACGTTCAAGTCGAGTCTTCATGCCATCGACTCCTCCCGCAAGCCCAACAACCAGCGACTCACTTCAGGCACCACGACAGGGGCGTGTTCCTCATTCCAGATCAAACCGTGCGTGCCCTGGGCACCATGCGCGGTGACTTCTCGCGGCTTCGCACGAGGGCCAGCAGCAGGCGTGAGCCTAGGGGATTGAGCAGGCGTCCGCTGTTCCTGCCGCAACAGGCACCGCGACTGTCAGTCTTGGTGATGCCGCGGCATACCGCAAGCGTAGCGGTTAGCCCGCCGTTGCTGGAGCAGCGACACCCCGCCCGTGATCCAAACGTGGTGTAGGCGCTTGGCGGAGCCTCAGCCGGTGCTGGTGTCAACGAGGCGCAGGCTCGTCTTGCTCACGGCCAGAGGCGGGCGACGGTGCCCGTGTCACCCATGCTGGCCTGCATCCACGTGGCAGTCAGGCCCACGGCCAGGGCGATCTCGCAGTTCTGGGGCAGACTCAGAAAGCTCAATGACGCGGAGTGCTTCCCGGCGGTGTCGCCGGGCGCGGACGCGGTGCCTGGGGTGCCGTGAAGGTCCAACCGGGATGTGGCCGAGCCTCAGCCCTCGGTGTTCGCGATGCTGTCCTGGATCCGGTGGTGCAGCTCGATGTAGGCCTGCAGTTCAGCGGCGCTCAGCGCCTGCATCCACACGGTCTCACGGCCGTGGATGATTGTTCGCACCTGCTGGACCACCTCGAGCCCCGCAGGCGTGATCGCCACGGCTAGGCCCCGGCGATCGTCGGGGTTGGGGGAGCGGACCACCAAGCCGCGCCGCTCCAGTGAGTCCAGCAGCCCGGTCACGGTTGCGCGCGTCACGATCAGCCGCTCACCCAGCTCTGAGGGAGACATGGCGCCGTGGTCCCGGAGCTGGCCAAGGACGAGACCGCCGGCTGCGCTCACGCCCAGTGGACGAAGCAACTTGCCGATCCGGTCGAACGCCATCTCCGCCGTGCGGATGGTGTTCATGACCGCCTCGGTGGCGAGGATGTTTGCGTTTGGTGTCTGCTCGGCGTAGTCAGCCGGCATCTGGAGCTTGGCCATGCGGACATTGTAGTACGGGTATTGACAGTATGGGGCCTAACTATATAGTTAGGGTCCTAATGACCTGTCGAGTACCCGATGGGTCCAGTTGGAAGGAATGCGTCCCATGGCCAAGGTCATCGTCCAGCACCAGGTTGCCGACTACGACGCGTGGATTGCCGTCTTCAACGAGCACCAGACGGTCCGCAAGTCCCACGGCGCTACCGGGCACTCTGTGAGCCGCGCCGCGTCGGATCCCAACACCATCGTCATCGTGAATGACTTCGCCACGCTTGACGGCGCCCTCGCCTTCACGCAGGACCCGTCCCTGCCCGCGGCAATGGCCCAAGGCGGCGTGACCGGTCACCCGCAGGTCTGGATCACCAACGAGGCCGACGCCGCCGCGTACTAACCGATCGCGGCATTCCGCCGCTGAGGCGGCCCGGGAGCCCCTTCCCGGGCCGTCCGCCAACCCATTGACAGCCGGCGTCTGGAGCCGCACCCTGACGCCTTCATGAAGAGGGCGCTGCCGATCACGGCGCCCGGAGGGAAGGCACGTGCGGGCAGATCACATGGGCGTGTTGGCGGAAGCCGCATATACGGCCGGACGCGAGGCTGGAACACCGGCCGCCGAGCATGTTCTGGCCATCCTGTCGGGCGCCAGCCACCACGTCGCCGCTGGGCTCTTGAGTTGGGACCCGGACGCCCGGCGCCACCACGTCCTGGCGAGCCCCGGGTACCCCGCCTCCTTTGTGGACCGCTTCCACCAGCAGATGATGGACGGGCCCATCTTCCGGCGGCTGGTCCAGGCCGGCGGGCCGCTTCGCTACGACGACGCGCCCCACGACTTCCGCGACCAGCCCGTCTACGTTGAGACCCTGGGCCCGGTGGGCTACGGCGACGGCTTGTCAGCCGCCCTCCACGTTGATGGGCGCTACACCGGGATGCTCCACATGTCCGCGGAGGAGGTGGCCGCGTTTGACGACGACATCCGCGACGTTGTGACTGCCTTGACCCCGGCGCTTGCCCGTCTCTGCGATGTAGAGCGGATGAGCCCACCAGACCTTGATGACGACTTCTGCGCCCAACTGGTGGTGGGCGGCGAGATCCGCGAGGTGTCCGGCCGGCGCCTGTCCCCGGTGCTTACCCGGGATGGTCTGCTCCGCTCTGTCGCCGCCACGTACCTTCGGTCGTCCGCAGGAACTGTCCGCGGGCTCTGGGCAGACGGCTTGGGCTGGCGCGAAGTTGTGCTGTCGCGTGCGTGTGACGGCGCCCCCGGCCGCGCAAAGGTGGTCCTTGTCGGTGACCGGCCGTGCCACCTTCCACACGGCTTGAGCCGGCGCGAGGTGGACGTGCTGACCCTGGTGGCCCGCGGCGCCTCAAACGCTCAGGCGGCGACCGAACTGGTGGTTGCCTCGCGGACAGTGGCCACCCACATTGAGCACATCCTCGACAAGCTTGGCTGCGATACCCGTGCTGCAGCCGCAGCCCTCGCCACCCGCGAGGGGATCGTGCGTCTGGATCTGGGCACCGCGGCGTTCTAGGTCGGGTCCCCACCCGAAGAGTTGCGGTTTGGAAATCGGCAGGTCTGCCGATGGCGTCGAACACGCGGGGCGTGTCTACTTGCGCATCCTCGGGATGAGCGGCAGCGGCGGAGGCACATCATGGTGACGGGCTACGTCTGGCATGAGCTCTACGGATGGCACGAGACCGGCCTCCAGAACGCCCCGGGCGCGGGCTCGGGCCCCACGATGCCCCTGCAGCACTTCGACAGCGCCGAGTCCAAGGTCCGGATGCACTCGCTCATTGAGGGCTCGGGCCTGATTGACCACCTGGTCCGCCTGCCGGTGACGCCGCTCACTGAGGCGGACATCCTCCGCGTCCACGCCCCTGAGCACGTCAGCCGCATCAAGGCCGAGAGCCTGCTGCCCAAGGGCGGCGATGCCGGTGACGGGATCAGCCCGTTTGGCTACGGTGGCTACGAGATCGCGCTGCTTGCGGCCGGCGGCGCTTGGGCCATGCTTGACGCCGTGCTGAGCGGCAAGGTGGACAACGGCTACGCGCTGGTCCGGCCCGCCGGCCACCATGCCCGCCCCAGCACGGGCATGGGGTATTGCCTCTTCAACAACGCCGGTGTCGCCATCCGCAAGGGCCGCGCCGAGCGCGGTCTGGGACGCGTCGCGTACATCGACTGGGATGTCCACCACGGCAACGGCACGCAGGAGACCTTCTACAGCGATCCCGACACCCTGACCCTCTCCATCCATCAGGACGGCCTCTTCCCGTGGAAATCGGGCGCGATGGAGGAGCGCGGCGAGGGCGCGGGCTTTGGCTACGCTGTCAATGTGCCGCTGCCCGCCGGATCCGGCAATGGCGCGTATCTCGAGGCCTTCGACAAGGTGGTGGCCCCGGCACTGCGCGCGTTCAAGCCGGACGTGATCTGGGTGGCGTCCGGTTTTGACGCGTCGATCAACGACCCCCTGGGCCGGATGATCGTGACGCTGACCGGCTACCGCGGTATGACCCAGCGGCTGATGGCCCTGGCCGATGAGCTCTGCGGCGGCCGCTTGGTGATTGTCCACGAGGGCGGCTACTCGCCGTTCCTGGTGCCCTACTGCGGCGTGACGGTGATCGAGACGCTGGCGGGCGTTGACTCCGGCGTGGAGTTCCAGTGGGAGGAGGTCTGGAGCGAGCTGCCGGACCAGCCGCTCAAGCCCCATCAGGCGGACGTCATCGAGCGGGCCGCCGCGCTGCTTGACGTCATTCGCGCCGGCGCGGGGGTCTGACGAGCGTGCCCACGGGCTACGTCTGGCACCAGAAGTACGCCTGGCACGACACCGGGGTCCAGCACATGCTCGGCGCCAGTGGCGGGGCTCGCGGGCCGCAGCACCCGCTGCTCCACGGCGAGAGCCCGGATTCGAAGGCCAGGCTCGCGTCCGTGGTTGAGGCCTCAGGGCTGATCGACCACTTGGTCCGCCTGCCCGTTGCATCCGCCACGGACGAGGACGTCCTGCGCGTCCACACACCCGCGCACCTCGCACGGATGCGGCACGAGAGCCTCCAGCCGAAGGGCGGCGACGCAGGCGACGGCTCCAGCCCGTTTGGCTACGGCGCGCTGGAGATCGCGCTCCTCTCCGCGGGCGGCGCCAAGGCGATCGTTGGCGCGGCGCTCGAGGGCCGCATCACCAATGGCTACGCGCTCATCCGCCCGCCCGGCCACCACGCCATCGCGGAAACCGGCATGGGCTTCTGCATGTTCAACAACATCGGCATCGCCATCCGCTGGGCGCGCGAGCGGTTTGGCATCGGGCGCATCGCTGTTGTTGACTGGGACGTCCACCACGGCAACGGCACGCAGGCGGTCTTCTACGACGATCCCCAGACGCTCGCCATCAGCCTGCACCAAGACAACCTGTACCCGTTTGGGTCCGGGCTTCTGGAGGAGCGCGGGGCAGGCGCCGGTCTGGGCACCACGATCAACATCCCGCTTCCGTCGGGCTCGGGCAATGGCGCCTACATCGCGGCCATTGAGCAGGCGGTGGTGCCGGCGCTCCGAGCGTTCCGCCCTGAGCTGGTCATCGTGGCGTCCGGGTTTGACGGCAGCTTCATGGACCCGTTTGGCCGGATGATGATCACCACCATCGGCTACCGGACGATGACGCAGCGCCTCATGGAGGCGGCCGACGAGCTCTGCGGCGGACGTCTCGTGATGGTCCACGAGGGCGGCTACTCGTCCCTGTACGTGCCGTACTGCGGTGTTGCGGTGATCGAGACACTTGCGGGCGTCAAGACTGGGATTGAGATGCCGTGGGATGATGACTGGGTTCGGCTGCCAGACCAGGCAGTGACGGATCGTCAGGCCGCGGTGATTGCCCGGGCGGGAGGCTTCGCCGCGGAGCTTGCAGCCACAAGCGGTGTCCCAGTGAGCCAAACGCGTCCATGAGCCCCGAGACTGTCCGCATCATCTTCGACACGCTCAGCGTGGCGTCGATTCTCGTCCTGCTCGTGCTGGGCATGGCCGTGATTGTGGGCATGATGCGCATCTTCAACCTGTGCCAGGGCGAGTTTGTGATGCTCGGCGCCGTGGTTGCGTACCTCGCCTCGGTCTGGCTGGGCAGCTCCCTCCTGGGGATCATCCTCGCGCCCATCTTCGTGGGGCTCTTCGGCTCCGTCTTGGAGCGCCTCGTCATTCGCCGCTTCTACGGCAGCCCCGCGGGCGCCCTGCTGGCGACGTTCGCCTTGGGCTTCGTCATCCGCGAGGTTGTCCGCGCGCTCATGACGCAGCAGGGCGCGCCGGTGCCGGCCCCGCTGCCGGGCAACTTCGAGTTCATGGGCGCCAACCTCCCCGTGTGGCGGCTGGTGATCATGATCGTGACCATCACGGTGGTTGCGCTCGCCTACTTCGGCCTCGCGCGCAGCGCGATCGGCCTCCGGGTCCGCGCCACGCTCGACAACCGCGAGCTGGCCGAGGCCACCGGGATCTCCACAAGTCGGATGTACGCCGGCACCTACGCCGTTGGCGCGGGGCTGGCAGGCTTTGCCGGGGCGATGATCGTGCCGGGCCGCATCCTCTATCCGGACCTCGGGATCGACAACCTCATCCCGATGTTCATTGCGGTCATGACCGGGGGGCTCGGCACAATCGAGGGTCCGCTCCTTGGCGCATTCGCACTCGGGGTCCCGTCCGGCCTCATGCCGGCGCTGATCAACCCCGTGTTCGCCCAGGTGGTTGTCATCGTCGGGGCGATTGTGTTCATGCGGTTCCGGCCGGCCGGCTTGGTCAGCAGGTAATCGGGTTTCAACGAACAGTGGAGGAGGAACAGGGATGGCCAACGATCTGATCGACAAGGCGATCTCCCGGCGCAACGTCCTCAAGGGCATCGCCCTTGGCGGTGCTGCTGTGGGCGCCAGCGGAGCTATTGGCAGCGTCCTCGCGGCCTGCTCGCCCGCAGCCCCCACGGGCCCCATCAAGGTGGGCGTGCTGACGGACGTCACCGGCGCGTTTGGCGTCGTGGGCAAGTCCAACGTCGAGACCGCGCAGTTCACCGTTGACGAGATCAACGCCGCCGGCGGCGTGCTCGGCCGCCAGCTCCAGTTGGTTGTCGGCGACTCGGCCAGCTCCACGGACACGGCTGCCACCGTGGCCCGCCAGCTTGTCGAGAAGGACAAGGTGGACTTCGTCATCGGCACGGTCACCAGCGCCACCCGCGAGGCGGTCAAGGGGATCATCTGCACCACCGGCAAGACGCTGATGGTCATTCCCACCTCGTACGAGGGCGGCGACTGCACCACGAACATGTGGGTTGTGGGCGCAGTACCAAACCAGCAGGTTGACCCGATGGTCGCCTACGCGCTGGAGAAGGGCGCCAAGACCTTCTACTGCTGCGGCGCGGACTACTCGTACCCCCGCAACATGATCGCCCAGTTCAAGAAGCAGGTTGAGGCCGCCGGCGGCAAGGTTGTGGGCGAGGACTACTACGCCCTCACCGACACCGACGTCGCGCCGCTCATCAGCAAGGCGCTCGCCGCCAATGCCGACTGCATCTTCGACGTCACGATCCTGCCGCTGTCGGTCCAGTTCCTGAAGGGCGTCGTGGGCGGCGGCTTCAAGGGCGTCCACATGAGCCCGCTCTACGACGAGGGCGTCAACTCGCTCTTCGGCGCAGACGTGGCCGGGATGATCTCCGCACAGGACTTCTTCTCGAGCGGCGCGCACGACGAGTTCACCACCAAGGAAATGGCCGCCTACAAGACGAAGTACCCGGCGGGCATCTTCGCGAGCTCCTTCAACAGCGCGGCCTGGTACCGCGGGATCTACATGTGGGCTGCCGCGGCCGCCAAGGCGGGCGCGGTTGACCTTGCGAAGATCAACACCGCGTGTGACTCGATCACGTTGGACAAGGGCTTTGGCGGCAAGGCCGCGATGAAGGCCGGCACCCGTCACTGCTCAGTTCCGATGCAGCTGGGCGAGATGCAGGCCGACGGCTCGGTCAAGATCCTCAAGGACCTCGGCGTCGTTGATCCCACGGGTCAGTGCGCCTAAGTCTTCGCTCCCGGTTTGACGGCCGGTCAGGAGGGCGGAATCTCGCCCTCCTGGTCGGCGTCCTGGCCGTTGCGCCGCTGGTTTTGGCGGTGCTCGGTCTGGACTACTACACGATCGTCCTGACCCAGGCGCTGATCCTTGGGATCCTCGCGCTAAGCGGCGATCTCGCGTGGGGGTCCACCGGGATCTTCACGCTGGGTCAGGCGGTCTTCTTTGGCATTGGCGCCTATGCGGTTGGCGAACTGGCCAAGCACCTGGGCGTCACCGATGTGCTGGCAGCGTCCGTCATCGGTCTCGGTGTCGGCGCCTTCGCGGGCGTCCTTGTGGGCCTGTTCCTGTTTGTCGGATCGCGTGTCGGCGAGTTGTATGTGGGTCTCGTGACGCTGGCCCTGGCGTTCGCGGCGGAACGGTTTGCGACGGGCTGGGACGTGATCGGCGCCTACAACGGCGTCCCGGGCATTCCGGGCCCCACACTTGGGCCGCTGGTGCTTGAGTACGGCCCCACCACCTACTACACGATCTTCGCGCTGTTTGTCTTGGTCTTGTACGGCGCCTACCAGCTCAACAAGTCCCAGTTTGGACTGGTGATGCGAGCGGTTCGCGACGACGGTGAGCGCGCCGAGTTCCTTGGCTACCGCCGCACGACCGTCCAGATCGTGGTGTTCTCCATCACGTCCGCGCTGGCCGGCATGGCCGGCGGTCTCTATGCGCTCTCCAGCGGGTTTGTCTCCCCGAGCTTCCTGGGCGTCACGCTCTCCACGCAGGTGCTGCTGTGGGTGGTGCTGGGTGGCCGCGGCACGCTTGTTGGCCCGCTGCTCGGTCTGGGTCTGGTCTACGTCCTTGGTGGCCGGATCGCCGAGTTCCAGCCGCAGTTGTGGCCCGTGATCTTGGGCCTGATCCTGCTGGGCACCATCCTGTATCTGCCGGGCGGCCTGATCGGACGGCGTGTCGTGCCGCTGCGCAAGCGCGTGGCGGTCACCACTGCGGCTGCACCGACCGGTGGAGGCGACCGTGTCTGAGGCCGTGACGTCCGCCGCGTCCGCCGCGCCCGTTCTTGTGGCCCGCGACATCCGCAAGGTCTTTGGCGCGCTCGTTGCGCTTGACGGCGCCGAGGTCTCGGTGGCCAAGGGCGAGATCGTGGGCCTGATTGGCCCCAACGGCTCCGGCAAGAGCACGCTGCTCCATGTCATCTCGGGACGCACGCCCGCAACGGGCGGCACCGTGACACTTGGGGGACGCGACGTCACGCGCGCCAAGCCATCGGACCGCATTCGCGCCGGGCTGTCCATCAAGTTCCAGCTTGCCCGGGTGTATCTGGACCAGACCGTTGCCGACAACCTGCTGCTGGCGATCCAGTCGCAGGCACCGCTGGTGAGCTTGATGCTGTCGCGTTCGAGGGCCGCCGCGGCCAGCACCATCGACGAGCTGCTTGAGGGCTTCCACCTTACCCACGCGCGAAGCCAGCTGGCCCGCGAGCTCTCTCACGGGGAGCAGCAGTGGCTGGAGATCGCGATGGCGATGGCCCTGAAGCCCACCGTGCTGCTGTTGGACGAGCCCACGGCCGGGATGAGCCGCGAGGAGCGGCTGGCCACCGGCGAGCGGATCCGCGCTGCGCGCGAGCGCTGCGGTGTCCTCATCGTTGAACACGATCTGGACTTCATCCGCGGCCTCTGCGACCGGATCAGCGTCCTGCATCAGGGCAAGATCATCGCCAGCGGCACACCAGCCCAGATTGAGGCCGACCCGCGCGTCCAGGAGGTCTACCTCACCCGTGTCTGAGCACATCGCCTCGCCGGCCGCCCTTCTCCGCGCCGAGGGGATCGTCGCGGGCTATGCCGCCAGCCGCGTGCTCTTCGGCGTGGATGTCGAGGTGCCTGCCGTTGGCACGGTTGCCATCGTGGGCCGCAACGGAGCCGGCAAGACCACGCTGCTGCGGACGCTGATGGGCTACATGAAGCCCATTGCCGGCCGCGTGATCCTCGATGGGGTGGACGTGACGGGCCAGTCTGCCGCGGGCATGGTCCGCCGCGGCGTTGGCTACGTGCCGCAGGAGCAGGGCGTCTTTGCCGGGCTCACGGTGCGCGAGAACCTGCTGCTGGGTCTGCGCGCTGGGCCGAAGAAGAGCGGGGCGAAGATCGAAGAGGCGTTTGAACTCTTCCCCAAGCTCTCCGCCCGAGTTGCTCAGCAGGCGGGCACGATGAGCGGTGGCGAACGGAAGATGCTCGCGATCGCCCGCGCCATGCTTGCCCGACCGCGGCTGCTGATCATGGACGAGCCCACGGAGGGCGTCTGGGTGGGCGTCGTGGACGAGATTCTGGGCGCGATGCGCACCTTTGCGAAGGACCACGCGATCCTGCTCGTAGAGCAGCATCTCGGGTTTGCCCTGGACCTCGCCGACAGCGTGGTGCTGCTGGACCGCGGCAACGTGGTGGTGTCGGGGCCTTGCGAGTCGATCGACCGCGACCAGCTTGCGAAACGGCTCGCGCCGTAGCCGCGGGTGCCTCGCACGGCGCGCCTCGGGCCGCGCGGCGGGCCGCTGATGCACCAGTGACTCAGCAGCGGTACTCGCGTGCAGGGCTCGAACCCCGGAGTGGCACTTCCGCGCGCGAGTTGTGCGCCAGCCGTGTCGAACTGATGCAGGCGTGACTCAGGGCAGCTCGCCGTGCGCGAGCATGCCGCCGATCAGCACCGCGATGGGCGTCACCTGGTGGATCTCCGACGGCGTGACCGCGAACAGGTCGCGGTCCAGCACCACGAGGTCCGCGCTCTTGCCAATCTCGATGGACCCGAGACGGTTTTCAAGCCGCATCTGGAATGCTGAGCCGGCCGTGTAGCCCCGGACCAGCTCCGAAAGCGGCACGCATTCCGAGGCCGGCGGCCGAGGCGGCCGCGGCGAGGCGTTAGGATCCGACCCGATCTCCAGACGGGTGTGGGCGGCCTGCATGCCGAGGAACGGGTTTGCGCGATCCGTCTTCCACTCGACGTTGTCGGTGATGTCGCTGGAGTACGCCACCTCGGCCCCAGCGCCGCGCAGCGTCATCACCTGATACATCTGCCCATAGCGAGTGGCCCCAAGCCAGCGCTCCGCCCCCTCGAAGTACCCGCCGTACCAGTGCGGCGTGAAGTTGGCCACCACGTCTAGCGCGGCAAACCGCGCAAGGTCCGCCGGGTCCAGCACCTCAAGATGGCTCAGCGACACGCGCGTCGCCAGGGGCCCGCCCACCACGGCCCGCGCCCGCTCCACCGCGTCAAGCGCTGTGCGCACCGCCCGATCGCCAACGCTGTGCATGTGCAACTCGATACCGCGCGAGTGCAGCGCAAGGATCAGCGCCTCCAGCTCCCCGCCGGAGATCACGGTGTTGCCGCGGCTGTCCGGCCCGTCTAGATAGGGCTCCAACACCGCGGCCGTGCCAACCTCGGTCACACCGTCAAGCACCAGCTTCACCGTGTTGATCCGTAGCCGCTCACCGCCGTACTCGCGCTGCAGCCGCTCCACGCGCTCCACGACGCCCGGCACCTGCTCGGGCAGCGTCACGTGCGCGGCGCCCTCGTAGCGCAGCGGCAGCCGGCCCTCGCGCTCCAGCGACGCCAGCGCGGCGTAGACCGCGTCCTCGGCGTCCTGGTTACCGCCGTCAAGCACCGCAACCACGCCGCACGAGACCAGATACCGCAGGAACGCCGCCAGCTCCTCACGCTGCGCGCCGCCGCCCACGCCAAGCCTGCGCAGGTATGGCTGGAGCGAGAACTCCTTTGTCCAGCCCGTCGGCTGGCCATCGGCATCGCGCACAAAGCAGGAGAAGCCGGGCACCGGATCCGGCGTGTCCCGGGTGATGCCAAGCAGCGCCAGTGCCGCGGTGTTGCACCACTGGCTGTGGCCGGAGTCGTCATAGAGGATCACCGGCCGGTCCGGCACCACGCGGTCCAGCGCATGACGGCTGGGCCCAGCCATGTCGAACGTCGCAATGTGCCAATACCCGCCGATGAGCAGTAGGCGCTCCGGGTAACGCTGCGCCGCATCGGCCACCGCCTCTAGCAGCACCTCTGGATCTTGCGTGTCCGGCAGGAGGAAGACATCCTTCGAGCCGCTCACCAGACCCGGGTGCGTATGGCTGTCGATGAGTCCGGGCAGCACAAGCCGATTGCCAAGGTTGTGCCGGCGGGTGGTCGGCCCAGCCAGCGCTTCGGCTTCGGCGGCATCGCCCACATAGACGAAGCGGCCATCGCGGATCGCGACGGCTGCAGCCCAGGGTTGGGCCGGATCCACCGTATAGAAGTGCCCACCGGTCAGGATGAGGTCTGCAGCGGGCTCAGTCATGGCCAGAGCGTAGCGGTGCTGGGCGCCGAGCGGGCAGCACCGGCCCGCGCCGCCGGCTCAGATCCCGGATGCGCCCAGCAGCGTGCCCACGAGGTAGGTGACAACCGCCGCGGCGAGACCCAGTCCCACCTGTCGCAGACCGGTCCGAGTGGGGCTTCGGTGCGTGAACTGGCTCACACCCAGACCCAGCATGAACAGCCCGGCAAGGCTTGCGATCAGGCTGGCCCAGAACGCCACGGGGCCCGAGGTGATCAGGTACGGCACCACCGGGACGATGGCGCCGAGGGTGAACGCCATGAACGAGCCCACCGCGGCGCCCATCGGCGAGCCGATCACGCGCGGGTCCAGGCCAATCTCTTCGCGCACCATCGTGTCCAGGGCGCGGTCCGGGTTGGCGAAGACGCGCTCCACCATCTGCACGGCCTCGTCGCGGCTGAATTCGCGCTCCATGTAGATCCCGATCAGGATCTCGCGCTCCTGCTCCGGAATGGTGGCGAGCTGGTGGCGCTGGAACTCAATCTGGTATTCCAGCAGCTCGCGCTGCGACTTGACCGAGACGTACTCGCCCACGGCCATGCTGAACGCGCCTGCCAGCAGCCCAGCGATGCCCGCCAAGACGATGACGCCCGGAGCCGGCGCCGCACCCGCGACACCCATGACCAGCGCAAGATTGCTCACCAGACCGTCGTTGCCGCCAAAGACCACCGGGCGCAGGATCCCGGCTGCACGGGACTCGTGCGGCGAGCGGGGAATGCCACCCTCAGGGATGCGGCGTGACTCGATGAGCGCCGCCACTGCTGCCAGCGGGTTCCTGCGAGGAGCGGGAGAGCCGTCAGCGGTCATAGATCACCCCAAACATCTGCCGACACAATCTCGAGCCCGCCTGATGTGCGGGACCTCGGTGCATCGAGCAGCCATTGTCGGTCCTGTGGGCATTGGGCGCGGGCAGGACTGACAGCCCTGCTTGCTACTCCGTGTACCAGTTGCGACGCGCATAGCCAAGGCGGAACCCGGTCCGGATCATGTTCCGGTACGAGTGGTTGACCGGGTCCTTCTCGGTCTCTTCGCCGGTCTCGGTGATCGCCAGCCGGCAACCGGCGCTCCGAGCGTCGCGCAGGCGACGCAGGAGCATCGCGGTCTGCCACCCTCGGCCGCGGTGGGACTCCAGCGTGCC
>CAIYHO010000013.1 GCA_903925955.1 uncultured Chloroflexota bacterium
CGGCCACGGGCGTGACGCAGGCCCGCGGACGCGTAACGGGCGTGGTGACGGACCGCGGCGTCATCCGGGCCGAGTACGTGGTCAACGCTGCCGGCATGTGGGCGCGCGAGGTTGGCGCCACGGCGGGCGTGTCGGTCCCGCTCCAGGCGGCCGAGCACTACTACCTGATCACCGAGTCTGTGGACTGGGCGCACCCGGATCTGCCCGTGGTGGAGGATCCGGACCGCTACGGCTATTACCGCGAGGAGAGCGGCGGGATCCTGGTGGGGCTGTTTGAGCCAGAGGCTGGGCCGTGGGCGCTGGACGGGGTGCCGTCCGAGGTGGCCTTTGCCAGCCTGCCGCCGAACTGGGACCGCGTTGGCCCATACCTCACAGGCGCGCTGGACCGCTTCCCGTCGCTGCGCGATGTGGGCGTCCGGACCATGTTCTGCGGCCCCGAGAGCTTCACGAGTGATGGCGCGCCGCAGCTTGGCGAATCGCCGGAGCTGCGCGGGTACTTTGTGGCGGCTGGGCTCAACTCGCTGGGCATCCTGTTCAGCGGCGGCGTGGGCAGCCTGACTGCCGCGTGGATTGCGGACGGCGTGCCACCCGTGGACGTCACGGGGCTCACCGTGGACCGGACGCAGACGTACGAGACCAGCCGACGCTTCCGCAAGGACCGCACGGTTGAGCAGCTGGGAGCGCTCTTTGGCGATGCCGCCTGGCCCAACTGGCAGGCCAAGTCCGCCCGCAATGTCCGGCGCTCCGTCATCCACGACCGCATGGCCGCGGCGGGCGCCCACTTCAGCGTGTCGTCCGGATGGGAATACGCCGAGTGGTTTGCTGGTGCTGCGCCAAAGCCCCTGATCAAGCCCGGCTGGGGGCGTGATGCCTCATTCCCCTTCCAGGAGGCAGAGCACCGCGCGGTCCGCGAGGGCGTGGGCATGCTGGACATGTCGCTGATGGCCAAGTTCCTCGTCCAGGGGCGCGACGCTGAGCAGGTGCTCAACCTTGTGTGCGCCAATGACGTCGCGGTGCCCGTGGGCCGCGTGGTCTACACCCAGTGGCTCAACCAGGCGGGCGGCATCGAGGCCGACCTCACCGTCACCCGTCTGGCGGAGGACCGGTTCCTGGTGGTGGTCACGGACCTTGTGCATCGCCGCATGGCGCCGTGGATTGAACGCCACGCACCCGACGGCGCCCACGTGGCCGTCACCGATGTGACCGCCGGGACAACCCTGATGACCGTCCAGGGGCCGCGGTCGCGCGAGCTGCTGACGCGCCTCACGAGTGCGGACCTCTCCACCCCGGCGTTTCCGTACATGTCGGCCCGCGAGATTGACCTCCACTACGCGCGCGTGCTCGCCATGCGCGTCACGTATGTGGGCGAGCTGGGCTGGGAGCTCCACGTGCCCGCGGACCAGGCGCTCACCGTCTACGACGCGCTCATGGAGGCCGGCACGGACCTGGGCTACCGCAACGTGGGTCTGGGGGCGATGGGCAGCCTGCGGCTGGAGAAGGCCTACCGCGACTACGGGCTCGATATCGACAACACGGACACACCGCTCGATGTGGGGCTTGGGTTTGCCGTGGCCTGGGACAAGCCGGGCGGCTTTGTGGGGCGCGAGGCCCTGCTGGCCGCGCGCGTGCCGGGACCGCCGAAGCGGCGTCTGGTGCAGGTGCTGGTGGAGGACCCTGAGCCCATCTTGTACGGCGGCGAGCCCGTGCTCCGCGATGGGCGCTGGCTTGGCTACGTCCGGGCCGGCGCCTACGGGCACACGCTGGGCGGAGCCGTGGGGCTGGCGATGCTGGAGGACGAGGCAGGTCTGCCTGCCGCGGCCATCACGGACGCTCGGCTGGAAGTGGAGATCGCCGGCCGACGCTACCCGGCGCGCGCCTCGCTGCGGCCGATGTACGACCCGGACCGGCTGCGCGTCACGGATTGAGCGCGGGCGGGCTGTCCGCTAGAATGACGGCCTCCCGAGCGGGAGTAACTCAGTTGGCAGAGTGTCAGCTTCCCAAGCTGAATGTCGCGGGTTCGAACCCCGTCTCCCGCTCCACTTCCCTCCCCTGACCTCCGCCTGCCGGGTCTACGCGCGCGCCCTGCCGGTCCTGCGCCGGGTTTGCATGGTTCGCGCCGCCCGCGTGGCTCGCGCCGCCCGCATGCACTGCATGACTGCCCGCAGGGGAAGCGGGCCGCATAGGGTCCTTGTTGCGCATGCCGGACCCGCCGTGCCGCCCCACATCGGGGGGATAGACGCGCAGGTAGTCGCGCCATGCATCACGCGATCCCCTAGCGTCACGGCGACGTGGATAAAACGGTGCGGACCCGGGCGGCGGCGCCATCGCGGCAGGCTTGCCGCCGTCGATCCGCTGTGGCCATGCATGGAGCGCATGCGGCCGGGCAGAATGGCCACATGAGCAACTCCGCACCCGGCCAACGCCGCATCCCGGTCTGTATCGTCGATCCAACGGGCTTGGGCGACGTCGGTCAGCTGCCAGCGAATGTGGAGCGCGTGCCGTGGGCGGCGGAAACCCCGGCGGCACCTGACCTCGCCCGCATTGAGCTGGTGGTGATTGCCGATGCGGGGCGCCGCTCCTTCCTGCAGGCGGTTGACCAGATGACCGGTCTGCGCGCCATCCAGGCCACCAGCGCCGGCGTTGACTGGCTGGCCGGCCACGTGCCGTCGGGCGTGCATGTCCACAACGCCCGGGGCGTCTTCGACGGGCCATTGGCCGAATGGGTGGTGGGGGCGATCCTCGCCATGGACCGCGGCCTCATCCACGCCCGCGATGCGCAGGCCAACGGCGTGTGGCGCGGGTTCATGCCGCCCCGTGAAGTGGCCGGCACCAAGGTGGTGATCCTGGGCCAGGGCTCCATCGGCTCGGCAGCGGCAACTCGCCTGCAGGCGCTCGGGGCACAGGTGACCGGCGTGGGCCGGAGTGCGCGCGACGGCATGGCGGGGATTGAGGACTTGGGTCAGCTGCTGCCGGCGGCCGAGATCCTTGTGAACATGCTGCCGCTGACACACGAGACGCTTGGCCTCGTGGACGCGCGGCTGCTGGCCCTGCTCCCCGATGGCGCGCTCATCGTGAACGCTGGCCGCGGGCGCACCACGGTGACCTCAGCGCTGCTCGCGGAACTGCAGACCGGGCGGCTGCGCGCGGTGCTGGACGTGACGGACCCCGAGCCGCTCCCGGCCGGTCATCCACTGTGGGCGCTGCCAAACGTTGTCATCACGCCCCACAACGCGGGCGACTCGCCAACGTCCGTTGCGCGTGCGTTCGCGCTTGCCGGGGACCAGATCCGCCGCTACGCCGCGGGCGAGCCGCTGATCAACGCCGTGGCGCCCCACCTGCTTGAGGCGATCACAGCCTAGGCAGCGTCTCCTCGACGTCAGCCGTGATGGGCACCTCGTCGTGGCAGGTGAAGTAGAGGACCTGGTGCGTCTTGGCCAACGCCTTGATGGACGCGGCCGTGAGCGCAGCCCGCTCTGCATCAAAGTTCACGAGGATGTCGTCCATCACCACGGGCAGCGGCTCAGCACTTTGGGCGAAGTGCTCCAGCAGGCCAAAGCGGATGGCGAGGTAGAGCTGCTGCGCCGTGCCAGTTGAGAGGGCGTCAAGCGCAACGGTCTCGCCGTCAGGGCGCTGCACGGCCTCAATTGAGCCGCCCAAGGGCGCCAGGATCCGCGTGAAGCGGCCGTCCGTCCACGTGTTGAAGTAGCGCTCGGCGGTGCTGATCACCGCGGGCCTGTGCGCCGTCTCGTAGCTCACCCGCGACGTGTGCATGAGGTGTTTCGCCACGCTGACCGCAGCCCAGTCCCGGGCCTTCTCGTCAAGGTTCCCCAGCAGGTCCTCACGGCGCTGGCGCTCAACGGACACGGACGCGTCCTTCAGCATCTCGTCCACGAACTTGCGCAGCCCGCCAATCCGCTCGGACAGCTCATTGAGCTGGCGCCGGGCCTCGTCGAGCTCTGCCGCACTGGAGGCAATTGCAGCGTCGATGTCCTCTCGGCCGTCGATGGCCTGGAGTTCCTCGCGCAGCTTGGCCAACGCCTCGCCAACACCGGACTGGGCCACGAGGATGGCGGTTGCCGCGGCGATCCGGTCGTCCAGGTCCTTGGCCTTGACGGACTGCTCCAGCGCCACACGGAGCGCCTCCGGGTCCGCCTGACCGTAGGCGGCCAGCAATGTGTCAAGCGCGGCCTGGGCCTCAGAGAGGTCTCTGGTTGCCAGGTCTGACGCGCGACCCGCGACGGCCAGTGCCTCAGTTGCGGCGGTCCGCTTCGTGGCTGCGTCAACCGCTGTGCGCAACGCATCACGGAGGGCGCCGGCCAGATGCGCCAGGGCCTCTCCCTCGGCGGGGCCGGCAACCGCGGACGGGAGCCCAAGGTCCACCCCCAGCGCCGTCGCCTTTGCGGCGTACTCGGCGTGCGCGGTCTGGAGCCCCTTCATCGTTGCCATGATGTCGGCCAACTTGGCGAGCGCAGCCTTTGCCACGGTGACGGCCGCGATCACTTGTTGGGCCGTGTCCCGATCTGGCATGCCGACCAGGTCATGCCGCTCAAGCCATGTTGTCCATTCGGCCTTCGCGGCCGTGGCGTCGGCCTCGGCCTCGTCGAGTGCCTGTGCCATCCGCGCAAACTCGGCGGCACGCCGGGTCATGGTCGCCAACGACTCCTCGAGACGGCCCTTGAGCAGCCCTCGCTGCTCGGCACGACGGCGGGCGTCAGTCACCACCGCGCGATACCGGTCGATGTCAGCGTCTGTCGGCGGAACAGCAATCCCCGCAAGGGTGGCCGCCGCTGCCACCGCATCAGACGCGATGACAAGGTCCGCCTGGGCGCGAGTCACCGCCATCTCGAGCGAAACGGCGTCGCCCTCAGCGCGCGCGCTGGCCGCCGCGCGGGACGCGATCAACTCAACGTCGGGCCCGGACACTGTTGCAACCGCGCCGACTTGGGCCGCGAGCGTGGTCCGTCGGGCGGCGGCGTCCTGCGCGGCACGCTCAGCCCTGGCAAACGCCTCTGCCGCTCCGCCGCCTGCCGGGGCGCCTGCCCCAGATGCGCCAGCGGCTCTACCCAACTGCCAGATACCAGCGGTGAGCGCAACCCCAGCAACAAGCGCGATGACTGCCGAGATGGGCTGCCCAACCACCCCGAACACCACCGCTGCCGCGACGCCCACCAGAGCGGGCAGCCACACCGGTATACCCACCAACGTGCGCGGGGCGGCAGAACCCGCGCCGCCCGCGCCGAGGATTGGCGTCAAGTACGCCATGGCATCCCGGCTTGACGTCTCGTCGCGGATCGCCTGTCCGAGCGCCGCGGCATCTGCAGCCACCTCGTCCCACCGGCGTCCTGCAGGTGCAGCGGGGAGTACTGCCCGTGCGTCCTGCGCCGCGCGCTTGGCACGCTCAAGGGCAGCGACTGCGGGACCCTTGCCGGCAGTCGCGCTATCGAGTCCGCGCAGACGCCGCTCAAGCTCCTCAACCGGCGCCGCGTCCTCAGGTTCGGCCAGCGCAGCCGCCTGTGCAACCACCGCGGCGTGCTCCGCCTCTGCGGCCTCCTTGGCGCGCCCGGCCTCCGCATGGTCCGCACGGGCGGTTCGGACGATGTCACCGGTCCTGCCCAGGAGGTCTCGAAGGCGGCCGTTGAGCTCGGCGCCCACGGGCAATGAGTCATCAAAGCGGCGAACGCGCTCCGCATCCCATGCGGGTCCAAGCCGCTGAAGCGCGCCATCCCAGCCACTCTGCGCGCCCGCGAACTGGCGTCCCAGACCCGCGAGCTGGTCCGCCCGCTCGCCGTCCTTGATCGCCTCGGTCGCCAGCGCCTCAAGTTCAGGCCGCCGCGCCAGAACGGCATCGTCCACGGCAATAGCCGTCAGGGCCGCTGCAGCGTCGTCTTGCGCCGTGCGCTGATCAGTTGCGTGCTTTGCCGCATCGTCCCTGCCCCGGATGGCCGTGCCGAGTTCCGTGGCGATGTTGGCCGGAAGCAGCGCCACCGAGCCCATCTGGACGCGGTGCGCTTCGGCGTCCAGCAAGTCCTGCCAGGACTCCCAGCACGTGGCATGGCGCCCCGCCCGCGCAACATCCGCGTCGAGCAGCGCCACCGCGCGGACCAACTCCTGGCGCTCCGCCTCAGCCGCCTTGAGTTCCTCGGATCGAGCCCCGAACTCCTCAGGCAGGTTGCGCTTCTTGAGCTCGGCGTCGATCGCCTCAAGCCGGGCCAGCGTCTTGTTGATTGCGGGGATCTGGGCACTCGGCAGGAAGAGGCCTGCTGCCTCCGTGGCGAATCGCTTCTCAACGTCGAGGGGATTCACCGGGCCAGTGCCCTGCACGGCGCCAGTGAGCTTCCCCATCACTTCCGCGCCACTGAGCTTGTCGAATGCGGCAAGCTCGGACAGGCCAAACGCAAAGACGTAGTTGAACTGCGTGGCGTCAACGCCCTGAAGGAGACCGGCAAGCGCGCCGGTGCTGTCCGTGCCGTCCTCCGCGGTGACCTTCAGGGTCCCCATGCCGCGCTTGTCGCCGTAGCGCTCAATGCTGTAGCCGTGGCCATCGGCCATGCGGACCATGAGCCGTCCACCGCGCCGACCACCCTTCACGGCGGGGTAGCGGCCGTCAAACCCGAAGAGGATTGCCCGCACAAAGTTGAGGAGCGTGGACTTGCCGGCCTCGTTGCGGCCGCGATAGAGCGTCAGGTGCTCGCTGGGGACAAGGTCCTTGCCGCTGAAGCGACCAAAGCCGTCTACGTGGATCTGCTCAATGCGCATGGCCGCTAGCCCTCCACCACGAGGCTGCCCACAACCATCGCCTCAGCGCGATCGAGGACGTCCAGAACGTCTGCCTTGGAGAGGCGGCGGTTCCGCAGATACGGCGCACCCCGGTTGCTTGCCCAGAGTTCCCGGATGAGGGCGTCCAGCGCCGGGTCCACGGTGGTGACATCCTCCTCCGGACCCGCCTGGACCTTGGCCCGAAGCTCGTCCGTGAAGCGCAGGACGCTGCCCACAAAGTCGTCCGCGGCGGCGCGTTCTGCCCGGTTGAACTCGGGGCGCGTTGCGTCGTGCACGGACTCGATGAACGCAAACGGGCTCCCCTCACCAAGGGTGGTGCGCGCAACGTCCCAGACGCCGCCAACGGCGTTCGCCCGCGCGAGGAGCGTGTGGGCGGGGCCAGACCCCGTAAGGCGAACGCGCGCCACCACAGAGCGGTCCGCCCGCGTCCGAGCCTCATCCACGGCCGCGGCCACTGCCCGCGCGATGGCCTCTTCGCCCGCCAAGTCCCCCACCGACACATCGAGCAGCTGCCAGCGCACCTCATCAACCACGCGGAACTCCGGGGTGATGCTGCCGTCGTCCCCGACGGTCACCAGATAGCACCCGCGGGGCTCCACCTCGCCTGGGTCACGGCCCTGGGGGTTCCCGCAGTACACCACCACGGGCTTGGCGGCCGACAGGACGCCGTGCTTGTGGACGTGGCCAAGGGCCCAGTAGTCCATCCCGGCATTGCGCAGGTCCGTCATGGTGCAGGGCGCGTAGTCACCGGTGGCGGTGCTGCCAACCTGCGTGTGCAGCAGGCCGATGGCGAAGGGCGCGTCCGGCTCCCGCCGGAACTTGGCCGCGAGGTTGTCCCGCACAAACTGCTGGCGATAGCCCTGGCCGTAGATGCGCGCAATCTCCCGGCCGCCACGCATGACCGGTCTTGCCTCTACCCTGGCGGGGCTGAAGCGGTACGCGAGCTCCGGCCACTCAACGGCTGGGATGTAGCCGCCCTCGTGGTCATGGTTGCCGGTGACGACAAAGGACGGGATGCCGGCGTCCGACAGGCGCTTGAGCCCGTCACGGAACGCCACCTGGCCAGGCAGCGTCCGCGCGGCACTTTCAAAGGCGTCACCCGCGACGAGGAAGAAGTCCACCTGCTCTTCCAGCGCCAGGCTGACGATGTTGTGCCAGGCACGCAGCGTGGAGGTCCGGAGTGCCTCAGCGACGGCCTCAGTGACGGCGCCGCCAATGCCCGCAAACGGGCTGTCGAGATGCAGATCACCGGTGTGGATGAAGCGGAACAATGCGCATCCCCTCTGTACGCACTGACGACCGGCGGGCGCCCCGGGCAGGGGTCGTGACGACGCGTCGCAGGCAAGCTGAACTGTCTGCAGCGTACACCGGGAACCGGGCTGGGATCGATGCCCGAAGGGGCGCCGACGAAGTTCCGGTGACACCCAAGGTGTCACACGGCGCACGGCAACTTTAGGGCCGATCGCCCTCCCCAAGAACGCGGGTGCGCCTAGAATCAGAGTCCGCCACCTGTAAGGAGCCACTCCCACAATGCAGACCCACGCCATCACGATGCTCGGCACCGGGCTGATCGGCGACTTCTACACCATGACGCTGCACGGCCAGCGCGGCCGGGACCGGGTCCGGGTTGTCTACTCGCGCAGCGAGGGCCGGGGCAAGGCGTTTAGCGATCGGTGGGGCATCCCGGAGTTCACCACCGACATGGAGGCGGCCATCCGCCACCCCGAGACTGACGTTGTCGTGGTGGCGCTGCCCAACCACCTCCACGAGCAGGCCGTCGAGGCCGTCGCCAAGGCCGGCAAGGCCATGCTCTGCACCAAGCCGCTCGGCCGGACCGCGGACGAGGCCCGCAGAATGCTGGAGGCCGTGGAGAAGGCGGGGATCTTTGGCGGCTACCTCGAGGACCTCTGCTACACGCCCAAGACGCTCAAGGCCATCAAGTCCGTTGAGGACGGCGCCCTGGGCGACGTGACCTGGGTCCGCTCCCGCGAGACGCACCCCGGCCCGCACAGCGCGTGGTTCTGGGACGGGCGGCTTACGGGCGGCGGCGCCATCATCGACCTTGGCTGCCACTGCATCGAGATCATCCGCAACTTCGTGGGCAAGGGGAACCGGCCGGTGGAGGTCATGTGCACCACCGACACCATGGTCCACCCCATCGAGGACGAGGACAACGCGATTGCGCTCATCCGGTTTGCGTCGGGCGCCATCGGCCAGTTCGAGGTGAGCTGGACGTTCCGCGGCGGCATGGACCTGCGCGACGAGGTTGCCGGCACCCACGGCACCATCTGGCTCAACCACTTCCTGCGCACCGGGTTTGAGATGTTCACCGCGGGCGGGGGCGGGGGCTATGTGGCGGAGAAGGCAGAGACCGCGGCCGGGTGGCTGTTCCCGGTTGGCGATGAGGTGGCCGAGCTTGGCTACGTGGACATGTTCTCGGACATGTTCAACTCCATGGACAACGGCACGGCCCCGCGTGAGACGCTCTACGACGGCTACGTGGTGAACGCGGTGATGGACGCGGCGTACCGCTCGGCCAAGTCCAGGACGTGGGCGCCCGTGGAGCTGTTTGAGTGGCGCGGCGGCGAGACCCCGCGCATCGCGAAGCACCCGGAGGCGTACGAGGGCCTCGTCGTCATCAAGCGGGAGCTCCTCCCCGACGGGCGACAGAAGCTGATCCTCAAGGACCCCAAGACCGGCGACTACCTGGACCGCGTGGTCGCGGGCAGCTGAGCCGCAAGGCGGCGCCGGCTCGTGCCGGCAGTCCCCGCCCATCCGGATAACGCAGAAGACCCCGGTCACGCGACCGGGGTCTTCTCAATTGCGCCGCGCGGCCAGACGTTGCGCCCCCGGGGCCGTCGGCCAAGCCCGGGACGCCGTCGGCTGGCTACTGGGTTGCGGTGAGCCCGCCATCGATGGCGAGGATCTGGCCGGTGACAAACGCGGCGGCGTCTGAGCACATGAAGACGGCCGGACCAACGACGTCGCGGGTCTCGCCAACACGGCGGAGCGGGATGCGCCCCACGATGCCTGCCTTGAACTCCGGATCTGAGAGCAGCGACGCAACCTGGGGGGTGTCGATAAAGGTGGGCATGATCGCGTTGACCCGGATGCCGTGACGCGCCCACTCGGTTGCCCACTGGCGGGTCAGCGAGCTGATGGCGCCCTTGGCCGCGACATAGGCCGAATACCCGGCGTCAATGCCAAGGCTTGCGCGGACAGACGAGATGTTGAGGATGGCCCCGCCATGTCCGCCCGCGATCATCGCCCTGACCGCGGCCTGGGTGGGGACAATCGTGCTGCGGACGTTGAGCTCCATGATCCAGTCCCAATCCGAGCGCGGGTAGTCCTCCGCGCGGTGGAGGACCTTGCCTGCGCCACCGCCAACGGCGTTGACCACGCAGTCAACCCGGCCAAACCGCGCCAGGGCCGCAGCCACAAGCCGATCTGAGTCCGCTTCGCTTGTGGCATCGGCGACAACTGCCAAACCCTCTGAGCCCGCCGCCGCCACGCGCGCAACCGCAGCCTCAAGCGCTTCGGCATGCCGACCGGACACGACAACCTGTGCGCCGGCAGCGGCAAACGCCTGCGCCAGCGCCACGCCGATCCCGCCGCCGCCCCCGGGAATGACGGCAACCTTGCCGGCCAGACTAAACATGCCGGTATCGGTCATCGTGCCCCTCTTGCGTGTGGCCGCGGTCGCAGCGCGTGGGCGATTATCCGCGAAGCCGGGCCGGGACGCCGCCAACGTCCCGGAAGGCATGTCCCAGCCACTCCCCGACAGGCCGTTCGGCCCTCAGAACTCCGCCGGGGCATCCATACGATCGCCAGCATGGATACTCAAGTGACCAAACCCGGGCGCATCGCGCTCCGCGAAGCCGTCCACGCCGACTGGGAAGCCTGCGGCCGCATCTGCTATGAGGCATTCGCGACGGTTGCCCTCAACCACGGCTTCCCGCCGGACTTCCCCACGGTTGGCGCGGCTTCCGAGCCCATCCGCAGCCTCATCCTGCACCCGTTGTTCCACGGCGTTGTGGCGGAGAGCGAGGGTCGCATCGTCGGGAGCAGCTTCCTTGATGAGCGATCCATGATCTCGGCCATCGGCCCGGTGACGGTTGACCCCACAACCCAGAACCTTGGCGTGGGGCGGGCCCTGATGGACTCGATGCTGGACCGCGTCGCCAGCACCGGCGCGCCCGGCGTGCGGCTGATCCAGATCGCGTAC
>CAIYHO010000014.1 GCA_903925955.1 uncultured Chloroflexota bacterium
ACAAGCAGCATCGTTGCGCCTGTCTTGGCCAGGGCCTGGTCAAGCATGGTCAGATCGCCAAAGACCGGCAGCTCAGCCACGATGATGCCCTTGAGTTGCGGGTCATCGTCAAGGAAGCCCACGGGCTCCAGGCCCGCATCAGGAGACCTGCGTGCGGATCTCGCCATGAGCGCACCAGCATTGCCGGCGCCATACAGCAGGGCCTTGTGCGCCGCCCGGCCGGCCCGCGCCTGCTCAAGCACGTGCTCCCAGCGGGAACGGAGGCGAAACCTGATCCCGCCAAAGGCCAGAACTGACAGGGCGGCTTCGATGAGCCAGAAGGATCTGGGGAGACCTGGCGCCCAATCTGCGTTGAACATGCCGCTTATGCCGTAGAACATCAGCACGCTGATGACCGAGCCAAACGAGACCGCGGAGATGATGATGGCAACGTCTGGCAGGCTGGCATGGCGCCAGGAGCGGCTGTACAGCCCAAACGTGAGGTTGCTGAATGCCCGCTGGAACACCAGGATGACCAAGACCGGCCACCAGGGGAGCACCAGATCCAGTGCGAGGAAGCGCTCTTCGCGCAACGCCACGGCCAGATAGGACATGACCACAACCGACACCATGTCCAGAACGAACAGGTGCCTGCCCCTGATGCGGGGCAAGACCAACGTATCGAAGGCTCGTCGCGCCTCAGCGAGCGAGCGGGGTCTGGACACTGGTGTGGGACGCTCCCCGTGGGCGAAGCTGGGCAAAGTGCCTACCACCTGAGTTTATGTGGACCCCACCACGGTACGACTATGCCAAGTAGCCCGTGTGACGTACGAGCATGGACCCCTGCATGTAGTGGTGTCACGACAGGCCATGTGCCACATGCTGACAGCGGCGTGCCTGATGGCCGGTACGCTTGCGGCTATGAGATTGCTTGGCCGGGCTTCCCGGCGCCGCTTTGTGCTTGCGTGGCTGCCGGTGGCGGCGTGGGCTCTGGTGATCGTGTACCTCTCTGCACAGCCGTCGCTGCGCTTCCTGCCGGATGACGGCGAAGACTTCATCGTCCGGAAGATTGGCCATGCTGGGGTCTTTGGCGTCCTCTCCCTGTTGGTCTGGCGGGGTCTTGCGGCCACCACGCAGATGGGCTGGCCGTGGCTGGCGGCCGTGGTGATCACCGCGGTGTATGCCGTGTCGGATGAGATCCACCAGGGCTTCGTGGTGGGACGGTATGCCACGGTCACAGACGTGCTGATTGACACCACGGGCGCCGTGATCGCGGTGCTGGTGGTGGGGTTCCTGGTGCGGCGGGTTCGGCGGGCCCGAAGCTAGGCTGGCTGGTAAGTGGCAGCGAATTGTGGCCGGCTATCTTGCGCATCGAGTTCATTTGACCGGATCAGGTTGACATGAACACCGGCGATCGCCAATGATAGAACTGGCTATCGCCAGTATCGAGGGTATGGATGTGACAATCTCGCGCGCCGCGACGATAGGGGACTTGGGCGGTGCCACCGTGGCTGCTCGTTCCGGACGAACGCTCCTCCTGCGGGCTCGAGAATTGCGCGGCCCTCTTTCGCTCGTGGCCGCCGCCGTGCGGATTGGTATCCGCCCGGATGAGCTGGGCAAGATTGAGCGGGGCGAGACCAAGCAGGTTCGATGGGAGACGCTGCTTGGCATGGCCGATGCGTACAACGTCGAAGTGGGCGAGCTCCTCGTGGCGACGCCGCCGCCCCAGGATGACGCCGGATACGCCGGGGTCCTTTACGCCATTCGCTCGGGCAGGCTGGCTGCATCAATGCCGCCGCGGCGCTTCGCGCACGACCCCGACGCCCTTCTCACTGAGCGAGAGCGTGACGCAGACGCGCCATCCCCGGCGGACGTCGCCGCGTTCGCCGAGGCGGGACCGCTGCCGAGCGTGAGGCGACCGGCGTTCAGGCCTGCTGATCGATGAGCCTGGAGGGCTTCTACCGGACCGACACAGACAGGCCACTCCAGCAGGGCGACATCATCCTGGCGCCCATCGGCCGGCTTGCCGCACCGGACGCCCCGGTCCCTGGACGCTGGCGCGGGCTGGACCAGGATCGCCATCGCTTCGGCTTCAACTGGGAGCCAGAGCTCCGCCCGGTCGATGCGCTGGTTGGCTTTGCGCCGGCGATGCTCCTGACCCATGACTGCCATCTCGACAAGGAGATGCTGGACCGCTACCACGATCTGCGCAGCGCGGGAATGCCAAAGGCCCAGGCACAGGCCGCCGCCGAGGCGGACCCGGACCTCGACCGCTTTGTCGTCGTCGCCCCGCTGCTCCCGCTGCCGGCGTTCCGGGCCGCCCCGGAGGCAATCTCGTCGCAGCGCGTGATTGGGCTGTTCGGGGTGCCCGCCCTCCCCGGCACCGCGCCCGCGTCCGCGGCCGACCTGACGTTCCGGGTCACCATCGACCGCAACTCGATTGTCACCCGCGTCGCCGTGCTGGGCGAGGACGCGCGCACGGCGCTTCGCTATGCCCTCGCCCGGGTGGACGCGCTCCGGACGCCCGTGGTGGGCTTTCAGCTTGAGGCCGCTGTGGGCAAGCGGATCCGCGCGGTTCGCCGCGTGGAGGACAACCCGCTCCTTGTTGAACTGGAGCTCTCGGACGGGTCTGTGCTTCGGCTTGTGCAACAGCCCCCGCCTGTGGCTCAGACGGGTCCGAGACGGTCAACCGCCCCGGGCCGCCGCTGAGCAGTGCGGGTTCGGCGGCGTTGACCCATGTGGCCTCATGAGGCTACATTGCCCGACATGGAGACCGTGGGCATCCGGGAGCTGAAGAACCGCCTGAGCGCCTACCTGCACAAGGTGGGCGAGGGCGAGATCGTTGTGGTGACGGACCGGGGCGTGGTGGTGGCCGAGATCGTGCCGCCAGGCCTCCGCGGCCTGCAGCCGGGCCCGCCGCTGGCGATGGCCCTGCTGGCCCAGCGCGACGGGCTTCGGCTTCCCGTGCGCTTGCCGGATCCATCTGCCTACGGGCTGCCGCTCCCGCGGGTGGACCTTGGGGGCCAGACGGTTGGCCAGCTGCTGGACGCGGAGCGCGGGGAGCGGTGACGCTGTACGCGGAGTCCAGCGCGGTGCTGGCCTGGCTGTTGGGGCAGCCATCCGGAGAAGCGGTTGCTGCGGCGCTCGCCGGTGCCTCCGCGGTGGTGACATCGGACCTCACGCTGATTGAGTGCGAGCGGGTGCTGCGCCGTCTCGCCGCTGGCGCTGCGGTTGCGGGTGGCGGGCAGAAGGAAGCGGTGGAGGCACTCCGCGCCAGGCTTGCCCAGGTGGTGGAGACCTGGGCGGTGGAGCCAATCGCCCCGCGGGTGGCGGCCAGGGCGCGCCAGGGGTTCCCGGATGACGCAATCCGCACGCTTGATGCCATCCACCTCGCCACCGCGGTGTGTCTGGGCGAGGTGCTGGACGATCTTGCGGTTGTCAGCCTGGATGACCGCGTCCGTCTGAACGCGCTGGCGCTTGGGCTCCGGGTGCAGCCGGCCTGAGGGTGAGCCAACGGGCCGGCGGGCCGGCGGGCCGGTCGCGCGCTCGCCGGCTCGGCTACTACGTTACGTTCGGCCGTCGGGCGGGTGAACGGTTCCGCGCTGCGACGTTTCACCCGTCCCACGCACGGAACGTTGCGCGGCGAGGGGCTCCTGCGTATCAAACCGTGCGCCAGAGGGTTGGATCGTTCCGTGACGGAACCGTTCACCCGCCGGAAGGGTGGCCGTCCCGCGGTGGGCGTGTGGGCGCGTGGGCGGTCGTGCGCTCGCCGGTTCAGCGGCCGGCTCGGCCGGCTGGGGCGGGCCGCTACGTTCAGCCGTCGGGAGGGTGAACGGTTCCGCGCTGCGACGTTTCACCCGTCCCA
>CAIYHO010000015.1 GCA_903925955.1 uncultured Chloroflexota bacterium
CAGGCGGCGGCGGCTCGGGCGGCGGCTCGGGCGCGGGTCCAGGTTCGGGCGGGGTGATCACAAGCACGGCGGTTGTTGGTGACGGGCCAACGTGGGCGCGCGGCTGCGGGGCAGGCGCGACAAACTCGCGCGGCCCGGCGTCATCGGCCACGGCATCCACCTCGATGCGGCCGCGCTCCAGCGTGGGGTCTGCGGCCAGGTCCACCACGGGCTTGCGGGCAAGGTGGTACCCGTGGGCACGGGCAAACCCCAGGGCAGCGGCGGCAACACGGGCCGCCAGTGCCTCGCCGCCACCGGATCGGACGGCGAGATCGTCAAGATCGGCAGGGTGCAGGCGCAGCCGATAGCGCCAGGGCACCACGATGGTCTGGCCGCGCCCGCTTCGGGCCGCTTCCATGACCCGCTCAACTCGCCGCTCCACCTGGACGGCCTGCACGCGCGAGCGGAACAGGCGCGCGCTTGTCCGCTCAAACACGCGCTCGAGGAGGCGCTCCAGATCCGCGACGTCTGCCATTGCGCCGCAACCGTACCAGAGGCGCCCCAGACCGAAGTCAGGGCACGACTACGCGGGCTCCACCCAGCCGCTGTACTCGGCCACCAGCTCGAAGCCGATGCGCTCGTAGGTGGCACGACCCATGGCGCTCGACTGCAGGATGGCCACGGAGGCGCCTGCCGCCACCCCATCCGCGATGACACGGCGGGTGATGGCTTCGCCGTAGCCGCGCCGGCGAGCCGCCTCCACGGTGGCGATGTTGTACACGCCGATGGTGGAGCCGGTCCGCAGCCCAAGCCCGGCAACCACCGGGGCGCCGTCGAGATACCCGGTATACAGCGCGACATCGGGCTGCAGCCATGCCTCCGGACCCAGCACAAGGTGCACCATGTCCTCGGGCATGCCAAAGGCCTCGGCCGCCACCAATACGTGATCGGCCACCACCGCGGCATCAACCGCGCGGACAATCTCCAGACCAGCTGGCAGGTGCCCGTGGCCCTTGCCGGCCGATGCCGCGTCGGAAAGCGCCAGTGCCGGCATCCACGCATCGCTTGTTGCGCACACCAGACCCAGGCGCGCGGCCATCGCCGCTGCCCGGTCGTCATCGCCAACGCGCAGGTTCACCACCCACGGCGCAGAACGCGAACGCGCGAGCGCAACGGCTGCAGCAAGTGCGGCCTCGGTGGCGGCTTCGTCTTGCACCAGGATCTGGTTGAACAACCGCACACCCATGCCGGTCAGCAGTGCCGCCACGCCGTCCTGCCGCCACGCAATCCCGCCGGGCACACGCGCGGCAATGCCGCTCCATGCCTCGATCAGGTTCTCGTGCCCCAGCGCTGACAGGCGGGCGCGGTCAGCGGAGATGGAAGACATGCGTCCAGGTGCCGTCGGCATTGTGGGTTGAGTCGCACCAGCCCGTGGCGCCAGCGTAGGCGCCGGAGCCGCCGATGAGCGACCGGCTCACCGTGGTGGCGGGCTTGAGCACCGAGCCCTCGCCGGGGTACACCGCCACGCCCTGAAGGATCAGCTGGTCCGCCGGGTTGCCAAACGTGAAGGTGATGCGCATGTCCCGGTACTCGTCCGTGGAGCCAGCGACAATCCCCGTGGTGATCATCACTGCGTCCATCTGGACGGTCTGGTTGTTGGGCCCCGGGGCGCTGAAGCTGAATGTACGAATGTCCCCGGCAGACGGCCCGGGATCGCCCAGATCCACGTAGACCGGCGTGGGCGTAGCCGGGTGGCTGAACGTCAGGGTCTTCTCGCCGCCCGAGCAGGCGCCAAGGCAGGCGGCGAGGATGCCCAGCAGCGCGGCGATCAGGATGAGGCGGCGCATCGGGGTCTCCGCGGCTGCTATCAACCGGTTGACGGTCAATGAATGTGGAAGACGTGGGTCCAGGTGCCGTCAGCGTTGTGCGTGGAGTCGCACCAGCCCGTGGCGCCCGCGTATGCGCCGGAGCCGCCGATGACCGCGCGACTCACGGTGGTGGCGGGCTTGAGCACAGAGTTGGCGCCCGGGTACGTGGCGACGCCCTCAACGATGAGCTCGTCGGCCGGGCTGGCAAACGTGAAGACCAGATGCGTGTCGCGGTACTCGTCGGTGGTGCCGGTGACCATGCCGGTAGTGGTCATGATCACGTCGGAGTGGACCTTCTGGCCGTCAGACGACGTGGCGTCGTAGCTGAACAGGCGCACGTCGCCCGCAGAGGGGCCGGTGTCGCCGAGGTCGATGTAGACCGGCGTGGGTGCGGCGCCGTGGTTCACGGTGACCGTGCGCTCACTGCTGGAGCAGGCGCCAAGGGCGCTCGCGAGGACGAGAAGGGCCGCGGCGGCCAGGGCAATGCGTCGCATGATGGGCTCCGTTGGAAACAGGTTCATGAGGGGAATGGCGGATCAGCGTACAGCGGCATGGCTCAGGGCGATGTAAGACGCGGGCGCGCTCGCACGACAGACCACGCCGCCCCGAGAAGCAGGATTGTGAAGCCAATCGACAGCCAGGCCAGCAGCGCGAAGACCGCCACAAACGCGCCGTACAGCGCCGCGGCGCCCACAAGGCGCGGGGCCACCAGGCCAAACAGCGACGTGAAGACCGTCATCGCAAGCCCGGCCACAACCGCGGGTAGACGCAGCGCCGCCACGGGGATGCGCGCGGCGGGCAGGTACCGGTAGACCACGCCCGCGGACAGCGGGAACAGCAGCAGAGCAAGCATCGGGGACGCGGCGTCCAGCAGCGCGATCACCGCACCGTGTAGGCGGCCGGAGCCCGGGATGAGCGCCACAACTGCGTCAACCATCGCCCCAGCGGTCACGATGACCGCTGGCGCCAGGAGCACCAGCACGGTGACGCCCAGCCCGCGCAGGATCCGGTGGAACGGCCCGCGCGAGGGACCGCCGCGGTCAAGCCGGGCAAACGCCACGTCAAGCGACGTGTAGAAGCGGCTGGAGCCCCAGAGCAGGGCGCCGACGGCCAGGATGCTCGTGGGCACGGCGCCCGTCGCCACCTGCGCCAGGGCCTCCCGCGCAACGTCCTCCAGCGGCGGCACAGCTGCGGCGATCGCGGTCACCACGGCTTCCCGGCTGGCAAGGTTGGGAAGCAGCAGGCCAAGGATGGTCAGCGCGAGCAGCAGCCCTGGGAGCAGGGCCACCAGCGCGGCGTAGGCAAGACCGCCCGAGGCAAGACCGCCGCCAGCGGCGTCGTAGGCGTCCAGCACCGCCCGCAGCTCAACAACGGCCGGGTGTCCCAATGTCCGCTCTACAACGCGAGCGGCAATCTCGCGCATCCAGCTGACGCGGCCACGCGACGGAAGCGGTGCCGGGGCGGGCGCCTCAGGCGAGGTCGTCAAACAACCCAGGTCCGTGCCCGGGGTCATCGGGCCGCAGGGGCTTGGGCACCGCGACCAGCGCCCGAACGTCGTGACGGCGGACGTAGCGGCGACCAGCAAGCTTGATGCTCACCAGACGGCCAGCGCGCGCCCAGTCCCCAATGGTGTCCGCGGTGACCTGAATGCCGGACACGGCAAGCAGCTCAACAGCCTCAGCCAGCGTGATCCAGTCACCCGTGGCCGACATCGCGGTCAGTCTCCGCTGCTCGCCGAGCCGCCGGAGCTGCCGGAGCCGGACGAGCCCGAGCTGGACGAGCCGGAACTGGACGAGCCGGAGCCGGAGCCGCCGTCCCCGCTGCCGGACGACGAACTTGACGAACTTGACGAACTTGACGAGCCCGAGTCGCCCGAACCGGACGAGCCCGATGACCCGCCGCCAGATGACTCGCCCGAAGCACCCTTCGAGCCGCTGGAGCCGCCCGAGCTGGAGCCGCCATCGCCGTCGCCGGTCTTGGCGGCGGACTTGGTCATCGACGAGCCGCCGCGATCCTTCTTGGCCCAGCCGGACCCCTTGAAGTGGATGGCGGGCGCGGCGAACTGCTTGCGCATCTTCCCCTCGGCACCGCAGGACGGACAGAACGTGGGTCCTGGGTCGTTGATGCCGTGGAGGATGTCTGCGCGATGGTCGCAGGTGGTGCAGAGATAGTCGTAGATGGGCATTGCGATGATCCTAGCAGCGCGCCGGGGTGTTCATCGGGCAAGCCGCTCGCGAAGACGGCCAACCTGCTCAACAAGCTCCGCCTCCCGGGCGCGGGCACCCTCGACAACGGCCGGCGGCGCCTTGGCCATAAACGCCTCGTTGCCTGTCTTGGCGCGGGCCATGCCCAGCAGCCGTTCGGCTTCGGCCAGCTCCTTCTCAAGGCGCGCCCGGTCGGCAACGGCAGCGGCAGGGTCGGCAGCGGCAGCCCCGGTCCCCACCACGGCCTCAGCCGGTCCGGCAATCACCGCAAGACCGCCGGCAGACGCGGATGCTGCGTGCAGCGCCTCGCGCGTCTCGTGGCGGCGAAGTGGCCGGGCTCGCGCCAGACGCTCCAGCGCAGGGCGAAGCGCCTCGGCGGCGGCGGCCAACTCGGGCTCCACAAAGATGTCCACCGGCAGCCAGGCGGCAGGCTCAAGCTTTGCGTCGGCCCGCGCGTTGCGGACGGCGCGCACCAGCTCCACCAAGGCGCCAACCTCGGCCTCGGCGGCCATGTCGCGGTCTCCGGCCTTTGGCCAGCGCGCCACGATGAGCAGCTCCGGATCCGCGGCGGCGTGCGGGAGCGCGCCCCAGAGGCGCTCGGTGATGAACGGCATCACCGGGTGGAGCAGCCGCAGGTACGTGTCCAGCGCGCTGACGAGGGCCCACCACGTGGCCTCGCGATCCGCATCCGGGAGCGACGCGTCGCCAAGACGGACCTTGGCAAGCTCCAGCCCCCAGTCGCAGTACTCGCTCCACACAGCCTCATAGACAAGGCGCGTGACCTCGCCAAAGCCGTACTCGGCCATTTCCTTGTCCACGGCCGCAACGGTGGCCGCGGCGCGGGAGAGGATCCAGCGCTCGGCCGGGCCAAGGCGTGCGGGATCAGGCGCCTGACGCTCAGCCCCCTCGGGGATGGACGCCGGCCGCGCGCCAAGCACGTAGCGAGTGGCGTTCCAGAGCTTGTTGCCAAAGTTGCGGGCGTTCTCCACCTTGGTCATGCCAAAGCGCTGATCGTTGCCTGGCGTTGCGCCGTGGACCAGGGCAAAGCGGAGCGCATCGGCCCCGTGCTCGTCGATGGTGCCCAGAGGGTCCACCGTGTTGCCCTTGGTCTTGGACATCTTGGCGCCGTACGGGTCCCGGATCAGGCCCGACAGGTACACCGTGTGGAAGGGCGCGTCGCCCAGCATCTCGATGCCCAGCATCATCATCCGGGCCACCCAGAAGAAGATGATGTCGTACCCGGTCTCCATGACCGAGCCTGGGTAGAAGCGCGCAAGATCCTGGGTCTGGTCCGGCCAGCCCAGCGTGGAGAACGGCCAAAGGCCGCTGCTGAACCACGTGTCAAAGATGTCGTTGTCCTGCTGGAGCTCGGCTGCCGGGCGGCCACAGGTCTCGCAGGCGCTGGGGCCCTCAATCTCGGCGGACACTGTGGCGTGGCCGTCCGGGCAGTACCAGGCCGGGATCCGGTGGCCCCACCAGAGCTGGCGCGACACGTTCCAGTCCCGGATGTTGGTCAGCCAGTGCTCCCAGACCTTCTCAAAGCGCTCGGGCAGGATCTGCGTGCGGCCGGACCGTGTGGCCTCAAGGGCGGCGGCGGCCAGCGGTGCTGTCCGGACAAACCACTGCGTCTTGAGCCGCGGCTCCACAGCGTCGGTGCTGCGCTGGCAGCGGCCGATCACCATCTCGTGCGCCTGCTCGCCCTCGAGGTCGCCCAGCTCCGCCAGGTCCGCAAGGATGGCGGCGCGCGCCTTGTAGCGATCAAGCCCGTCATAGCGGGTTCCCGAGTTGGCGATGTGGGCGGTGTCGTCCAGGATTGTGGGCATGGGCAGGTTGTGGCGGACGCCCGTCTCGTGGTCGTCGTGGTCGTGCGCCGGCGTGATCTTGACGGCGCCCGTGCCAAAGGCCCGGTCCACCACGTCGTCGCCAATGATGGGCACATCGCGCTCAACAAACGGGATGCGCACCAGGCGGCCGATGAGCGCGGCATAGCGCTCGTCCTCGGGATGGACGGCCACGGCGGTGTCGCCAAGCAGCGTCTCGGGGCGCGTGGTGGCAACGGTGATGGTCTGGCCCGGGATGGGCTGCCCGGTGGCCTCGTCCACCAGGTGGTAGCGCAGGCGCCAGATCTTGCCGGTCTCGGGCGTTGGGAGGACCTCAAGGTCGCTCACGCTGGTGCGGCAGCCGGGGCACCAGTTGACCAGCGCCTCGGCGCGATACGCAAGGTCCTTGCGGCACAGGCGCAGGAACGCCTCGCGGACGGCCTTGCTGCTGACGTCGTCCATCGTGAAGCGGAGGCGACCCCAGTCGCAGCTCCCGCCCACGCGCCGCTGCTGCGTGAGGATGACCTGCTTGGTCTCCTCGATGAACGTGTGCATGCGGTCCAGATACGCGTCGCGGCCAAGGCTCTGGCGGGTCAGGCCCTCAGCGGCAAGGATCTTGTCCAGCACAAACTGGGCGGCGATGCTTGCGTGGTCCAGCCCCGGGAGGAACAGCGCCGGGCGCCCCTGCATCCGCGCGTGGCGGATCATCAGGTCCTCCACGGTGGTGCGCTGGGCATGACCCAGGTGGAGCGAGCCCGTGACATTGGGCGGCGGCTGGATGATGGTGAAGGGCTCCATCGACCAGTCAGCGGTTGACCCCTTGCCGTCCGGGGCAAAGGTGTCGGCGGCCAGCCAGCGCTCGTAGACGGCGGCCTCAAACTCGGCCGGGTCATAGGCCTTGGCGAGGGTGCCGGTTGGGCCGGCGGCGTCGGTTGGCTGGGTCATGGCTGGCTCCAGAAATCAAAGACCCGCTCGTCCAGCGGACGAACGGGGTCGTGGTACCACCTGCTGGGTTCCGTGGCCGGGGCCTTGCCGCTCATCGCGGGGGCCTGATCCGGACACGCTCTTGGGCGCGCTATCGGGCGCCAGCCGCACGGCTCGCAGGCGACATTCGGACCGCCGATCCCGCGCGGCTCGCACCGTCCCGCGCTCGCTTGTGGGTCTGCTCGGACCTACTCTTCCCGGTCACCGCCGTGAGGCCGCGAGTGTACCACCGCGTTGTTTGGACCCGTCAGCGGCGGCGACTCTTGCCCCGCCATTTGGCCGTTGACTTCGCCCCTATGCAGGCGCAGCCTGCACATGCTCCCCGCCAGGCTTGGCAAGGTCCGGCACAGGCCGGACGCGGAGGTGCGCATGGACGCGTCACCGGCAGCCTCATCACGGGGCATCCGCGGCCCTGTCGCCATCATCGGCGGGCTGATCGTCGTCGTCGTCCTCTTGGTGGCGTTCGTGCTCGCGTCAAACCGCGGCCCGGCGGTCTATCCCGTCGGCAGCCCCGAGGCCGCATTCCAGCGGTACCTCGCGGCCTGGGACGCGGGCGACTTCCCCGGCGCCTACGCGGCGTTCTCCTCCCGGATCCGAACAAGGGTCACCCTGGAGGACTACCGCGCGATGGCGCCGAGGTACACCTACGGCGGCTCAGATCAGCAACGCGTTGTGCTCCTCAACGCCAACGTGCGCGAACCCGCAGCGACGCTCAACCTGCGGGTTGAGCACTGGTCGCCCGGTGGTGGCCTGAGCGGTGGGAGTTCTTGGTCTGCCACCACAAGCGTGGCGATGGTCAAGGAGGATGGCGCCTGGTATGTCGACGACTACCTGGCAGGTGTGGACCAACTGGGCTACATGCCCTAGACGAGGGGAGAGCGGTCATGGGAACAGCGCGGCGCCTCTACCTGTACGTGGTATCGGCGGTCAGCCTCATTGCCTTGGCGGCCGGCATCAACCGCCTTGTGGCGTCCGTCCTCGTGAGCATCGAGGACGCGGTGTCCTCCACCACCATGAACCCCGGCGGCATGGCCCGCGAACAGCTGAGCCTTGCAATTGCGCTCATCGTCGTGGGCGCGCCCGTCTTTGCGGTCCACCGCTGGCTTGTGGGGCGAGGCCTGCGGGCGGAAGGATCGGCTGGCGAGGAGGATCGCGCGTCCGCGCTGCGAGCCGGATATATCGCAACCATCCAGAGTGCTGCGCTGATGGCGTGGCTCATCGGCGGTGCCGGGTTCCTCTCCTCGATCCTTGAACGCCTCGTCATCCCTAGCTCCTACGCCTCCTGGTCGGAGCCGCTCGGCGTGGCGCTGACGGCCTTCCCCATCTGGGCGCTGTTTGGCCGTGCGCGGGAGGGCGAGATCCGCTCCCAGCGCATGCGCGGCGCCGCTGCCTGGCTGACTCGCCTGTACCGGTATGGCGGCGGGTATGGCTCGCTGTTCATGCTCCTGAGCGGCGTCACGGGGCTGGTGTCTGCCGTGCTGAACCAGCTAGTTGCCGAGCCGGTCATGGACGGCGACCAGTCCTTCCTTGCATACGCGGTGGCCGGGTCGCTGGGCGGCATCGTGTTGGGCGGCGCCTCCTGGCTGCTGCATCGGCGGCTGGCCGCTGCTGCCGTGCGCGACGCGGCCGTCATCGGCGAGGACGACCGCCAGACGCGTGTGCGCGGGCTGCATGACGGGCTGGTGCTGCTGACGACGGCGACGATGACCTCGCTGGGCGTGGCGGCGGCGGTCGCATCGCTTGGGCGACTGGTCCTGGGCGCCGAGGACGTGGGGATGATCCGGCCGCTCAACGACATTGCGGGGCCGGTCTTGACGATGGTTCCGGTGGCCCTCGCCGGCTGGTGGCTGGCACGCGAGGCAGAGCGGACGGCGTTGCCGTTTGGCGCCGAAGCAGCCGGCGCGGTTCGACGCGTGCAGCGGCTGGTCCTCGCGGCGCTTGGTCTGACGGCCCTGGCGGCCGGGGTTGCCCAGCTGATTGGCCTTGCCATTGAGCAGGTGTCTGGCGGCTATGACATGTATTCAGCCAGCCCTGCCAACCGGCTGGCATCTGACCTCGCGTTCGTGGTGGTGGGAGCCGCGCTCTGGGTGCCGTCCTGGCTGGCGCAGGTGGCGGCACGTCGAGAGGACGCCGATCGCGAGGCGCACGCTGCGGTTGCGCGCGGCTACCTGTACCTCGCCGCGGGCGCATCGCTTGTGGTTGGGGTGCCGACGCTTGTGATGGCCCTGTTCCAGGTCATCAACGGGGTGCTCGGCGGTCTGTTTGACTCGGGCTCCATCCGCAGCCTGGCGACGCCGCTCGGGTCCGCCGTGGTGGCGGCGGCCGTGGGCCTGTACCACGGGCGACTGCTTGTTGCGGACATGCGTCGGCTCCCGCGCAAGGGCGAGGTTGCATCGGGCGATCCAGCAGTGGCGGCAGCGGTGGCGGCGACGCCGGCCGCGGAGATGGCCGAAGCGGGGTCGAAGGGTACCCAAGCGCGCACGCTCATCCTGCTGGTCCCGGACGGGGTGAACGCCGATGAGGTGGTGCAGGCGATGCGGGCGCATCTGCCGCAGGGTGCCACGCTGGAGGAGGACGCAGCCGGCTGATGCGGCCGGGGGCGCTGTCCGGGGGCGGCGATCGCCTAGGCTCGGCGGCGCCACGGCTCGGCGGCGCCTAGGCTCGGCGGCGCCTAGGCTCGGCGGCGCCTAGGCTCGGCGGCGCCACTCGTAGATGCGCTGGCCATCGACACTGGCCCAGACGAGGCCGGGCTCCTCTGGTGGCTCCGCGCCCGCTGTCAGCGCCGCCACCCAGCCGCGACTGCTGCCAGGGAAGGCGGCCGCGAACCGCTCCGGGTATTTGGCGGTGAGCGCCTTGTTGGCCCGCGTGGCGCGAACCACCCACACGAGGGAGGCGCGGCCCGCGATCCCCCATCTTCCGGCGGCGTACTCCTCTGCTTCCGCGCGCTTGCGGTTGGAGCTTCGAATTGAGGCGCCGACGTCTCCAAACGTGTTCCAGCACTCCACCACCAGCAGCGTCGTGCGCTGGTCTGCGGCGAGGGCGACGTCGATGCTGCGCCGCGACTCCGTTGATCTCGTCTTGAGCTCCACCATGCGCGGGTAGCCGTTGCGCCTGCCCTCCCGCAGCACCAGTTCCTGCATGCCGAGGTGCCCCGCATCCGTTGGTTCCTGCTGCGGATCGCGCTGCAGGGTCACCTGCAATTGGATGTCCAACGCCAGCGCGATCCGCTGCCACGCGTCCAGCGTCAGCCCGCCGCCCTTCCCGCGCTCAACCCGGCTGATGCTCGCCTGGCTGAGCCCCACCTTGGCGCCGAGCTGCTTCTGGGTAAGCCGCCGACGCTTGCGGGCGTCGAGGACGTTGCGGCCCAGCCGCACCTGCATGTCCTGGTTGGCGCGGACCGCGTCTAGGGCGAGTTTGGAGCGTCGTCTCGTCGGCATGCACTGCATGTTTGCCCACAGGGCTTCGCTGCCACTTAGGTGCCACTTCGCTGCGACTTATCTGCGTCCGCCGGGCCCCCCACGCCCAACGCCACGCCTAGACTGCGGCCGCATGCATCCCATGCATGCGCCGATGGCGAACGGCGGGCCGAGAGGGTCGCAACACGTCGCGCTGGTAGCTCCAGGCGGTGCCGCAACCCCTTGCCGCACGTGTTCCCCTGCAGGTAACCATGGAGTGCATACGGCCGACGATTGGGGACGGGCGGGGACGACGGCGGACGATTGGGGCCACGCGAGGGCGGCCGACGACTGGGGCCGGTGCCCGAAGGCCTACGCGGTTTCGCCCTGCTCGGCGAGCCAGGCTGCGTAGTTTGTCTCGTCCACGCCGCGGTCCAGGTCGCTCTTGGTGAGCAGCAGCGGCGCGCGGCCGCCCCGGATCGTCTCCTCGATGATCACGCAGCGGCGGATGTCGGTGCGCTCGGGGATGTCAAACATCACCTCGAGCAGCGCCTCCTCCACGATGGAGCGCAGCGCCCGCGCGCCGGTCTTGCGGTCAAGCGCCACTTCGGCGGCCGCCTGCAGCGCACCCGGCGTGAAGACCAGCTCCACCTTGTCAAGCATGAGGAACTTCTGGAACTGCCGCGCCACGGCGTTGCGCGGCTCCGTCAGCACCCGGACCAGGTCCTCAACGGTCAGCGGCGAGAGCGTGACGATCACCGGCAGGCGCCCGATGAACTCCGGGATCAGCCCGAACTTCAGCAGGTCTTCCGGCATCAGCTTCTCGATGATCTTGGCGCGGTCGTCCTTGGCCAGTGCGCCCTCGTTGCCAAAGCCGATGGACCGCCGGCCCACCCGCTCCTCAACGATCTTCTCCAGCCCGTCAAACGCCCCGCCGCAGATGAACAGGAGGGTGGTTGTGTCGATCTGGATGAAGTCCTGGTGGGGGTGCTTGCGCCCGCCCTGCGGCGGCACGTTGGCAACGGTCCCCTCGAGGATCTTGAGCAGCGCCTGCTGGACGCCCTCGCCCGACACGTCACGCGTGATGGACGGGTTGTCCGACTTGCGCGCGATCTTGTCAATCTCGTCGATGTAGATGATGCCGCGCTGGGCGCGCGCGATATCGAAATCGGCAGCCTGGATCAGGCGCAGCAGGATGTTCTCCACATCCTCGCCAACGTAGCCAGCCTCCGTCAGCGACGTGGCATCCGCGATGCAGAACGGCACGTCGATGATCCGGGCGAGGGTCTGGGCCAGCAGGGTCTTGCCCGAGCCTGTGGGACCCACAAGCAGGACGTTGGACTTCTGCAGCTCCACGTCGTCAATGGTCGCGCCGGCGTTGATCCGCTTGTAGTGGTTGTAGACGGCAACCGAGAGGACCTTCTTCGCCTTCTCCTGCGAGATGACGTACTGGTCCAGCGAGGCTGTGATCTGCCGCGGGTTGGGGAGCTTCTGCTGGGGCTGGCGCTGCTTGGGCGCCTCCAGCGTCTCCTCCTCGATGATCTCCTGGCAGAGGTTGATGCACTCGTCGCAGATGTAGACACCCTGCCCTGCGATGAGCTTGCGCACCTGCTCCTGCGACTTGCCGCAGAACGAGCAGCGATACGGAACCTTGCCGCCGCCGCCCTTGGAGCCTGCCGTGGTCACCAACTTGGTCGCCCCGTCCTGCTACGCCGTTGCCGGTCCGGGATCAGCCGGAGGCTCGCTGCCGCCACCGCTGGCGCCACCGCTTGCGCCAGACCCACTGGTCTGGGCAACCGAGGAGCTGCCCGCCGAGGCGTACACCGCATCAATGATCCCATAGACCTTGGCCTGCTCGGGACCCATGTAGTAGTCACGGTCCGTGTCGGCGACGATGCGCTCCATCGTCTGACCGGTGTGCTCCACCAGGATCCCGTACAGAGTCTGGAGGATCTCCTCCCACTCGCGCATGTGGATCTTGGCGTCCGTGGGCGTCCCGCGGAAGCCGCCGGAACCGCCGTGGATCATGATCCGCGCGTGGGGCAGGGCATAGCGCTTGCCGGGGGCGCCGCCCGCAAGCAGCACCGCCGCCATGGATGCGGCCTGCCCGATGCACAGCGTGCTCACGGGAGCCCGCAGGTAGCGCATCGTGTCGTAGATCGCGAGGCCGCTCGTCACCACGCCGCCGGGCGAGTTGATGTAGAGGCTGATGTCCTTCTCCGGGTCCTCTGACTCAAGGAACAGGAGCTGGGCGATCACAAGGTTCGCCACACGGTCATCGATCTCTTCGGTGAGGAAGATGATCCGCTCGCGCAGCAGGCGCGAGTAGATGTCGTAGGCGCGCTCGCCCCGGCTGGTGGACTCGATGACTGTCGGGATCAGCATCCTCGACCTCCCCTGCAAGATGCCCGGAGACGCGGGCTACGCGTGATCGTGGTGGGTGTGGTCGTCGCCGTGGTCGTGATCATGGCCGTGGTCGTGATCATGCGCGCCCGGCAGCGATCCCGGGTCCGTTGCGCCCAGGGCAGCAGCGGCCTCGGCCTGCGGCGTGTCCATCGCATCGGGCCCGTTGTCCTCAACGTGCGGCAGGGCCGGGTGCTCGGGGTGCGCGGTGAGCCAGCGCTCCACAAGGGACTCGACAAGCCGCGAGCGGCGCAGCGTGCTGGCAATGAAGTTGCGGCCGCGCTCGGACTCGAAGTACTTGATGGTCTTGGGGTCGCGGTAGCGGGCTCGCGCCTGCTCCACCTGCTCCTCGATGTCGGCCTCGGAGGCAGTGATGCCCTCCGCGTCGGCAATCCTGGACAGAACCAGCAGCACCTTCGTGCGGTGCTCGGCCTGCGGGCGGAAGTCCGCGTGCAGATCAGACTCGGACTTGCCGGTGGCCTTGGCGTAGGCCTCCTCGGAGATCCCCTGACGGGTCAGCGCAGAGCGGAACTCGTCGTGCATCACCTCAACCTCCTGCTCCACCAGGATGTCGGGCAGCTCGAGCGTGGCGTTGGCCACCGCGTACTCGATGATCTTGTCGCTAAACGCGTGGCGCGCGTGGTCAAGCGCGTTGCGGCCCAGGCGCTCGCGGATCTCCTCGCGGAGCACGGCAAGCGTGAGGTAGTCGCCCATGTTCTGCGCGAAGGCGTCATCGGCCGCCGGCATCACCTTCTCGCGAAGCTCCTTGAGGTCCACCTCGAAGCGCACCGGCTGTCCGGCAAGCGACTCCTCGGGATAGTCCTCTGGGAACGTGATGTCGAAGGCGGTGGAGCCGCCGGACGTCAGGCCGATGAGGTTGGCCTCGAAGCCCGGGATCAGGCGATCCTCGCCGATGATCAGCGGCATCCGCTCCGAGGTTCCGCCCTCAAACGCAACGCCGTCCTTGGTGCCCTTGAAGCCGATGACAGCCCAGTCGCCGTTCTGCGCGCCCCGCTCCTCAACCGCCGCCAGCGTGGCGTTCTGGTCGCGGAGCTCGTCGATGACCTTGTCAACCTTTGCGTCGTCCACGCCCTCAATCTCGGGCGTGAAGGTGAAGCCGGCGTAATCGCCAATCACCACTTCAGGGCGAACCTGAATGGTGGCCTTGAAGCGCAGGGGCTGACCCTCAACTGCCTCGAGGATCTCAACGTCCGCGTTGGTGAGGGGGATGATCCCCTCCTTGATCACAGCCTCGCGGTAGGAATCCTGGACAAGCTGCTCAACAGCCTCCTCAAGGATGGTTCCGGGGCCGAGGACGCGCTCGACGATATGCCGGGGCGCCTTGCCCGGGCGGAAGCCGGCGATGCGGGTCCGGCGCGAGAGGCGCCCGGTGGCATCGCGGACCGCGCGGTCCAGCTTCTCAGCGGGAACCTCGATCTCGAGGAGGACGGAGCTTTTGGGGGCAGGGGTGGAAGTCACGTTCATCGCCCGGCGAGTATAGGGTGGCTGGCCGGGGCAGGCGGAGGCGCAGCGGCGGACGATGGGTGCGGGCACGCTGAACGTCCGGCGCAACCGACGTGCGCTGCAGGTGGCGGGCGGTAGACTCAAGGCCAAGGGCGAGTGGCGAAATGGCAGACGCGCCGGCCTTAGGAGCCGGTGTTCCGTGAGGGACGTGTGGGTTCGACCCCCTCCTCGCCTACCAACGATGACGCGCGCGCCCAAGGCCGGGCGGACCGGGCGCGTCCGCTCAGGGCGTGCGGGCTCAGGGCGTGGACACTACGTTTGCGGCGCTGTTGATCTCCGTGAGGTCCACAACCAGCGAGGCTGTCGCGCCAGCAAGCGTCGATCCAAGCAGCTCGTACCTGACGATGTAGCCGCCCTCCTTGGCAACCCACACATCCCAGGTCCAGGTGGCGTCCCGCAACCCGAACTGCTGGCCAGCCCCGTTCTCCTCAACCAGTTCGGGGCTGGCAACAAGGTGGACGGCCGCAATGCCGTTCTGCTGCTCCTCCCTGACCGTGGTCATCCGGGCAACGTAGGAGTTGTCCGCCGCGCCAAACAGCGCCGCGGGCAGCAGATAGTCGGCGGCCGCCCCGGCCGCGGGATCGGTGGTCTCGGCAAGCCCGCTGCCGGAGTCCGCCCAGGTGGTGCCGTCCTTGCGGACCACGTGGAGTGTGGCGTCGGGCGTGCCGTCGCCGGATTGCCGCACCGTCACGTCCACCGCGGGGCTGGGGCCAAGAACCACAACGCCCTCGCACAGGAACTCGCCGGGGTTGGCGCCGCCCTTGCTGATCATCAACAGGCGGGCGTGGTAGGACGTCAGGCCTGCTGGGTTGGTGGACGTGCCCGCCGGGCCTGACGCGGATGACGCGCCGGCGGACCCGCCCCCGCACGAGGCGATGACAACGGCACTTGCGAGAAGGAGTGCAGCCAGCCTGCGCGGCTGCAGCGTCAGGTCCTCGGACCCGGCGCCTCGGGCGCGTCGGCGGTTGCCGCTGCTGCGGCCGCCGCAGCGCGCCGCGCCTTGATCTTGGCCACCTGCTCGGCAAAGGCTTCGGGATCGGGCTCGATGGCGCGCTCGGCCAGCTGCTTGCCCCACTTCACAGCCGTTGGCCGGGCAATCACGGAGAACAGGCCCACCAGAACGGCAAACAGGTCCCGGTCCTTTGACTTTGGGGCCGTCTCGCGCAGGTAGCGGCCAAACTCGCGCTCAATCTTGCCGCGGACCCTGGCGCCGTCCGTGCCCAAGGCGGAGACCGCAGCTTCAATCTCGTCGGGCAGCAGGGACGCTGGCAGCGGATCAGGCTTGCCGAAGATGGCGTTGCGGACACCGCGGAACACGCGCTTGGGCCCGCCCACGGCAAGGAACCCGGCGCCGGCAACCACGCCCGCGGCCTTCACGGGGTGCTTCTTGACCTTGGCCTTCACGTCTACCGCGGCTCGCGCCGAGGCCTCCAGCCGGACGATCTCGTCGTCCAGCCGGGCGCGGGACGCTACGACCTGGGCCCGAGCGGATTCTGTGTCTTCGCCCACTCGATCGTCTCCCTGGTCGTGTCGATGGTTGTCTGCGGGATGAACCGCTTCTTGAGTTCGTCCATGTCCATCCGCGTCCGGGCGAGGGCGCCCCACGTTGCGGCAAACAGCAGCAGCATCACCGCGATTGCGAGCGCAATGCCGACGCGCGGCCCGAAGGCGATCGCGCTGAAGGCCCCAAACACCGCACCCGCGAGCAGGCCGCCGCCGGCGCCAGCCCCAGCGCCTTTGGCCTTGCCAAACGTGGCGTACTTGAGGCCCACGATCAGGCCGACGATAAGGCCCACGACGGCGCCAGCCAGCGTGCCGGTGAGGAGCGGCCGAACGCCTGCCTCGATGCCGGGCAGCAACGCGGCGCCAACCGTCGTCCACAGGAGGTTCGTCAGTGAGACCCCCAGCCCAACGGCCAGGATCAGCCCGGCGATCCCTGCGGTGATGGCCGCGCGCTTGGCCCCGCCGGCGCGGACGGCGGCAAGCACCATGGAGAGGGCAATGACCAGCAGCGCCTCGGAGCCCAGGAGCAGGCCCCAGCCGATGCTGCCAAAGATCCATTCGCCGAGGAACAGGATGCCGCCGACAAAGAGCAGGAGCAGCAGGAGCGTCAGACAGCCAACGGCACCAAACGCCAGACCCACGGCGCGGCCGATCTCGCCGCCAATCTCGCGCATCTCGGCCTTCGCAAGGTCGATATGGGCGCGGACCATCGCGATGGCGGCGTCCCGGGTTGCGCGCAGCTGGGCAAGGAGGCCGCGCACGTCGGGCTCCGGTTCGGGCTTCGGGGTAGGCGCGGGCTGGGCTGCGGGCTCAGCCGCAGGTTCAGCTACAGGCGCCGGCTCCGGCGACGGGCGCACAGGATCGGGATCAGGCCGGTCGGCGTCCAGCGGTCGTCCTCCCCAGCGGGCTTGCGTGGCCACGGGTGGGCCCCCCGCATAATACCGCGCCCCGGCGCTCGGACCGCTGATGCGCCGTACCCGCTACGCTCGAGCCATGCAGCACGCCACCCGCCGCCTCCACTCCGCTGAACTGCTCGCTATCGGCACCGAGCTCACCGTGGGCGAAACGGTTGACACCAACAGCGGCGACCTCGCCCGCGCGTGCGTTGCGCTGGGCGTGCACGTCACGCGCGTGGCCAATCTCCCGGACGACCTCGATGTCGTCGTGGACGCCATGCGCACGGCACTGACGCGCGCTGACCTCGTCATCACGACGGGCGGCCTTGGCCCCACGCCGGACGACCTGACACGCGAGGCGGTTGCGGCCGTCTGCGGCGAGGACGTCGTGGTGCATCCGGACACCCTGGCCTGGCTGGAGGGCATCTGGGCCCGCCGCGGCCAGCCGTTTCCGTCGGTCAACGTGAAGCAGGCCTGGGTGATCCCGTCGGCCACCGTGCTGCCCAACCACAACGGCACAGCGCCCGGCTGGTGGGTGGATCGGCCCGACGGCCGCGTCATCGTCACGCTGCCCGGCCCGCCCCGCGAGATGCGCCCGATGTGGACCGATGGGGTGGTGCCGCTCCTGCACGCCCGCGGCGTGGGTGCGGACCTGGACGTGCGGACCCTGCGCCTGACCGGGATTGGTGAGTCACAGCTTGCGGAGATCCTTGGCGACGCAATCCTGCGCCGACCCAACCCGGTTGTCGCCACGTATGCGCGACGCGATGCCGTGGACGTGCGGATCTCGGCGCGAGCTGATGCGGCGCGCGGCGCTGCCGAACTGGCCGATGCGGCAGAGGCGGAACTCCTGGGCCAACTTGGCGTGTACGTCTGGGCGCGCGGGGCCACCACATGGGCAGAGGCGCTTGACGCGGCGCTGGCCACGCGTGGCTGGACCGTCGGCATGGTTGAGTGCGGGACTGGCGGGGCGCTTGTGGGGCTGCTCGGAACGCTTTCGTCGCTGCGCCGCGCCGAGGTGCTGGCCGAGCGGCCTGGCACCGGTGACGCCGCGCTGATGGCCGAGGCCGAGCGCGTGCGGGCGGCCGCCGACGCCTCGGTTGGCCTTGCGGTGGCCATCCGTGCAGCCGGCAGCGATACAGACGTGGACGTTGCCATCGTCACGCCAGACGGCTCCCGCGTTGAGCACCGGCTGGCGTTCCTGCGCGGACGCCACGGCGCGGACCGGGCAGCACTCGCCGGGGCCGCGGTCCTGCTGGAGATCCTGCGCGCTTGACCACCATCCTGCTCACAGGGTTCAACCCATTCGCGGGCGATGCCCGCAACCCGTCGGGCGAGATCGCCTCGCGCCTCGACGGGATCCGCATCGGCGGCGCACTGGTCCGCGGCGTCGTCCTGCCCACCGCGTACGACGCAGCAGCCGAGCAGCTCCGCGTGTTGCTTGACGAGCACCGGCCGGATGTCGTGCTGTGCCTGGGCATGGCGGTGGGCCGCTCGGCCATCACGCCCGAGCGGATTGCGATCAACCTTGACGACGCCGCCATTGCCGACAACGCCGGCGACATCCGACGCGACTCCCCCATCGAACCCGGCGGTCCCGACGGGCGCTTTAGCCGGCTTGCCGTGCACGCAATCGCCGATGCGGTGGCGGCCGTCGGCATCCCGGCTGCCGTCTCGCTGAGCGCGGGCGCCTTCGTCTGCAACCACGTGTTCTACACGTTGCTGGGCCTCACGTCGGGCACCGCTGTCCGGGCCGGGTTCATCCATGTGCCGGCGCTACCCGACGCCGCCCGGCCGGAGGCACCTGCGATGGACCTCGACACGATGGTCCGGGGTGTCACGATCGCGCTTGAGACGATCCTCGCGTCCTGACCGGGGCCCCAGCGGCCGCGCCGCGCCTCCCCTGACCCGGCCCCCAGCCTGAGCCGCCTCCCCTGACCCGGCCCCCAGCCTGAGCCGCCTCCCCTGACCCAGCCCAGGGTCGGATCGGGGCACCTGCCGCACAGTCCGCCACCCGGAACCGCGTTTGGGGCGCCGGATCACGCACGCAGACCCTCTGGGTGACCCACACGCGGGTCAGGTGCCTCGTTC
>CAIYHO010000016.1 GCA_903925955.1 uncultured Chloroflexota bacterium
CTGGCGTACGTCGTCCCGCTGGCCGTCTACCCGGACACCTACAACGGCCAGCCTGCGCTCTACGTCGCGCTTGCCTCGCAGAAGCGCTACATGTCGCTCTACCTGATGGCGGTGTATGCCGACGAGGGGCAACGGCTCCGGTTTGAGGCGGCCTGGCGCGCCACGGGGAAGCGGCTCGACATGGGCAAATCCTGCGTCCGGTTTGCGAGGCTTGAGGATCTGCCGCTTGACGTTGTGGGCGACGCCATTGCCGCAGTCCCGCCGAAGGCATTGCTGGCGCGCATCGAGGCAGCCCGAGCCGAGCGGCGGGCACCCCGCTAGGCCGTCGCTACCGCCGCTACCGCCGGCCGTCTTCGGCCCCGTTCCGTGGTCCGCCCGGGGCCGTCGCGCCCGTCTCCGGCACCGTTCCGCCCCGTTCCGCCCCGGCGTATGCACTCCATGTTTGGCTGCGGGGGTAGGGCCGCGTCAACGCCGGCGGCGGCTCGCGAATGCGCCAGGCAAGCGCCCAATCGACCCTGCTTCGACACCCTGGCAGTCCGCCCATGCATACCGCGCCGGGTAACGGGTTGTCCCGGGCGTCCTGAGCGTCTGCCGGTGCGCGTCGCCGGGCGCCTGTGTGGCCCAAACGCCTGAGGCCATACATGCAGTGCATACGCAGCGGGCTTCGGGGCAGCGGGCTTCGGGGCTGCGGGCTTCGGGCTGGCTTCGGGTCTGCGGGCTGCGGGCTTCGGGCTGGCTTCGGGTCTGCGGGCTGCGGGCTGCGGGCGGGCTTCGGGGCTGCGGGCTTCGGGCTGGCGTCGGTCAGACACCGCGACCGTGTCGGACATCGGCCCCCGGAGTGGGGGGTCGCACGGCACCCTGCGGCTGCCGCGTGGCCCTGACGGCAGATGGCGCGCGGGCGTCAACTAGGCAGGCGCCCAACCTCGCGGAGGAGAACTCGTGGCCCGCCTTTCGATGCCCGCCAGTCGCCGCATGCGTCGGCGCATGGTCCTGGTCGCCGTGCTGGGGGCAGCGCTCGCGATCTGCGCAACCACGCTGCCGCTGGCGCCAACCGCCGACACCACGGGCACCTCCGCCGGATCGGCCGACTGGCCCATCGGCGCCGATGGCTGGGCCCAGCTGCGCGACCCCATCGAGCGCGCCGCGGCCGCCACACAAAGCACGCCGCCTGCCTGGACCTACGCCGCCACGACAACCGGCGCCGCGCTGGCCTGGACCGCCTGCACAGAGACGGCGCTCGCGGGCTTTGACTGCGGCACGCTCACCGTCCCGCTTGACTGGGACAGCGCGGGCGCCCAACGCAATCGGAGCACGGTCGACATCGCCGTCGCCCGCCACGCAAGCACGGGCACGCCGCAGGAACGCATCGGCTCGCTCTTCTTCAACGTTGGCGGCCCGGGGCTGTCCGGCATCAGTTCGCTGCCGATGATGTACGGGCTCATCCCGGCCGAGGTGAAGGCCCGGTTTGACATCGTCACCTGGGACCCGCGCGGCATCGGCCGATCATCTGGGCTGCAGGGCTGTGACGACGCCGTCATGCCGCTCCCGGCCACCGGCCCCGTTAACTGGACCCGCGTGTATGAGAAGGCGCGTGCCGCGAAAGCCGCCGCCAATCGCGCCTGCGCCGCCGCCTCCGCAAACATGGCGATCATCAACCACATGGGCACAGTCGCCATCGTGCGCGACCTCGACGCCCTCCGCGCTGCCGTTGGCGACCCCAAGCTCACCTATTGGGCGATGAGCTACGGCACCCGTATCGGCTACACGTACGCGCTGCGGTACCCGGCCAAGGTGCGCGCGATCATCCTGGACGGGTCGATCGACCCCAACGGCTCCATCGAAGGCCTTGCGCAGAGCGAGGTCAGCGCCGACACCGCGCTTGGCTTCCTATTCCAGCTGTATCCGGGGGCGCAGACGCAGTACGCCTCGGTGCGCGCGGAGCTGGACCGGCGGGTGATCGCCCTGCCGTCCGGCCGCATCGTCACGCGCTGGGGTTTCAGCGGGTTCCTTGGCGAGTACGCGGGCTCCGAGAGCAGTTACGGCGCGCTGGCCCGGCTCGTGGGCTATGCGCACACGGCGTTGTTTGGGACCGGCTCGGCCGTGGAGGCCGCGCTGGCGGTGCTCGATGGCGTGCCGTTTGAACAGTCGATCAGCCTGGGCTCGGCCGCCTTTGCCGTTGTGAACTGTGCGGACTACCCGCAGCGGCCCACAATCCCTGCGCAGAACGCGCTGGCGCGATCCCTCCGCCTCCAGGCGCCGGTGCACGGCTGGCTGAACGCGTTTGCGGACGTGTCGATGTGCTCCGGTTTGCGCGTGCCGGTGGAGCCCGTGCCCGTGGACTTTGGCCAGTTGGCAGTACCGGTGCTCATCATCGGCTCCACGCGCGACGCCCATACGCCCTACGCGTGGACGGTGTCGATGACGCGGGCATTCACCTCCTCGCGGGTCGTCACGTACGTGGGCGGCAAGCACGTTGACTACGGGGCGGCGCAGAGCGCGTGCGTGGACGACGCGGTTGGGGCGTACCTGCTGGACCTGGCGCTGCCGGAGTTCGACATCGCGTGCCAGGCGGAGGCCCCGGCGCTCCGCTAACCCCCGGGTCTAGGCCCCGGCGCTGGGCCCCGGGCGGGCCTAGCCGCGCCTCGTATGCACTCCATGACTGCCCGCTGGCGAAGGGGCGCCTCAAGGCGCTAGACGCGGGTTCGATGGCCCCCCTCTGGGCGCCGATCCGGGTCGTTCGGCGCCGGCGTAGTTACCGCATGTATGGCGCCGCTCGCAAGGGCTGACTTGGCGGGTCTCTGTGCGGGCGGACGGGCCGTGACGGGTGCGCTACGAGGCGCTAGCCCCATCGATCCCCTGCGGCCAAACATGGGGTGCATACGCCGGGGGCTAACGGGCGAACGGGCGCCGCGCCCCCAGCCGTCAGGGCGCCTCCAACTCCCGCGTCGCCCGGAGGCAGACCGCCCGCATCCCCGCGCAGTCGTGGCGGTTGTGCTCCACGAGGTTGTGCCACCGCGTATGTTGCCCGTCCGTGAGCGGCAGCCCCCGCTCCAGTCTGGCCCGCACAACCCGGATGGTCTCGCCAACGTTGCCGGGGCCGTAACAGCTCGGGACGCGATACCCGATCAGCGCGAGGTAGTCCGCCAGCCGCCCCTCCTCAGGTCGATCCCCCGCGTGGAGCTTGTTGCGCCAGTACTTCGCAAACGCCAGCGCGTTGACAAAGCGCGTCTCAAACTCGGCCACCAGGTCCGGATCCGAGGAAGCCAGCGTGCGGACCACCGTGAGCTCATGCTCGCTCCAGGCCACGATCCGCCGATCACGCCGCACCGCCCGCTGCACCACGTTGGCCACAGCGTCGCGCAGGGGCATGTAGCGCGGCACGAGGCCCTCGAACGTCGGGTCCACCACGTCCTGCTGCACGTACGGCTGGGCCCCTCGGCCGCGGCGATGCACGCCAAGCAGGACCGGCGGCTCGTCAATCCGGCCCTCGAAGTCGATGTACAGCGCCCGCAGCGCTTCGGCTGCCGTCAGCCGATTGACGCGCCGACCCAGGTCAGTCAACGATCATGCTCACGTTGTTGAGGCCGACGGTCCACTGGTCCTCGGTGGACCGACATGTGGGGCACCGAGGCGGCGCCGCGTACCGGAACGTGCCGCCGCACTCGCACGGGGCCAGCGTGGCCTCGGCTGCGGCCGTGTACTCGTCCGGCGTCAGCACTGGCCCGGTGTACTGCGCCTGGATCCTGGCGTCGAGGCCCGCTCGCGCGATGGCGTACGGCACGCGCAGACCCTTGATGTACCCCAGATGGATCTCGCCCAGCTCCTCGTGACTCACCGTGGTGGACTTGCCGCAGATGTCGCAGTGCAGCAGGTCGAAGAAGAAGCCCCCACCGCTCCTGACCCCAAAACTCGTTCCGCAGACGCCGCACGTGCAGTTCGACACAGTCCCCATGTCGCCCCTCCTTCACCGCCCCGGACCGGCTCTGGCCGGGCGCCCTTTCAGGGATACGCCATGTGTCAAGGGGGTGGCAGCGAAGCTGCCCGCGATCCCGCGCCCCCACGCGCACACGAGCCTACGCGTGCGCAACTGCCCCTTGGCGCCCCTCTGGCCCGACTACACTCCGCTCCTGTCCGCTCCCGCTTGTGTGCCAGGGTGACGCGCCGGTGGCGGACCGAGGGGGTCTGCATGCGCTCCATCCGCCGGCTTGTGGCCGTAGTTGGCATTGCCTCGCTCCTGGTGGGCCTGGCCCCGGCGGGGATGGCCGCAGCTGACCCCGGTACTGGTGCGCCGCCGCACGCCAACCCGCGAGCCGTCGCGCCGGCCGGGCCAGCCGCAGCCGAAACCGCCAAGGGCCGCCCGCCCATGGCGAACCTGCTGGCCCAGCGGATCACGGGCACCGCCGGCGAGGGCAGCCGCGTCGCCCATCCGCGTGGCGCCACCCCCGGCTCGGCCGTCACCAGCGGCCCGCCTGCGGGCACCGCGCCCATCATCATCTCGCCCGTCGTGCGGCCGGCCGCAACACCATCAACACCAGCGACGCCCGCAGGATCGCCAGCGGTGGCCACGACGGTCATCAAGGGCACCGTGAAGAACAAGGCCGGCAACCCGCTCGCCGGCATCCAGGTGTCGATGGTGCGCGTTGACACCAGCACCACCACGATGGCCACCACATCGGCCACGGGCGCCTTCAGCGCCGGCGTCGTGGGCGCCGGCCACGCCTACGTCATCAGCTACCACGATCCGGCGGGCACCTACTACGACGGCTACTACGCCGATGGCGGCGGCGTGGCGACCGACTCCAACCACACCCTCTGGCTGACGGTCTACTCCACGCCGATCGTTGCCAACGCCACCTTGAAGAACGCGTACACCATCCACGGGACCATCGTGGACAACGGCTCGGCGCCGCTCGCGGGCATTCAGCTCGACTTCATGACCACCACCGGCTACAGCATCGACTCCACCACCACCGACGGCACCGGGATCTTCTCCATCAAGCTGCCGGCGGGACCGCTCAACATCCACGTGGGCAGCATGGCGTCGAGCTACGCGGCGGGCTGGTGGAACGGCAGCGAGCCCGTGGGGGCGCAGGCGGACGCGCTCGTCTACAACCTCGCCGCCGACGCGCAGGTGGACATGACCCTGCCGCCGACGCCCACGCTGTCGGGCCATGCCGCAAATGCCATCACCGGCGCCAACCAGTCCGGCGTGTTTGTCACGGCGTATGACGCCAGCAACACCTCGGCGGGGTCGGGCAGCAGCAACGGCGCTGGCCTCGTCTCGTTCAGCCTCCAGCCCGGCCGCTACACGTTCAAGGTGCAGGTCGCCGGGCTCACGGGCTGGTTCACCTGGCACGGCTGGTCGGCCCGGGCCAGCGAGGCGTCGGTGATCCCGGTCACCGTGGCGGGTCTGAGCGGCATGGACTTCCTCGTGCCCGATGCCGCCACCATCTCCGGCGCCGTGATCTACAGCTACTGCGACATCTCCAACGTGCTCGTCGACATCTACGACGCGGGCGGGTTTGTCGCCTCGACCAGCCTGGGCTTTGGCGGCACCTACAACTTCACGGTGGCCAACGGCGTCTACAACGTCTTCTTCTTTGACCCGTACGGCTACTGCGCCAGCGGCTGGGCCGGCCCGTCGGGGCTGGTCACTGCCCAGAGCAGCGCGTCGTCGTACACCGTGGGGCTTGGCAGCCCGGCCCACGTCGAGGTGTCGATGTCGGCGGCCTCGTGGATCACCGGCAAGATCATCTACAACGGCAACAAGAACTGGCCGGCCGACCCGATGCGGGTTGAGGTGTTCTCGGGCTCGGACTACTACATCGAGACCGAGAGCGCGATGGACGGGACCTACTGGGTCCCCGTCGCGCCGGGCACGTACACGATGTTTGTGGACGAGCAGTACAACCTCAACGGCTGGTATGCCAGCGGCGTGATCGTGCCCAACAGCACGGGCGCCACGGCGCTGGTTGTGGGGGCTACCAACCGCACCGCGAACATCAACATCACCAGCAACAACGCCGTGGACATCCACTTCACGGTGACGGGGCCGGACGGCAAGCTCCGCAAGGGCGTGACCGTGGCCGCCTACAAGAACGGCGAGGCGGTCAAGTGGGGCACCACTGACAACGACGGCTTCGTCAACCTGGTGGTTCGACCGGGCACCTACACCGTGGCCGAGTGGGGCGGATCCGACCTGCTCTCCGGCTGGCTGGGCGCCGGCGGCTGGACCGCCGAGGAGGCCGATGCGGCCCCCGTGGTGGCCGTGGCCGACATTTGGGCGAGGTTCACGGTCCCGGCCGGGCACCACGTCCGCGGCCGGGTGACGGGGGCCGGTGCCGCCGGTCTGCGCGGCGTGTCGGTCCAGCTCTACACCAACGGCGTCTACTGGGACGTGACCCACACGGGCATCGGCGGTCTGTTCGACCTGCTTGAGCCGCCCGCCGCGTACCAGCTCGCCTTCTACGACGCCACCGACACATGGGGTACAGCCTGGTATTCGGGCGGCGGCGCGGTGCGCTCATACATGGACTCCAGCGACGTTGTTGTGGCCGGGGCCGATGTCACGGGGCTCAACGTGACCCTGCCGCATGCGGTGGCGCCCGATGCGCCCACCGGCGTGACCGGCGGCGCGTTTGACGGCGGCGCCATCGTGTCCTGGCAGGCGCCGGCCTCCGACGGCTGGAAGCCCGTCATCCTCTACACGGCCACGGCCACCCCGGGCGGCGCGACGTGCACCAGCGATGGCGCCCTCGGCTGCCTCATGACCGGCCTGTCCAACACGGTGCCGCACACGTTCCACGTGACGGCCGCCAACGTGAAGGGCACGTCCGGCAGCTCCGCGGAGTCCGGCACCGCTACACCCACCGTCGGTCTGCCGGTGCCGCCGCCGCAACCGTCCGTGCGTGACGTCAGCGGTGCGGCGGTGGTCACGTTCAGCGCTTCGGCCGCGGCCGGGGTCACGGGCTACCGCGTCACGGCGTCGCCCGGCGGCGCTACGTGCACGGTCACGCTGCCCGGGAACCTTGGCTGCACGATCTTCGGGCTCGACCCGTCCACGGTGTACACCTTCACCGTCGCCGCGGTCGCGGGCGCCACAACCGGCCCCGAGTCCATCCCGTGCGACCCGTGGCAGCACGATGTCTGGGCGCCCACGACCACGACACCCGTGGCGGCGCTGCGCATCGGCGCGGCCCTGTCCGGCACTGCCCTGCCGATCACGCTGACATGGCGCAGCAACGATCCGGGCGATTCCGGGATCCAGTACTACCAGGTGGAGCGCAGCACCAACGGCGGGGCGACGTGGGTCACGCTGCCGGGGACCTACGCCACGCCTTCGGCCAACCTCACCGCCACCGCTGCCGGCACCGTCCGGTACGGCGTCCGAGCCGTGGACTGGGGCGGCAACACCGGCGC
>CAIYHO010000017.1 GCA_903925955.1 uncultured Chloroflexota bacterium
TCTTAGATAATGACAGACAAGACTATTTTTCAAAAACGGTTGAGGCAAGAAGAGGGATGATTGAGGCTGAGATAGCCAGGGTTGCTGCGGGATTTCTAGATCCGGGCTTAATCCAACGCATAAGAACATTCGTCAGCGAGCAGATACGGGGCCTGACGTCGGCGGCTGTCGGGCTAGGATTGCGCCGTGAGCATGCGTGACACAAACGACTGGTTTGCCAATCTTGGCGGCGGCACGCGCGTGGCGCTGGTGGTTGCGGGCACCTTCCGTTCAGACGCAGGCGTCCTGCTGGGCAGCGTGCCGTGGACCACGTGGAACCCGATGGTGGCCGCCGAGCTGGATGAGCACCGGCGGCTCCGCCAGGCGCTCAACTGCCTGTTGATCGAATCGCCGGCCGGACGCGTGCTGGTGGAGACGGGCATCGGCGAGCGGCTGGACGAGAAGGCCACCAAGATGCGCGGGATGGAGGGCCTGCCCGTGCTCGACGCCATGCGCGCCGCGCGCTTCAACCCCGAAAGCGTGGACATCGTGGCGCTGAGCCACCTGCACTTTGACCATGCCGGCGGCCTGCTGGACCGCGCCGGACAGCGGGCGTTTGCGCGCGCGACGATCGTGGCGCAGCGGGCCGAGTGGGAGGTCGCGCTGAGCGACAACAGCCGGAACGCGGCCGGGTACGACCAGGCGGACCTGCGGCTGGTGCGGCCGTTTGCCGAGGCGGACATGGTCGACGGCCAGCGCGAACTGCTCCCGGGCGTCAGCGTTGTGGCCACCAGCGGCCACACTGGCGGCCATCAGGCCATCATCGTGCGCGGCCAGACGGGCACCGTCGGCTTCTTCGGCGACCTGTGCATGCGCCCGTGGAACACCAACCCCACGTGGCTGCCCAGCTTTGACGACTTCCCGCTCCAGAGCGTGGACGCCAAGGAGGACCTGTTTGCGCAGGCCGCCGACGAGGGCTGGCGGATTGTGCTGTCCCATGAGGCGGTCACGCCAATCGGCCGGATCGTGCGCGCGGATGGGGCGTACCGCTTCATCGCGGAATAGCGCCACGCGCGAGGGACGGCGCTAGAGCCGGCCCGCCTCGATGATCCGGTTGAGGAACTGCCGCGTCCGGGCCTCGCGCGGCTCCGCAAAGATCTGGCGCGGACTCCCCTGCTCCAGGATCCGCCCGCTGTCGAGGAAGCAGACGCGGCTGGCGATGTCGCGGGCAAAGCCCATCTCGTGGGTTGCAATGAGCATCGTCATGCCGCCAGCGGCCAGCTCGCGGATCACGTTGAGCACTTCGGCAACCAGTTCCGGGTCCAGAGCTGACGTGACTTCGTCAAGCAGCAGCAGGTCCGGCTCCATGGCCAGTGCCCGCACAATCGCCACGCGCTGCTGCTGACCGCCCGACAGCCTGTCGGGGTATTCGCGCGCCTTCTCAGCCAGGCCAAACCGCTCAAGGAGCGTCATGGCGGCCGCCTCGGCCTCGGCTGCCGACCGCCCCAGCACCTTGCGCGGTGCAAGGGTGATGTTGTCGATCACCCGCATGTGCGGGAACAGGTTGAACGACTGGAAGACAATCCCCACGCGGCGCCGGATCCGGTCCACGTTGACGCCTTGGGCGGTGATCTCGTCGCCCGCAATCAGGATCCGTCCCGCGTCGATGGGCTCAATCAGGTTGATGCACCGCAGCAGCGTGGATTTGCCGCTGCCCGATGCGCCGATGAGCGCGATGACCTCGTGCGGTGCAACCTCAAGGTCGATCCCCCGGAGCACGTCCAGCTGGCCAAAGGACTTCCAGATCCCCTCGATGGAGAGGGCGGGCGCGCTGGTCACGGCACTGGTCACAGCACCGCTCACGGCACCGCTCACGGCACCGCTCACGGCAGGGTCTGGTTGACGCGCGACATGGACGCCGAACTGCGCGACCCACCGGACGCGACGCGCTGGTCCTTCTCGCGCTTGAGCAGCCAGTCTGTGAACCGCGCCATCGGGATGGTCACCACAAGGAACACAAGCGCGGTGGCGAGATACGGCGTGAAGTTGAACCTGGCCGCCTGGACAATCTGGGTCTGGCGGAAGACCTCCACCACGCCGATGAACGACACGAGGACCGTGTCCTTCTGGAGGCCGATGAAGTCATTGAGGAGGGGCGGGATCACACGCCGGACCGCCTGCGGCAGGACCACGTAGCGCAGCCCCTGCCACCGCGACAGCCCCAGCGACCGGGCCGCCGCCTCTTGGCTGGGATGGACTGACTCGATCCCCGCCCGGTACACCTCGGACACGTAGGCGGAGTAGATCAGCGTCAGAACCACAACGGCCCAGAAAAACTCGTCCTTGGGCACGCCCTCGATGCGCAGGGCGGGGATGCCCATGCCCAGCATGAAGATGACCAGGACCCCTGGCAGCGCCCGGAACAGATCCACGTACAGCGTGGCCAACAGGCGGACAGGGAAGAAGACCGGCCCAGGCAGGCTTCGCAGCACGGCCAGCACCAGCCCCAGGACCAGGATCAGCACCTCGGCGACAAGGAAGAGCCGGACGTTTACCAAGAACTTGCCCGCCACCTTGGGCAGCGCGTCCCAGAAGATGGGGCCGTTGAGAAACGCCTGCTGGAAGCGGGGCCAGCCCGGGGCGTTCACCACGATTGCAGCCAGCACGGCAAACACGACCGCCGTGGACAGAGCCGCAATCAGCAGTGGCCGCGCGCCCGGGCCAAAAGCACGGCGGGGTCCGGGGTTGACGCGGGGCGGGCGAACCGCGTCCACGTCCTCCAGACGGACCCCGTCAGACGCCACGGATCAGGGCTGGAAGACGGGCGCGTTCGCCTTGTCGGCGAGCCACTCCTGGGTGATCTTCGCAAGCTCGCCGCTGGCTGTCATGCGGCCAAGCGCCGCGTTGACGCAGGCGGTCAGCGAGCTGCCCTTGTCCAGGACAACGCTGAAGTGCTCGGCGTCGCCGGTGGGGGCGAACTGGCCAACGATGGCGCCGTTGTCCACCTGGGCGGCGGTCACGTAGAAGGCGGTGGGCAGATCCACCACAAGCCCGTCGATCTGGCCGTTCTTGAGGGCTTCAACCGCGGCGTCGTTGGTGTCGTAGACCTTCGCCTCCTTGGCGGGCTTGATCACGTCGTTGATCAGCGCGTAGCTGGTTGTGCCAACCTGCGCGCCAAACTGGAAGTCCTTGAGGGCGGCGATGCTGGTGGTGGCGGCAAGCGCGCTGCCCTTGAGGGCAACAACGGACTGGGCAACGGTGTAGTAGCCGTCCGACAGGTCAACTGCCTGAGCGCGGTCCGCGCTGTACGAGACCTGGGTCAGGTAGACGTCGAAGGCCTTGGCGCCCGGGCCAATGGCGTTGGTGAACGGGGCCACAACCCATGTGGTCTTGGCAGCATCGAAGCCCAGTTCCTTGGCGAGGGCAGCGGCAACCGCGCCCTCAAAGCCCTGGCCGTTGGTGGGATCGCCCAACTCCCACGGCGCAGCGTTCGTGGCGGACGGGTTGTAGTACGGCGGGTAGGCCGGGTTGTCCGCACCAAGTGTCAGGACGCCGGCAGTCTGGGTGGCCAGGTTTGCCGGGGCGCACGCATCGGGCGTGGGCGTTGGCGTGGCCGCAGCGCTGGGCACCGGGGTGCTGGAGGCAACCGGCGCGACGGTGGCGGTGGGGCTCGCCGATGAGCAGGCCGTCAACAAGACGGCGGTCAGGGCCAGGGCAGCAACGCCCTTCAGGATGCGCATTGGGTTCTTGGTCTCCTCCGGGGTGGTCATGCGCGAGTGTACCGCTCGCACTCATCCCACCCACGGGACCAGACGCGCCGAAGCGGCACCAAGGAGGGAGTGGTGCCGCTTCGGTAGAAACTCAACGGGGCGGCGGTAGGAGGGAGGAGGGAGGAGGATCGCCGCGACCGTCTGACCGTATGTGGATCGCACCCCTGTGCGATGTCACTACTGTGCGCGCGCCTGCGACAGACCGCGATACCCCGGGAGTCCCAGCCGGGCGGGTACCTTTCGGGGCACCCGTTTGGGGAGGGTGGGCCGCCCGTCTCGCGGCGCGTTCGGCGCAACTGGCTATGCTCGCCGGGTGCGTGTACGCCAAATCGAACTCCGGATCCTTGGGCTGGCGCTGGCCGGCCTCTGGGCAACTGCGTTTGTGCTGGTGTATCTGACCTATCGGCCCGGTGGGCCCGTGGACGTGCTGGTCCGCCTATCGGCCGGTGGTCCGGCGGCAGTCGCCATGTTGGCGGTGATCCGGCCCCCGGTGGCCCGCGGCGACAGGGCGTTTGCCTTCATCGCGTGGCTCGCGCTCGCCGCCATGCTGCTGCTGGTCCCGTCCATTGGCACGGTGGCCAGCCAGTTGCAGGGTCGCGGCCCGCAGACGCTGATGCCGTCGCTTGAGGCGGCCTACCCGTGGTTCCTTGCGCTTGTGGCAACCAGCCTCTACGCGGGTCTCGGGCTGAGTCGCCACCACCTGGGCGGACGGGCTGCCCGACGACGGCGATTGGCGGAGGGCCTCGCGCTGGCGCTTGCGCTGGTCACGGTGACCGGTGGCGCATTCGCCACTGCCGCTGTCGTCAACGAGCTGTCGCTGGGCGGGCGATCCTCAGCGTCCTCGCGCTTTGGCCCCACGGATCGAGAAGTGGACCCGCCACGCTGCGACGGGGCGCTCGCCGCCGGCACCACAGCCATCCTCGACTTGCACATGGACATCGCCGTGGACGGGCAGACCACAGGCCTTGTCGCGCTTGCGGGCGTGAGGAGCGGGAGCGACGTCCACTGGTCCGGGTTCGCCGCGACAAGCGTGGTGCTGGGCCAGCGCGGCTTCTGGCGCGTCGGCGGCAACGCGTGGGCATTGGAGCAGGGACAGCCCCGGGCGGTTTCCGGAACCAGCGAGATTGTGGGGCACGATCTTGACGCCACGCTCGTGGCCGTGGCGCTCACTCCAGCGGGCCGCGCTGCACCCGAGGACGCGGGGCTTGCCTACATCGATGGCGCCCGAGCCCAACACTGCCGCGTGGCCGTTGACGGCACAACGCTGCGGCAGGCGCTCCCCGAGATCAACTTGCTGGTGGGCACGGCCGACATCACGCGGTGGCGCGGGGAGATTGACTACTGGGTGTTTGCCGACGGGCAACTCGGCCAGGCCAACGGGTTTATCGGGGGTCCTGCGCTGGATTTGGGCCCCGACGCGCTGCAGGCGGTGGCCCGCTTCCGATTGACCGCAATTGAGCGGGGCGCGCCGGTTACGATCAACGCACCTGAGTGAGGCGGCCGAGGCGAGGAGGGACGTCCATGGCGGATGGCGACAATGACGAGGTGGTTGACGGCGGCGTCAACCCACGACGCAGGGCGAAGCAGGACCGCACGGCGCGGATTGTCAAGGTCCTGACAATCCTGCAGGCACACGGCAAGGCGGGCCTGACCGCTGACCAGATTGCCAAGCGGACCGGTACCGCCAAGCGGACGGCGTTTCGCGACATCCTCGCCATCGAGGAGGTGCTTGGGTTCCCTCTCAACAACCACAACAGCCGGTACTCCGTTGCTGAGGGCACCTTCCTGCCGCCACTGCGCCTGACGCTGCCTGAAGCCGCCTCGGTGTTCATCGCCGCAAGACTGGCAACGCGGTTTGCCGACACCTATGACCCCAGCCTGTATGCGGCCTTCCTGAAGATCCAGGGCGCGCTGCCCAAGCCCCTGCGCAAGCACGTACTGCCTGCCCTCACGCAGTACGCCAACCACCCAACCGACAAGGAGCTCAACGAACACTCTGGGAAGCTCGCCCAGGCATGGGTGGAGCAGCGCGTCGTCGAGATCACGTATGCGCCTGCGGCCTACGACGGCGACCACGAGCCCTTTCGACGCCGTGTGCACCCGTATCTGCTTGAGCCGTCGATGCAGACGCACTCGCTGTACCTCATTGGCTATGACGAGGGGCGCAAGGCGATCCGAACGTTCAAGGTGGAGCGGATCTTGGACGTCGCCATCACGCCTCAGGTCTTCACGCCGCCCAATGCCGACATCCTTGCGTCGTCGCTCAGGCTTGCCTGGGACATCATCTCGGACCAGGCCGCCGTCAGCGTGGACCTGCGCTTTATCCCGAGCGTGGCAGCCCGCGTGGCCGAGACCGTGTGGCACCACTCCCAAACGCACGAGCCAGAGCCCGACGGGTCACTCCGCTGGCGGGCAACCGTGGCAGGCACCAAGGAGATCCGGCTCTGGATCCTGGGCTGGGGCGACGAGGTGGAGGTGCTGGGACCCGCGGACCTCCGCGACGACATCGCCGCCACGCATGCCCGGGCTGCCAAGCGCTACAACGCCTGACACCTTTTCGCAGCTTGGCGCCTCGGAAGCAGCAGCGGGCAACCACGCCCGCACAGGCCCGGGGGGCAGGAGGACAGGTCATAGCAGCTCCCACCACCCGTGCGGCAGGCCCGCACCTTCCACGTCGCGGCATCGCCGCGCTCCTCGCGGTCCTGATCCTTGGGACCATGAACGTGTCGCCGGCCCCGGTGGCGGCGGCAACCATCTCGACGGCCTCGACGGCCTCGACGGCATCGCCGGCATCGCCGGCATCCATGGCCGCCGATGTCACCACGCAGATCAACCGGGCACGCACCGCTGCAGGCCTTCGGCCGTACAAGCCCTGGCCCGCAATCGCCGCCATTGCCACAGACCGCTCGCAGCGGCTGGAAGCCACGCACACCCTGACCCACAGAGCCGCTGGTCCATCGATCAGCACCACGCTCAACTCGGCAGGCCTGCAGTGGTACGGCTGGGGCGAAATCATCGGCGTCACCAGTTTCCCCGTCGGCAGCCAGGCCGTGGGAAACCTCTTCTCCCTCTGGGACGCCAGCCCGACGCACCACCCGCTGATGTTCAGCAGCACCTACAACTACGTGGGTGTCGGGTTCACCACTGGTCCTGACGGACGCACGTGGTCATCGATCCTCTTTGTCGAATCGGTGGACCACACCCCACCCGTCGCCGCAAATGGCGCACTGCGGCGTACCGGCACCACGCTGAGCTTCAGCTGGACCGGCTACGACCCGATCCTCCAGACCCGCACCGCCGGCCTCCGGTCGTTTGATCTTGCGTACCGCGTTGACAGCGGGGCGTGGCGAACTATCCGGTCAGGCACAGCAAGCCAGGCAATCGCCTTGGCGGGTCGCACGCACGGCCACACCTACGGGTTCCGAGTCCGGTCCAGAGACTGGCGGGGTAACCTCTCGGCGTGGACGACCGAGGCGAGGATCAGCGTTCCCTGACAGTTCGGGCGGCGAGCGGCAACCCGGCTGACCGAGTTGGCCGACGGCTGTCGTTCGCCGCCGTCAACCTGATCAGCGACCCCATCCACGGATACGTGGAGCTGACCAAGCGGCTTTCGCCAGACGAGGCGCGCGAGGCGGGCCTGCCGGCCGAAGACGCAGCCGAGGACGACCTGCTGGACACCGCGTGGGTCCAGAGGCTGCGGCGCATCAGCCAGCTGCAGAGCGCTCGCTGGGTCTTCCCAACGGCTGAGCACTCCCGGTTTACCCACGGGCTGGGCGTCATGCATGAGGCCGGGCTCTGGGCGCGCTCGCTGTACCCCACGCTGGTTGCCTCCCTGCCGTCGCTTGCGCCGGGCGAGCCCATCCCGTCGGAAGGGCTGGTGGTGGAGACCCTCCGCGTGGCAGGGCTCCTCCACGATGTGGGCCACGGACCGTTTGCGCACTTCTTTGACGACAAGTTCCTGGCGGCCTTCCCGGCACCCGCGGATCCGCGACGGCCGGGGGCCAAGACGCTGTCCCACGAGGACCTCAGCCAGCTGATCATCGAAGGCGAGCTTGGCTTGCTCATCGGCGGCCTGCGGCGCGCGCCCGGCGCATCGCCTGAGCGCGACGGGTTTGCGCAGGGCGAGGCGATCAACCCGCGCTGGGTCTCGTTCCTGGTCTCCAAGCCGCCGCTCGTGGACGCGTCCATGCCCGGCTGGGTCCGGACGCTGCAGCCGCTGCTCTCGGGCGTGTTCACCGTGGACAACCTGGACTACGTGCGCCGCGACGCCTACCTCACGGGTGTGTCCATGGGGCCCGTGGACGCTGAGCGCCTGCGCCGCTACTGCTTCATCTCGGATCGCGGCCTGACGCTGTACGAGTCTGGTCTGGGCGCACTGGAGATGTTCCTCACCGCGCGCTTGTTCATGTATCGCCACGTGTATCTGCACCGGACGGTGCGCGCCATCGACCTGGATCTCGACGAGGTCTTTGCGCCGTCCATCCGTGCGGTCTTTGGCGACGGGTCCCCTGCCGAGCGTCTTGACGACTTTGCCGCGCTGGACGAGTACGCGCTGCTCCACCAGGCATCGCTCTGGGCCCGCGGGGAGGCCGTGTCTGCCGCACCTGTAGCAGGCGACGGGCATGTGACCGCGGCCGTGGCCGACGGCTGGCGGGCCATCCTGCTGCGCCGCCCCCGATGGCGAGCGGAGCGCGAGGTGGGCGCCGAGGCCGAGACCAACACCTGGCCCGCCGACTTGCTGGCCCAGCTTGGCGAGCCAGAGCCCGGACGCGTTGTGGTGGACCTCACCGGCGTAGACGCTCGGCCCGGTGCCGGCAAGCCGCCGAAGCTGGCGATCGAGCTGCGTGACGGGCAGCCTGGGCCTGCGCTGGACGCCGCGCTCAGCCGCGTGCCGGCGTGGTCGCTGATTGGACGCCGGTACCGGCGAACGGGGTAGAGCGCGGGCGCCTTCGGGCGGCATCGCACCAGCTCCGCCTCGGTCCGGCCAACACGCTTCGGCCGCGTGTTCGGAAGGGCGCAGAGGCGTACAGTTCACCCCAGCATGGGTGGGTGTCCAACTGGGCGCCCTTCCCGAGAAGGCAGGGGCGCGGACAAGCTCCACATGACTGCGGGCACCGCACAGGCTGATCCAGTGCCGCCAACGACCCGGCTCGATGGCCGGTTCCTGCGCGTGCTCACCATGTGCGCCGGGCTTGCGGTGGTCATTGCGGTCGCCGGTCTTGTGAGCTACCTCCCCGGACTCCAGATGCTGGGCTCAATAGGGGCCACGCTCGTCCCAATGGCGCCCGCCACCGCCGTCTCGTTCCTGATTCTGGCCGGCATCCTGCTCCGCCACGCCCAATCGCCCATGACCGGCGCCATTCGCATGACCGCGGTGGCGCTCGCTGTGCTCGTCGGGCTGTTCGGTCTGCTGGTCGTGGTGGGTGCGCTCATCGGGCGAAGCCTGACACCTGAGGAGCATCTCCTGACGGGCGTCACCACGACGACTGGCATTGCCGTTGGGCGGATGTCACCCCTGACCGGCGTGGCCTTCATGCTGTCGGGCACGGGCATCGCGCTGGGGCTTCTGCAGCTCTCGGGATCGCACAAGCCCAATCGCCTTCGTGATGTCGGCTGGGTGCTCGGGACCGTGACGCTGCTGGTGGGCGGCGCCGACCTGCTCTCGTACGTCTACGGCGCACCAATCCTCTATGCGGGAGGCATCGTGCCGATGGCCGCCACGACGGCCATTGGCTTCGTCCTCCTTGGCGCAGCCATCGTCGTCTCGGGCGGCCCCAACTCGCGACTGGCGCGCCTGTTCCTCGACGGTTCAACCGAGGCGCGGCTGGTCAGCACGGTGGTCCCGCTGGTGGCGGTTCTGGTGCTGGCGCAGGGGGCAATTGCCGCGTGGATTGGGCCGATTGGCGCCATCGGTCTGGCCTTCGAGGTCGTGATGGTGGCGTGCGTGGCGACCGTGGCTGTCGGGCTCACGGTCAAGGCAGTCGGTGGACGCCTCGAGGGCCTCAGCCGCGAGGTCTCCGAGAACCAGACGCTGCTGCAGGCGATCATGCACAGCACGAGCGACCCGGTCTATGTCAAGGATCCCGCGGGCCGGTATCTGGTCTTCAACCCGGCCGCAGAGCGCGTCACCGGGCGTGCCGCCGCTGATGTTCTGGGCAAGGACGACTTCTTCCTCTTCCCGCCCGACGAGGCTGCCGTGGTCATGGAGGGTGACCGCACGGCGATGTCACAGCCCGCGCCCACCACGTGGGAGGAGCACGTGACGGGCGCTACGGGCGAAACCTGGACGTTCCTGAGCACAAAAGGGCCGCTCCGCGCAGTCGACGGCTCGCTGATCGGGCTGTTTGGGGTCGCCCGCGACATCACCGAGCGAGTGCGGGTTGAGGCGAGGCTGCGGGAGAGCGAGGAGCTGCTCGAGCAAGTCAGCGGGCTGGCGAGAGTCGGTGGCTGGGAGCTCGATCTGCAGACCTATGTGGTCACCTACTCCAAGGAGACGGCCCGGATCCACGAGGTTGATCACCCATTCGTCCCGCCCAAGCTGTCGCAGGGGGACGAGTACTACCCGGCGGAGGCCTGGCCGGTCGTCCGGGCGGCGGTGCAGGCCGCGATCGAGGACGGCACGCCGTATGACCTGGAGATGCCGTTCATCACCGCCAAGGGGCGGCACACCTGGGTGCGTGTCCAGGGCGTTCGGGTGATGCACGACGGCAAGCCGGTCAAGCTGCGTGGCACGTTTCAGGACATCTCCGAGCGCAAGCAGGCAGAGGAAGCCCTGCTGCGCAGCCGCGCCGAGCTGGCCGAGGCGCAGCGGATCGCCCACGTCGGCAGCTGGACGGTCGATCTTGACCGCGGGATCACCGAGTGGTCCGACGAGATGTCGCGCATCTTCGGCCTGCAGCCGGGCAGCCCCGTCCCCACCCGCGAGGAGCAGGCCCGCCTCTACGAAGGCGATGCCGATGCCCGTCTGACGGCGATGATCGCGCAGGTCGCGGCCAACCACGAGTCGCGCGAGGTTGAGCTCAGCATCAACGCCATGGACGGCGTGAAGCGCCAGGTCATCCTGCGCGGCGAGCCTGTCGACGAGGGCGGCGGCGGCATCCGCCACGTCCGCGGCACGCTCATGGACGTGACCGAACTGCGCCGGGCGCAGGCATTGCTGGACCAGGCGCTGCGGGCGGAGATGATTGGCCGTCTGGCAGGCGGCATCGCCCATGACTTCAACAACCAGCTCGCGGCGATCGGGGGGTTCGCCGCGGTGCTTGCGGATGGCATTGCGGACGACGACCCTCGGCGCGGAGACATCGATGCGATCCGCGACGCCGCTCTGCGGGCCGGCGCGCTCACACGCCAGCTGCTCGCGTTCGGCCGACGCCAGGTGCTGCAGCCGTCCGTGGTGGATTCGGGCGAGGTCATCGCCGGTCTCGGCCAGGTGCTGCGGAGCCTGGTGCCGGCCAACATCGGTCTCGTGTTGCCAACCCATGCGCCGACGGCTCGCGTCCAAGTTGACCGCGCTGGCCTCGAGCAGGCGATCATGAACCTCGTGCTCAATGCGCGCGACGCCATGCCCGATGGGGGCACCATCACCATCGGGACCGATGTGCTCAACCTGAAGGCAGGCGATCCGAGGCTCCGCGAACTTGCAGCCCCGGGTCCATACCTGCAGGTGACGTTCGCGGATACCGGCAGCGGGATTGACCCGGCACTCCTGCCGCACATGTTTGAACCCTTCTTCACGACGAAGGCCTTTGGGCTTGGCTCGGGTCTGGGCCTCTCCACCGTGGACGGGTTCGTCGCGCAATCAGGCGGGCTGATCAGCGTGGTCAGCGAGCAGGGTGCCGGCTCCACCTTCTCGATCCTCCTGCCGGTGACGGACGAGACGCTCACGGTTCGTCAGGAAAGCTCGGAGCCCACCCCGCATGCAGTGGGCGACGAGACGGTCCTGCTGGTTGAGGATGAGCCGGCGGTACGGACCATCACGGCGCGCCTCCTCCGCGGGTTCGGCTACACCGTGCTCGAGGCGTCCGACGGCGCCGCAGGATTGGCGCTTGGGGAAACACAGGCGCGAATCGACCTGTTGCTCACCGATCTCGTCATGCCGGGGCTCAATGGCCGCCAGCTGTCTGAGCGGCTGACCGCCCGCCAGCCGAGTCTGCCCACGCTGTTCATGTCCGCCTACGCACCAGAGACCGTCATCGGCGACGGCAGCCTTGTACCGGGCGTCCCGTTCCTGCTCAAGCCCTTCACGCCCGCCGCGCTGGCATCGGGCGTCCGCGAGCTGCTCGACCGGAGCCACGCACGCCCGTAGGGGTTGACTCGTGCCCGCAAGGTCGCTGATCGGTTGGCGGTACCGCAGGGCGAGACAGAGCCACATCTGCAAACCGGCACGGCTCCTGGGGCATCTGGTGTTGTGACGGGCGCCGTCCAGGTTGGTGCGGCGCCCCCGGCCCGGCGCTGTCGGGGGCGCGTTCCGGCCGTGTGGGTCATGATTCCCCGGTGATCCACGTTGAGAACCTGGTCAAGCGCTATCGCAAGGCGAAGCAGAACGCCGTTGACGGCGTCTCGTTTGACGTGGGCGGCGGCGAGTTCTTCGCCCTGCTTGGCCCCAATGGCGCCGGGAAGACCACCACGATCTCCATCCTGACCACGACGCTGACGCCGACATCCGGGCGGGCAGCCATCGGCGGTCGCGACATCGTGGCCCAGGCGTCGGCGGTTCGGCGCGAGGTGGGGATCATCTTCCAGCGCCCAAGCCTGGACCTGAACCTCACGGCGGAGGAGAACGTCCGGCTCCACGCCATCCTGTACGGGCTCTACCCGTATGCGCCCGCCTATCGGCTGATGGCGCCGGGCTACCGCAACCAGGTGCACGAGCTGGCAGCGCTCCTGGACCTCGAGGGCGAGATCTTTGCGCCCGTCCGGACGTTCTCAGGCGGCATGCGCCGCAAGCTCGAGATTGTCAGAAGCCTGATCCACCAGCCGAAGGTGCTGTTCCTCGACGAGCCGTCGGCAGGTCTGGACGCGCCCACGAGGCGCACGCTCTGGGACCACCTCGCAACCGTCCGCCGCGAGCGGGGTACAACCGTCTTCCTCACAACCCACTACCTCGAGGAGGCCGAGCAGGCAGACCGGATCTGCGTGATTGACCACGGCCGCGTCGTGGAGGAGGGCAGCCCGGCAGCGCTGAAGGCCAAGCTGACCCGTGAGACGCTGGTGGTGGACGCGCCTGATCGCGCAGCCCTCGCCGGGGAGCTGGCTCTCCTTGGGTTCGCCGCTCAGGGCGATGGCCCGTTTGAGTTTGGGCTCGGCGGGCGCACGGTCCATGCGGTGCTCCGCTCCATTGAGACGCCGCTGACGCTGGTCCAGACCCACGCGCCAAGCCTTGAGGATGCGTATCTGGCCATCGTGGGGCGAGCCGATGCGTGAGCTCTCGGCGATCCTCGCCATCGCCCAGCGCGACTTTGTCAAGCTGCTGCGAGACCGTGCGCGGATCATCTCGGACTTCGCGTTTCCGCTGCTGCTGGTGGGCTTTCTGGGTCCGGCGCTCCAGGCCGGGTTCGGCTCGGCGGGCGGTCTTGACCTCCAGGCCTTCGTCTTCACCGGCGTCCTGGCGCAGACCGTGTGGCAGTCCTCTGCGCTGGGGGTGGTCTCGCTGATCGCGGATCGCGACGAGGACTTCAGTCAAGAGATCTTCGTCTCACCCATCTCGCGCTACTCCATCGTGGCGGGCAAGATCCTCGGCGAGTCGCTGGTTGCGATGCCCCAGGCCGGCGCCATCTTGGGCGTGGGGCTGCTGCTTGGGATCAAGCTCTCGCCGGCCGTGCTCCTGCTGCTGGTCCCCGTGATCGCGCTGGTCGCGGTCTTTGGGGCCGCGTTCGGGATCCTGATCCTGTCCAACATCGGCAGCCAGCGGACGGCCAACCAGATCTTCCCGTTCATCATGCTGCCGCAGTTCTTTCTGGCGGGTGTCATCAACCCGCTCCACAACCTGCCGTGGTTCCTTGAGATCCTCTCGCGCATCTCGCCAATGCGGTATGCCGTGGATCTTGTGCGCAACGTCTACTACGGCTTCGAACCGTCGGCCGTCCCCGCCGAGGCGTCCACCGCACCCGCCAACCTCGCGGTCATCGGCGTGATGCTTGTGGTGTTTGTGCTGGTGGGGACGGCCCGGTTTGTGCGCTCGGAGCGCAACCGCTAGGACTAGACCTCGATGGGCAGCTCGTAGACCTCGGTGGTGGGGTGGCCGGCGCGCCATGGCGCTGACCGCCGGTCTCCGTTGACGGTCTCCGCAGCCCCCTGCTACCGTCCCGGCCAACCGGGCTCGCGTGAGGCGCAAGGGCCTGGAGGCGACGCCGGGGGTCGCGCACGCGCCTGCACTGACTGTTGGAGCGCTGCGCCACGGGTCCCCTGATCCCCCTCCGCACACATCGCCGGCCTGCACCGGTGATCCTCGCCGTCGCCGCCATCGTCGTGGTCGCCGGGCTGGTTGTGGTCGCCCCGTCAATCTTCGGGCGCGGCACGGACCCAGCCGCGACGGCACGCATCGCAGTGGGCGGCTCGCCGGCGCGCGACATCGGCGAGGGCTGGACCGCCGTCACGCTGCCGCTCACGCCAATCGCCAGCCCCTCGCCCAGCCCAACGCCAGAGCCGCCGCAGCCCACGCGCTACAGGATCAAGTCCGGCGACACCATCTACTCGATCGCCGCCAAGTTCAACCTCCGGATGTCCAGCGTGATGTGGTCCAACGGCCTCACCAACGCGCTTATCCACGTGGGCCGGTGGCTCACGCTGCCGCCGTCCGATGGCCTGATGACCGCCGTTGTGGACGGCGAGACACTCGAGACCCTCGCCGACCGCGTCCACGTCGTGGCAGAGACCATCGCCACCGCCAATGGCCTGACTGAAGATGCCGTGCTGACCAAGGGTCAGCTGCTGTTCATCCCGGACGGCCGCGGACCCAAGATCGACCTCACCCATCTGCCGCCGGGGCTGTCCGGGTCTAGCCCTCTGCGCAAGTTCAGCTGGCCGCTGGCCAACTGGCAATTGAGCCAGACCTTTGGCTGCACCGGCTTCTGGGCGGAGCCGCGCCTGGGCAACTGCGCCCACTTCCACGGCGGCATCGACCTTGTCGCCGCGGTGGGGACGCCTGTGCGCGCGGTCGGGGCGGGCACGGTGACGTTCTCCGGCTGGAATGGCGGCGGCGGGTGGATGGTCTGCATCAACCACGGCCAGAAGATCACCACCTGTTACGCACACATGTATGCGCTCACGGTCCGCGTCGGCGCCCGGGTCCAGCGCGGCACCATGGTTGGACGGCTGGGCGGGACGGGCAATTCCACCGGCGCGCACCTGCACTTTGAGATCTGGAAGGGTCCCCGCGGGCCTGACGGCGTGCGGCTCAACCCGTGGGTGTACCTGCCCTAGCGCCTGACGGCGGTATCATCTGCCTCCGCGCGCCCGTAGCTCAGTGGATAGAGCACCTGACTTCGGATCAGGTGGTCGGGGGTTCGAATCCCTCCGGGCGCGCCACATCCCACGTTCAATCCGCCCGTTGCGCGGCACCCGGCGGCGGTTCGCGGCAGGTCGCGGCACGGCCCGTGGATGCTCTGGTGGATGACATCCACGGGCGCGGGTCGTCGGAGGCCCCGACGGGTGTCGCCAACCACGCCTTGTCGCGCCGTTCCGTGAGGGTCAGCCCGTCCTTGGCGTTGGGTCTAACGCGCACTACCGGCGGATCGTGTGGCGCGCGGACCCCTAGACTCGCGTTGAGCAGCAGGGGAGTCGAAAGATCATGTGGATCAAGCGCCTCATCGGCGGTCCGCCACCGCCCGAGGACCCCATGCTGGCTGCGAGGCGCGCCAGCCTAGAGAAGGCGCGCGCCGCCAAGCTGAAGAAGGAACGGGATGAACGTCTGGCAGCAGAAGCCGAACTGAAGAAAAAAGAAGAAGCCGAAGCCGAGAAGAAGCGCCAAGCCGCAGCTGAACTGCGCAAGGCAAAAGCGGCGCCGGATCGAGAAAA
>CAIYHO010000018.1 GCA_903925955.1 uncultured Chloroflexota bacterium
CCGCATGCCTGTGATCGCCGGGATTGCCTCGCCGCTTCATGCTTTCGCGCCCGTCATGCCTCAAACCATGACTTCTCCATCGGGACGGGCGTCCGAGAGGTGCCCGGTGCCTCCCCGGCGGCGGTGCCTCCCCGGCGGCGCGGCTCCCCGGCGGCGGTGCCGCCCCGGCGGCGCGGCTCCCCGGCGGCGCGGCGGTGCATGCCCACGAGACCACCAGATAAGTGCCAGTAAAGCCGCCACCGCCATGCTGCAGCGATGACCACCCGTGAGACCAGACTGCAGCGAGGCCATCGAGCCGCCGGGCGCGCTCGGGCGGAACTCTGCAAGGAGTACCGGCAGCGGCGCATGCAGCTTGGCCTTAGCCAAGCGACCGTCGCGGCCGCGGCGGGTGTGTCCGCCTCCTACTACGGGCGGATCGAGCGTGGGGAAGTTCAGGCCCCCCGGTTCGAGGTCCTGTGGGCGATCGGCGCGGCGCTCGGGCTGGACCTGCGGCTGGCCGTCTTCCCTGAGGGTGAGCCGGTCCACGATCAGGCCCAATTGCCCATCCTTGAGGTGGCTCGCGGCATGCTGCCGACGACCACCGCGTGGCGGACCGAGGTGGTCCTGCCTGGCGACGGCGACCTGCGGGCATGGGATGCGGTGGCAATGGCGCCAGACGGGTGGACGGCGTTTGAGGCGATCAGTCGGCTTGGCGTCGTGGATGCCACCGTGCGCCACGTCCACCAGAAGCTCCGCGATGACCCCAGGATCGCGCGGCTGGTCCTCCTCGTTGCTGACACCGTCCGAAACCGGCAGGCCCTGCGAGCCGCGGGCGCCGTTGTGCGCGCGGACTTCCCCTTGACCACACACGAGGTCCTCGCCCACCTTCGGGCCGGCCGGACTCCACCCCTCAACGGTATTGCCGTCATCCGAGTCCGCCGTCAACCGCCCGCGCCATGACCAGTCATCCACAGTCCGTCCACATGGTGGACAAAGTGGTGGAAGGAATCGACGGCTGCGGCCCCAAGTTCGTGGACAACCCACTTGGAGGCGGCGGCGCGGCCCCGTATCTTTCGTCTTGCCCGAACGGGGCCGCTAACGGAGGCCAGGAGCGGAGGCGATAGCCTCAAGACCGCACCAGACCGGTGGCTGAGATCGCATCAAGGCTAGGAAGCTGAGACGGCGTCGCAAGACGGTGTCAAGGGGACCAGGGATCGAGATCACATCAAGATCCGCCGGTGAACTAAGTCCGCGATTGCATCAAGGACGGGGTTCGGCCCCGGGCTCTATCGGACGCTTCGTTGCCGGGGACCGGCGGCTCGCAAGAGTCAGCCACCTCGGGGGCCCAGAGGGACGTGACTGGCATCCCGGTGTCAGTACTCCTTCTGGGCTTCGAAGCTTTAAGGCGGCGTTGCGCGGGCTAGACTTCAGCCCCATGAGCACCCTGCCGATCCCGTCCGGCCGCCAGGCCGTTGACCGCACCCTGCCGATCCCCCCTGTTGATCAGCCAGCGCGTCTGGCCGCGCTCGTGGCCGCCGTCCGGGCACGGACATCGCTCGTGCCCAAGGTGGGCATCGTGCTGGGTTCCGGGCTTGGCTCGCTGGCAGATGGCCTTGAGGACGTCACGGCCATTCCGTTTGACGAGCTGCCCGGCTGGCCGGCCGCAACCGCACCGGGTCATGTCGGCCGTCTGCTGCTCGGCCGCCTCGCGGGCGTTCCGGTTGTGGCGCTGCAGGGCCGCTTCCACCTGTACGAGGGCAATGACCCAGGGCTTGTCGTCCAGCCGGTCCTGCTGTTCAAGCAGCTTGGCGCCGAGGTCGTCCTGTTGACCAACGCGGCGGGCGGCGTGAACCCGGCCTACGGCCCGGGCACGCTGATGGTGATCTCGGACCACATCAACCTCACCGGCATGTCGCCCCTCATGGGCCAGAACGCGGACCAGCTGGGCGAGCGCTTCACGGACCTCACCGACGTCTGGGCGCCCCGCCTGCGCGAGCGTCTCCATGCCGCCGGCCGCGCTGAGGGCGTGAAGCTGGACGAGGGGATCTACGTGGGCCTGCTTGGCCCCAACTACGAGACCCCGGCCGAGGTCCGCATGCTCCGCGTCCTGGGCGCGGACGCGGTGGGCATGTCCACGGTGCTCGAGGCGATCGCCGCGCGCTGGGTTGGCCTTGAGGTCTGCGGCGTGTCCCTGGTGACCAACGCGGGCGCAGGCTACGACGGCGTGCCGCTTGTCCACGAGGAAGTGCTGGCCGCCGGTGCCGAGGCAGGTCCCCGTCTGGCGAAGGTGCTGGGCCGTTTCATCGCGGGGTTGTGAGCGCGATCACGCTCGGCGCCTAGTCCGCGATTTGCTCGCTGACCTGCAGGTCTCGCCCGGTGGCCTTGGCGGCGGCCTTCTTCTCGGCCCAGGCGCCCAGGACCTCGTCCTTGTGCGGGCGGATAGGGCAGTGCCCGTCGCGATTGTTGAACTCGTCGCAGTAGCCCAGCGGCACGCACTTGGGCGCCAGGAACGAGCCCAAGAACGGCGACACACCAAAGATCTCGTGGCGGATCAGCTGGAATAGCCTGCGGATCTCCCACTGGGCCATCGTGCAGAGGCGCAGCCCGCTCATGTGGATCAGCGCCCGCAGGTTGGTGGTCATCACGAGGTTGGTGCGCGTGGCGTTGGGGAACACGAAGCGCGCGTCCTCACCGGGGACGCCAGCCTCCAGCAGCTCCCCGTACAGCCCCAACGCGCCGTCCACCTGCTCCTCGTATCGGCCGCGCAGCAGAGGATCGGCATCGGCAATCGTGGCCGGCAGCATGGTGGCCGCGCCCTTGAACTTCACGTAGCGCTGGCTCTGCTGGTCAAACGCCACGCCCGCCCGGTGCCGGACCAGCTGGTGCGACAGCGTCCGCGACACGCCCGACAGGGCAAACGTGAACACGATGTGCTCAATGGTGGAGCCGTGGCCGGACTCGATCACGTTGGAGATCAGCCGCTGCATCGCCGCCGGGTTGACCTCGCCGTCAACCGCTCGCCGGAAGATCTCCTGCGGGTCCAGCTCCGAGTAGCACGTGCGGCAGGCGGTGTAGACCAGCGGCACGTAGTACTTCTCAACGATCTCCTTGTTGGGAAACAGGAGGGTTGCCTTCATGCCCAGCTCGTGACGGCCGGGATTGCGCGGAATCGCGGTCTTGGCGCGGCGGTCGGCGACCGCGGGTTCCGGAGTCTGGGGCGTGGACGCGTCTGCCATGGGCGCAGTCTAACCGCCGCCGCCGGATGCGGCCCGCCGCCGGACGCGGCCTGCTACCGACTTCGGCCTGCGCCGCGGAACCACCAGCCAAACAGCGCCGTGGAGGCGGTGTACAAGACGATGATGGCGATGAAGTTGACCGCGTACCCAAGGTCAAACCCAAGCCACGCCTGCATTGCCGAGTAGAACAGGCCGCCAAACACCCAGCCGATCTGCCACGTCACGCTGGTGGCTGCTGCCAGCGTGGCGCGCTCGGCTTTGTCCACCTGCTCCATGGCGAACGCGCTGAAGATGGGGTTGCCGGCGTTCATCAGCGCGTTGCGCACGGCCATCGCCGCAATCACGGTCCACAGGATGGGCGAGAAGCCCAGCGCCACCAGGAATGGGATGGAGCAGGCCTGCACGATCACCACAGACGTCACCTGGCCAAACCGCCGCGCCAGCCTCGGCTGGACCAAGATGGCGATCACGGTGCCAAGCGCCGTCACCGCGAATACGCCGTTGAGCTGCGCCAGGTCAAGGCCAAACCTGCCCTGCACAAACAGGTTGAGGAACGGAATGACCTGACCCGCGCCCACGCCAATCAGGAACCCCGGCAGGATCAGGCGGACAAAGCGGCCACGGTCGCGCACGACGATCCCAAAGCGGGCACGCCCCCGACGCGGATCCTGGGGAAACGCGGCAGGCTCGCCCAGCCGCTGGAGCCGCGGGCTCTGCTGCGTGCGGGGCCGGTCATCGCGCAGGAGCGTGATGGTGCCTAAACCAATCACCATCAGCACGATCATGATCCCGATGATCACGCGATACGTCGCCAGACCCGCCGGGTCAAACCCCAGCGCGCCCGCGATGGCGCCCGCCACCACGCCCCCGAGGATGGCGGCCACGATGTTGGTGACGTTCTGGATGGCGAACTGGACGGCAAAGAGCTCGTTGCGGTGCTCGGGCTCGCTGTGCTCGGCCATGTACGGGGCCGTTACAACGCTGATGGCCTGGAAGCCAGCGGACCAGAGGCCGGCTGCCGCGACGATCACCACAAGGTTGTCGCCAGCGGCCAGCAGCAGCACCAGGGCCGCGAGCCCTGCCACCGCGCCGCCGGCAAGCACCGTCCGCCGACCGACGCGGTCCGAGAGGGAACTCGCGGGGAACGCCGTCAGGGTTCCCGCGACGGATGCAATGACGCTGACGATGCCGATGGTTGCCCGCGCGAGGCCAAGCGCCTGCAGGTAGAGGTTGAAGTCAATCCACCAGAGGCTGATCGCTGCGCCCGAGATGAGGCTGGCAAGCAGGAACAGCCGCGCATTGCGGTGGAAGCGGCTAAACGCCCCCAGCCCGGGCAAGCCCCGGGTGGCGGCCGTCACGAGCGCACGGGCTTAGTTGGCGAGGACGTCGCGGAGGTCCTCGAGGTAGCCCGCCCAGTACCCGGCATGGTCGTCGCGGGTATCGGCGTCAAGCCCGGCTTCAGTCCAGCCGTCATGGACAAGCGAGATCCGCGAGCCGCCGGCAGTGGGCGCCACTGACCATTCGACTCGCGTGGCGGCAGCCTCGTCATCCCCCTGCCAGCGCCACGAGTGGACAAACCGGACACCCGGCTCCACCTCGATCACGCTGCCGGTCACCACGCTGCCGTCGCCGAAGTCCAACGTGTACGGGCTGCCCACGGTGCCGAGCGGTGAGGCCTCTGTGAACCATTCGGCAATGCGGGCTGGATCTGAGATTGCCACCCAAGCCGTTGCCGGGTCAGCGGAGGTATCGATGGTGATCTCAATAGGGGCGACACGCGTGGAATCGGTCATTGCGGTTCCATCCTCCCGGGGCGCGTGACGGGTGCACGCACCGGGTCATCGTAGCGCGAGGCGGTGCCGCCCTTCAGTTGCCCGTCAGACCCAGCGCCTGACGGAAGAACGTCGTCAGGCGCTGCTCGTACCCCGCCGGATCCACGTAGATCGCCTGCGTATGTCCGGCGCCAGCCACCACCCAGACATCGGGTGAGGTTGCCTGGGCCGCCACGGCGGCTGTCCGGAGTTCCTGCGCCATCGTGAACGGCAGGACCTTGTCGGCCTGGCCGTGGACAAACGCAATAGAGCGGCCACCCAGCTTGGCAACCTCGGCAATTGGGTTGAACGCGACAAGGTTGTCGTGGGCGATGAGGTTCGCCCACAGCAGGGCGCCCGGCACGAAGAGGTCCGGGAGCCCCGCCTGGTCCTTGAGGAACAGCCCTATCGCCTTCTCGGTCATCGTGTAGCCCGAGTCCACCCAGGCGGCGGCAACCTGCGCCTCATGCCCGGCGGCAATCATCACGTTGCCCGATCCAAACGAGAAGCCGGCCATGCCGATCTTGGCCGCCGGCACACCCTGCGCCCGGACCCAGTCCCAGCCGCCCAGGACGTCGAGGTACTCCTCGGTGCCGCCCGAGAAGCGGGCGTCGTCGCCTTGCGAGTCCCCGTGATCGCGCAGGTCCATCAAGAAGACCGAGAAGCCCGCGCGGTACAGCATCCCCGCGGCGAGCAGCACGGCGCTCTCGCGGCGGCATGACTGGATGCCGTGGATGAGGATCACTGCGGGGGTATCAGCCGTGGCGGAGGCCGCGGGGATCCACCAGGCGGCCAGGTTTGCGTTTGGCATCTGCGGATCGCGCGAGCGGAACGTGACGTCCTGCGGCGCAGGCATCGCGTACGTCGCCGCAAGGCTGGCGTCCCACGGCTTGGGGATGGCGAAGTTCTGCGGGGTGTTTGCCCGGTCCGCCTCCCAGCATGCCTGGGGCGCCTTGCCCAAACTGTCGTAGATCATGAAGCTGACGCCCAGATACGCACCGCCGCCAACTGCGACGAGCGCAACGAGCAACCCAATCAGCCACCGCCGCCAGCGGCGGCCACCGCGTCCTGCCATGGTCTTCTTCCTCCTGTGGTCCCCCGCAGCTGAGACGCGCAGGGACCACAGGCCGTCACACCGCCGGCGGAAGATGCCACGCGGATGCGTTGCGCGCGCCACCCGGACGCCAGCGCGGCGGGTACCGTAGCGCCATGAGCGACGAGCCCGCAGCTGTTGGTCCGTGGCGCCGGCGGTCGCGCCGGACCGCCTATGCGAACCCCTGGATCGACGTCTTCCACGACGAGGTGGACCGGCCCGACGGGGGTCCCGGGATCTACGGCGTGGTCCACTTCCACACGCGCGCCGTGGGCGTGGTGGCGGTGGCCGACGACGGGCGGATCCTGCTGGTGGGCCAGCACCGCTACACGCTTGACGAGTACAGCTGGGAGCTGCCGGAGGGTGGCGTTCCGGACGGCGAGACCATGGAGAACGGTGCCGCGCGTGAGCTCCGCGAGGAGACCGGCTACGAGGCCTCGTCCTGGCGCCGGCTGTTCCGCTTCACCACGTCCAACTCGGTCACCGACGAGCGTGGCGTCATGCTGGTGGCCACCGGTCTGCGGGCAGGCACTGCGTCGCCTGAGGACACCGAGGACCTGGCCGTGCGCTGGGCAACGCTCAACGAGATCCTTGGCGAGATCGCGCGGGGCGAGATCCACGACCTCATGACGATTGCCGCGATCTACCGCTACGCGCTGGATATCAGCGCTCAGGCATGACGACGCCCCCGGGGTGACCCCGAGGGCGTGTCGAGCGGCGTGTGCGGCAGGCGCATTGGGCGCGCCCGCGGGTGGGTCAGGCGACGTCCGCGCCCTGGCCCATGTACTTGAAGACGAGCCAGCCGATGACGGCGCCCACGACGGGGCCGACAAGGTAGATCCAGATCTGCGAGAGGTCGCCGCCCACAAGCGCTGAGCCGATGGAGCGGGCCGGGTTGACCGACGCGCCCGACAGGGTGGCGGTGGCAAAGTGGATGGCAACCAGCGTGAGGGGGATCACGATCCCGGCCATCGACGCCGCCCGCTTGGTGACCGTGAGGATCACGATGAGGAAGGCCGCCGTTGCCACGATCTCGATCAGCAGGGCGCTGACGTCGGGGATGCCGGTGCCGGGCTTGGTGATCCCTGCGCTGACGGCGCCCTGGTTGAGCACGAGCATCACGAGGACGGCCGCGGCAATCGCGCCTACCACCTGGGCCACGATGTATGCAACGGCGTCATTGATGCCGATCCGCTTGTCCAGGATCATCGCCACGGTGACGGCCGGGTTGTAGTGGCCGCCGCTGATGTGGCCAAAGGCGAAGATGGCCGCCAGCAGGCCCAGGCCAAACGAGAACGGCACAACCAGCAGGCCGGATGTCGCCACGCCGGCAGCGCCGATGGCCGCCACGGACAGGTAGCCGATGGTCATGAACAGGAACGTGCCGAGCAGCTCCGCGGCTGCCTTCTTCAGGTTCATCTTGTCTCCACTCTCCCTTGTGCCGCCCATAGCCCCTCCGGATCGAACGCGGCGATCGGCAGCGTACGCGGCTTCCTCCGATTCTGCCGTCTCCGGGGCCGCTCTGACACGCGAATTGGCGGCTCGCCCGACAATGCCCGCATGTCCCACCTCGCCATCGAGACGCACGGCCTGCGCAAGGTCTACAAGTCCACGGTTGCCCTTGACGCGCTTGATCTCGAGGTCAAGGCGGGCGAGGTGTTTGGCTTTCTTGGCCCCAACGGCGCCGGCAAGACCACATCGGTCAAGCTGCTGCTGGGCCTGACCCGGCCCACCGCGGGCGCGGGGAGCGTCCTGGGCAAGCCGCTTGGCGATCGCGAGGCCCGCGCCCGCATCGGCTACCTGCCGGAGCTCTTTCGCTATCAGGCCTGGCTCAGTGCCCGCGAGGTCCTCGCGCTCCACGCGGCGCTCGCCGGGCTGCCCTCGGCCAAGCGCCACGCGGAGATCGATCGGGTGCTCGATGCGGTTGGTCTGACCGGGCGCGACAGCGAGCGCACCGGCGGGTTCTCCAAAGGAATGCAGCAGCGCCTAGGTTTGGCCGCCGCGCTCCTTGGCGACCCCTCCTTGGTCATCCTGGACGAGCCCACCTCGGCGCTGGACCCTGTGGGTCGCGACGATGTCCGCGGGATCATCCGCGAGGCGCAGGCGCGCGGCTCCACGGTGCTGCTCAACTCGCACCTGCTGGGCGAGGTGGAGCGGCTCTGCGATCGCGTCGCCATCGTCTTCAAGGGCCGCGTGGTGGCGGCGGGCTCCATGACCGAACTGCTGGGCCAGCCCTCGGTGCGGCTGCAGGTGTCGGAGCTCCCCGCCGACCGCTCGCCGCTGGCTGCCTTTGGCCCGCTGGCAGACGAGGACGGCTGGCTGGTGATCCGTCCCCTGGACCCCGCGCGGATCCCGGATGTTGTGGCAGCCGTGGTGGCACTTGGCGGTCGCGTGCATGCGGTTGACCCGGGGCGGCGCTCGCTGGAGGACCTGTTCCTGGACCTTGCCCGGGGCCAAGACGCCACTGCCCTTGTGGAGGCTGCGGCATGACGCTCCGATTGGTGCTGGTGATCGCGGGCCTGACCGTGCGCGAGGTGGCCCGCCGCCGCATCCTCTGGGTGCTGCTGCTGCTCTCGGTCGCCAGCGTGCTGCTGGTGGGCTGGGGTGTTGAGCGGCTTGTGTCCATTGCCCGAGAACAGGGGGTGGACGAGGTGCAGGTCCGCATCGGCGTGTCGCAGGTGCTGATCATGATTGCCTTCCAGTTCAGCTTCGTTCTGGCGATGTCGGCAGCGTTTCTTGCAGCGCCTGCCATCGCGTCTGACGTGGAGACCGGCACCGTCCTTGCCATGCTGGCCCGGCCGATGCGCCGGGCGGACCTCGTCGTCGGTCGCTGGCTGGGCCTCGCCGTCGTGGTTGTCGCGTACGCGGTGCTGTCCGGGCTGATGGCTATCGGCGCGGTTGGCTGGATCAGCGGTCATGTGCCGCCGTCGCCGCTGGTTGCGGTGGCGTTTCTCGCGTTCCAGTCTGTTGCTGTGCTCACGCTTGCGCTGGCGTTTGGCAGCCGGCTCCCTGGCATCGCCGCCGGCGCCGTCACGGTGGTCCTGTTTGGCCTGAGCTGGTTTGCGGGCGTCCTGGGCAACATCGCGGTGGCACTTGGCGCGGCGCCGCTGGAGGGCCTGGGCAACGTGGTCCGGGTGCTGCTCCCCACGGACGGGATCTGGCGCGGCGTCATCTACGGGCTGGAGCCGCCGATGGTGCTGCTTGCGGCCGTGGGCGGCGGCCGCTCGGTCATGGAGGCAAACCCGTTCTTCGCGTCCGCCCCACCCCCGCTGCCGTTTGTGATCTGGAGTGTCATCTGGGTGGCGCTGGTGCTGGGAATCGCCGTACGGCTGTTTGGCCGGCGGGAACTCTAGCTGCGGTCCACCCACTCCGATGGGGTCTGCCAGCTGTCAGGGCAGCGGCGAGACGTCAAACAGGTTTGACAGGAGCATCGCCGAGCCCGACGGCCGGTGCGCGTTGTACACCGCGCGGAACACGTCGCCCGAGACCGTGCGGTGGCCCAGCGTCCCGTAGATGACGATCCGGTACAGGCGCCCCGATACGCCACGGCGCGTGAGATCCAGGCGCAGGACGCTGCCGCAGGCCGTTCGGCTGTCGGCGCCCAGGATGGCGTCCAGCTGCGCGTGGGTGAGCAGGGGTGTGCGCCACGAGTACCGGGTGGCCGTCTTGTCGTACGCCGTGCCGTCGAAGGCGCGGTCATCCACCCCGCGCAGGTAGGCCAGCGGAGTGGAGCTCCGGATGCCGCTTGGCGAGACGAACGCGTTCTCGTTGGCCTCCGTCCAGCCGCCCGCGGTGGAGTGGTAGAACCCGTTGACGATGGTTGTGCCCAGTTTTGCCACCAAGCCTGGCGACAGGGTGATGATCGTGTTGGTGATGGCGCGCTCGGCTCGCACGCCGCGGTAGACCTGCGAGCGCGAGTCGTCGTACACATCAAACACGCCGGCCGTTGGGTGCACGTGGCGAACCGTCCAGCTGCGCGCCACCACGGTTTGGGCGCGGAGCGCCTCGATTGGCCAGCCGGTGGACATCTCCACTGGCACGACGCCGCGGAGGTAGTCGTCGATGGCCAGAGAGTTGACAACCCGCACGGTTGGTGAGCCGAAGAGCAGCGTCAAGCGGCCGCGGAACCGGTTGTAGGCCGCGCCCTTGGAGTCAAGGTCAAGGCGCGTCTTGGTCTCGGCTGGGCGCACGATCGCAAACGAGCCGGCGGTCTTGGTGGCGAGGACTGTCGTCCCGTTGGGGGCGAACACGCGCATGACCCACGAGTACTTCGTGACGCCGTTGACCTTCTTGGCAACGCGCCAGGACTTGAGCACCGCGTCCGCAGGGAAGACCTTGGGGATGCCGTCGATGGTCCACGTGCCCAGACGGCCGTGGACGATCAGGGGCGCTGCCCTGGTGGCGGTGAACCCGTTGAGGATCAGGACGCGCACTTCACGTGCGGGATTGGTCACCGCGGGAACGGCGCCGTTGAAGTACGCGGCGATGATGTCGGTCATCGTCTGGCCGGCGAGCGCCCTGCCCTTGGCTCCCCACTGGCTCATCCCCACGCCGTGGCCCCATCCCTTGCCCCAGAAGCGGATCGTGTCGCCGACAACCGTCATCGCCTTTGACCAGGCCGGCGTCGGCGGCGGGCAGATCAGGGGCGTGGGCGTTGGCGTCGGTTCGGGCGTCGCCGTGGCGCTGGGGTCAGGTGTTGGCGGATCGGTTGGTGCGGGCGTTGGCGTGGGCGACGCTGTGGGGATGGGCGTGTCGGTTGGGACGGGCGTATCGGTTGGGGTGGCGCTTGGGTCTGGCGTGGGCGTGGGTGACGGCGTTGCCGTCGGCGACGGCGTGGGCGGAGGAGGCGGCGTCAGACACGGGTTGGGCGTGATGGTGGGCACGGGGGTGGGCGCTGAAGAGCCGCTTGGGTTTGGCGACGGGGTCGCTCCAATCGCCAGCGCCGGTGTGACGGCGACGACGAGGACCAAGACCGTGAGCAGCAACGCGACTGCCCGGTGGCCGGTTCTCTGGGCGGCCAGCGCCCGACGATCCGGTCGATCGATCAGCATGCGCGGAGTATGCAGCCTGAGGCGCAAACAGCCACAGCCGAAGCGCAGGGTGATGGCGGGCCGTGCGAACCGCAGCCGATGCCATGAGGCGGTAGTGTCGGGTCATGGTTCGCGTGTTTCTTGGACACGGCGCGTGGGGCACGGCCGCCACGATGGCGCCCTGGGTGGACGGTCTTGTTGCCCTTGGGCTTGACGCGCACGCGGTGACGCTGCCGCGCGGTCATGCCGAACGGGCGGCGACGGCGTTCCTCGCCCAGATCCCCGATGAGCCGGGCGTGGTTGTTGGCGGCCAGTCATACGGCGGTCGGGCGGCGTCCATCCTGGCGGCGCGCGATGGAGCGGGCGAGACCGGCCGTGTCCACCCGATTGCCGGGCTGATCTGCCTCTGCTACCCGCTGCATCGTCCCGGGCAACTGGAGGACGCGGGAGCTCGCGCTGCGCACTTCCCGGCGATCCGCGTCCCCGCGCTGCTGCTCTCCGGCGGACGCGACACGTTTGCGCGCCTGGACCTTCTGGAGACGGCGGTGGCCCAGGCGCCGCTCGCTCAGCTGGTCCTGTGGCCGCGTCTTGGACACTCGCTGACGCCGGTGCGCGACGAGGCGCTTGAGCAGATGGCCGCGTTCCTGCGGGAACTCAGCCCGGCCGGCCCCAGCGAGGCCGATTCCCGCTGAGCGGTCCAGAACCTGCCGGGTACTCGCCCCGGAGGATCTGTTCAATCTCAGCCTTGTACTGCGCCCCCTCGGCGCGGTTGGCGAGCCAGGTCAGATACCCCGGATCGACACGCGCAACCTCGCCCAATGACCAGCCGATGTGGCGGCCGAACGGCAGGACGGTGCCGATGGGCTGGCCCGGGGGCGGCCCGGCAGCCCCTTCGCCGCCTGGCCCGCGGCGCCATTGCGGACGGCCGTTGGGCCCAACGGGCGCGGGGCCGGTCTGGCGCTCAAACGTGGGGCTTGGCGGCTGGTCGCCAGCGCCCGAGTAGGTGTTTGCGCCGCGCCAAACGGGCGGTGCAGGATCTGGGCCGGCTGCCCTTCCCGCGCGCCCATCCCGCGTTGCGAGGTGCTCGCGGTCCCACGCAGCACGCGTGGTCTCGTCGCGCAGGATTGCCCAGGCGGTATTGAGTTCCGCCATGCGGCGCGCGGAGTCAGCGCTGGGGGCAACATCGGGGTGGTGGCGCCGCGCCAGGACGCGGTAGGCGGCCGCGATCACCTCGTGGTCCGCGGCCGGGTCTACGCCAAGCACGCGGTACGGGTCGAGCTCGGCGTCCATCAGGCAGCGGCTCGGGCGGCTCGGGAGGCAGGGGGGACGGTCACCGGCGGATCATACGCGGATGGGCCGCCCGGTTACCATCGCGCCATGTCCGGCGATGCACAACCGCGCTGCGCCTGGGGTGATCAGCCCGATCCCAAATATCGCGCCTACCACGACCTTGAGTGGGGCGTTCCGGTCCGCGACGAGCACCATCTGTTTGAACTGCTCGTCCTTGAGGGCGCGCAGGCCGGCCTCTCGTGGTCCACGATCCTGCACAAGCGTGAGGGCTATCGCCGCGCGTTTGCTGGGTTTGACGTGGCAACTGTGGCCGCGTTTGGCGACGCCGACGTGGCGCGCCTGCTTGCCGATCCCGGAATTGTCCGCAACCGGCTCAAGGTGGCCTCCGCCATCGACAGCGCCCGCGGTGTTCTGGCGCTGCAGGCGGCTGGCTCGAGTCTCGTGGAGCACCTCTGGTCCTTCACGGGCGGCGCCCAGATTGTCAACCGGTTTGGGTCGCTGGGCGATGTCCCGGCCGAGACGGACCTGTCGCGGGCGATCAGCCGCGATCTGCGGGCGCGCGGCTTTCGCTTTGTGGGCCCCACGATCGTCTACGCGCTGATGCAGTCAGCGGGTCTGGTGAACGACCACGAGACGAGCTGCTACCGCTGGGCCGAGGTGCAGGCCCCGCGGTAGACGGCCGGACAGGCCTCAGTCGACTTCGAGGATCCTGTACGAGAGCCGTCCGGCAGGCGTCACGATCTCCACTTCATCGCCCACCTTGCGGCCGATCAGGGCCCCGCCGACGGGTGAGGAGTTTGAGATCCGGCCCTCGCGGATGTTGGCTTCGGCGGCGCTCACGATGGTGACCACCTGCTCCTCGCCGTCGTGCTCCACGCGCACCTTGGACCCGGTCTCGATACCGACGCCGCGGACGGTTGGCGCCACGACCACTGCCACCTTGAGCTTTGCCTGCAGCGCGTTGATACGCCCCTCAAGGAACCCGCCCTCCTCGCGCGCTGCGTGGTACTCGGAGTTCTCCTTGAGATCTCCGTGCTCGCGTGCGGTGGCGATGCGCTTGATGACCGCGGGTCGCTCGGCGATGAGGGTGTTGACCTCGTCCTGGATGCGGGCGAACCCCTCGGGGGAGAGGTAGACCGGCTCCACCATCTTGCGCGGCGAGCCCTGGGCGGCATACGCGGCGGCGGATGCGATCCGGCCGGTGCCGCGACCCGGTGCGGGCCTGCGGCCTCGCTTGGCCTCGTCGCGGGCGCCATCGGCCTCGGCAGGCGGCAGCTTTACGATGCGGGTGATGGGCTTGGGCGCCGCGGCCTTGACTTCGGGCAGCAGCGGGTTGGTGATGCCGGTGACCTTGCGGGTCCCGTCCGGGCTCCGGAGCACGGCCCACGGGAGCACCACGTTGGGGTCCGGCAGGGCCCCTCGCTCACCGTCGGGGACGCCCTCGGCGAAGGCTTCGAGGAGCAGCAGCTCAGTTTCTTCGGGTGCGTTGGTCTCGGCCCACCAGGTCCTGAGGCCCACCGTGTCGTGCAGGAAGTGCAGCCAGAGCGCTGCTGATGACGGCTTGCGATCACCCGGCACGGTCTTGGCGATGGCATTGAGCCTGCCGCCGATGGACTTGGTCTCGCCGGCGATGTAGATGACCCGCTGCGTGGGCAGCCAGAACGAGACCATGCGCGCCAGCAAGTCCCGTGAGGTGGGGCGGACGCCGTCGAGGCGCAGCTCCGGCACGCGCTCCAGCCACTTGCCGATGACCGAAAGGTCGAGATGCACGCGGTCAACGGGGTCGGCGAATTCCACGAGGTAGACGCCGGTGCCTCCCTGCCGGGCGGGGCGACCCCATGCGACGGGTCCGTCGGGCATGAGGCCAACCGCGCGTAGGAGGGCGGGGGCGCTGCGGTCGTCGGACATGGCTGTGGCACCTGGGCTGGAGATACATGGAGTCGGGGCCCCAAATCAACAGGGCCACACAGGCTGTATCGTCGCACGCATGGACGATCAGCGGGTCCGAATGCACGCTCGGCCGCGCTCGCGGCGCCGCACACCGCGGGTGGTGGCGGTTGTCCTGCTGGTTCTGGTCGCCGCGGTGTCGGTGGCCACGGTGGCCGTCACGAGTGGAGCGCTGCCA
>CAIYHO010000019.1 GCA_903925955.1 uncultured Chloroflexota bacterium
ATCGGCGCCATCAACGTGCTGTTTGTGCCGTTCCTGGTGCGGGAGCTCAACGGCAGCCCGGCCTGGCTTGGGCCGATGGAGGCCGCCCAGACCGTCTCGATGGTCCTCGCCGGTGGCCTGCTCGCCACGCTTGCTGCACGCTTCCGGGTGTCGTCACTGCTGGTGGGCGGGATCGTCGGGACGGCGGTGTGCGTCGGCCTGATGGGGCTGGCGCCAGCACCTTGGGCGATGCTGGTCTTGAGCTTCAGCGTGGGCTGGTTCGTGATGCCCGTGCAGGCCTCCACGATGACCATCGTCGCGCAGGCCACGACGGACGCCACTCGGGGCCGAGTTGCCGGCGCGCTGAACGCGGTCATGCAGACGGCGTCCATCGCCTCGATGGCCGCGGCGGGCGTCCTCGCGGACGTCGTGGGCATGCGCACGGTGTTCATCGCCGGTGGCGCGGTTGCCGGGCTGGCGGCACTCGTGGCGTGGCTGCTCTTCCGGTCAGCGCCGGCAGCCGCAGCCGCGGACCAGGAAGGCGAACTCGCCGCCGCCTAGCCCCGCCGGGCAATGGGAGCGGACACGCCCTTCGTCAGGGAAAGCAGATCGGCCGCGGAGAGCTCGATCTCCAGACCGCGCCGTCCCGCTGACACGTGGATCGTGGCGTGGTCCGAGGCCGACTGGTCAAGCGCCGTGGGCAACGACCGCCGGGTGCCCAGGGGCGAAATCCCGCCAAGGACGTAGCCCGTCGCACGTTCCGCGTCGGCAGGTGGCGCTATCGAGGCCTTGCGCCCGCCCAGCGCGTCGGCCACGGCCTTGAGGTCCACCTCGGCATCGGCCGGCACGATGGCCACGCCAAGACGCCCGTCCACAGCCACAACGATCGTCTTGAACACGCGTCCGGGGTCAATGCCCAGCGCCTCCACGGCTTCGAGCGCGTACCCGCGACCACCCGCACGCAGCGATGCGCGATCGTCGTGTGCGTACTCGTGAACCGTATGCGCGATGCCAGCCCGCTTCGCGGCATCCGTTGCGCGTGTGCCTTGTGCGCCCATGGCCCTCATTGTCGGGTATCCTCCGGAAAGTCCGGTGGCCGCAGCAACCACGGAAACAGGCTGCATCGGACATGCCCAAATCCCGATCGCGCAGGTGCGCGCGGCGCCCGTCCAATCCGCGGAGCGCCCCCGGAGACATCGACCATCGTGCAATTCGCTGACCTGGGCCTCTCGGCCGTCCTCCTCAAAACCGTCAAAGAGGAGGGGTACGCAGAGCCCACGCCTATTCAGGAACGGGCAATTCCCATCATTCTCGAGGGCAAGGACGTCCTTGCCGCAGCGCAGACTGGGACCGGCAAGACGGCTGCCTTCACGCTACCCATCCTTGACCGTCTGGCGGCTCACGCCAACACCAGCTTCTCGCCCGCGCGCCACCCCGTGCGTGTGCTGGTCCTCACGCCAACGCGTGAGCTGGCCGTCCAGGTGGCCGAAGCCGTGAAGACGTACAGCCGCAATGTGCCGCTGCGCGCAGCGGTGGTCTACGGCGGCGTGCCGCTGGACCCGCAGATCAAAGAGCTGCTGGCAGGCGTCGAGATCCTTGTCGCAACGCCCGGCCGCCTGCTGGACCTTGTGGGTCAGCGCGCTGCAAACCTGGCGCAGGTGGAGATCCTGGTCCTGGACGAGGCAGACCGGATGCTGGACATGGGCTTCATGCCCGACATCCGCCGGATCCTTGACCTGCTCCCCAACCGCAAGCAGACGCTGCTGTTCTCGGCCACCTTCTCGGACGACATCAAGCGCTTGGCGGGGTCCATCCTCAACAACCCAATCACCATTGAGGTTGCCCGCCACGGGACGGCCGCCGAGAGCGTGCGCCAGCTGGTCTACCCGGTGGACCGCGACCGCAAGGAGGAGCTCCTCGCCCACCTCATCGTGGAGGGCGACTGGCACCAGGTCCTCGTGTTTACGCGGACAAAGCTGACGGCCTCACGTCTTGCGTCCTGGCTGGACCGCCACGGCGTGGCCGCCACCGCCATCCACTCTGACCGCGCGCAGTCTGACCGGACCAAGGCGCTCGAGGGGTTCAAGGCTGGCGAGATCCGCGTGCTGGTGGCAACAGACGTGGCCGCGCGCGGGCTCGACATCGACGCGCTCCCGCACGTTGTCAACTACGAGCTGCCGTGGAACCCGGAGGACTACGTCCACCGCATCGGCCGCACGGGCCGGGCAGGCGCCACAGGCGATGCGATCAGCCTTGTGACCGTTGACGAGGCGGACCTGCTCCGCGGCGTCCAGCGGCTGATCCAGCAGGCGATCCCGTGGGAGGTCGCCGACGGCTTCACACCGCGCCGTGCTGAGGCACAGCCGCTCCGCGGGCCCCGCGCCGCCGGCAGCACGTCATCGAGCAGCTCCGGGAGCTACAGCCGGGCGCGTCGCCGCTAGATGCGCCAGGGGCCCGTCGGCTTGCAGGCGGGCTCGGTGAGCAAAGGCATCTCCGTGCCGTCGGCCACCAAGGCCCGGATCACGACTGACGCGAAGTACGCCGGATCAATCTCGCTCTGGTTGGTCAGCACCGCGATGGAGAGGTGCAGATCGGGCAGGTAGCGGACCACGTTGCGCGCGCCCAGATAGCGCCCCGAGTGGCCGATGGCGATGTGGCCGGCCACCTTGACCGTGGAGATCCCCAGGCCGTACGTGAGATTGGCCCCGAGAGCCGCAGTATTTGCCTCATCGGCCTGCATCGCGGCCACCATCTCCGGAGGAAGGACACGCCCGGAGCCAAGTGCGTTCATCCAGCGCGCCGTGTCGAGCGCCGTTGCCGCCATGGAGCCTGCGGCGCCGGTTGCGGTAACCACGGAGCGGAACGGGACAACGTCGCTGGCTGGCGCAATCAACTTGGCAACCGGCGGACCGCCATACCAGCGCAAGACGTAGGAGGCGGGCAGCGGCGCAAGCGGCTTCTCGTCCTGCTGGAACCAGGCATGCGCGAGACCCAAGGGCGTGAGAAGCCTCGCCCGGATCTCCACCGAGGGAGCGTTGCCGGTCACCGAGCGGATCAGCTCGCCCAGCAGCACGTAGTTGGTGTTGGAGTAGTCAAACGATGTTCCGGGCACGCGGTGGAACTTGGGCACAAACGACCACG
>CAIYHO010000020.1 GCA_903925955.1 uncultured Chloroflexota bacterium
CGGCCGCTTCGGCATCGGCCGCTTCGGCATCGGCCGCTTCGGCATCGGCCGCTTCGGCTTCGGCCGCGCCACTTGTGTCTCCCGTGGTCGGGGTCCTGGTGCACATCGAGGCGGTGGGTCTCACGGACGTGAAAGGCTTCACGCTGCGCTTCTCCGACGGCACCGAGGCCGTGTTCCGCATCGGCATCCTGGAGAACGGCGCGCAGTTCCCGCCCGGGCACCTCGCGGAGCACATGGCGAGCTCCTCGCCCGTGAAGGTCTTCTTCCGCCGTGACGGGCCAGACCTGCTGGTCTACCGGATCGAGGACGCGCCCTGAGCCGAGGGCCTCAGGACCCGGCGATCGCCGCGATGGCCGCCTTGAGCTCAGCGTCGGACGCCACGCCCTCAAATGAGGCGCGCACGGTCCCGGTCTTGTCCACCGTGAAGATCCACGGCTCGGACAGGATGCCCCACTCGTTGACCGAGGCAACCGGCTGCAGCTGGTTGTTGGCGTCCAGCACCGGCTGGAGCCGCGAGCCGTCCCACTTGAGCACGTACGGCTCCACGTTGATAAACGACACGCTCTTGGGCGATGTTGCCGCCACGGCCTTCACGCGGTTGAGCGTGGGGCCGCACTGGGCGCTCTGGCAGAACGCCGGTGTGGCAAAGACCAGCACAAACGGCGTGTGGGCGGCCAGGGCGTCCGCCACAGACACCTGATAGAAGCCCTGGTCCGGGTTGGTGTCGGTTGAGAGCTGGAACAGGTTGCCCGCGACGTCCTTGAGCGTGGGCGTGCGCGAGGCCGGTGCCGCAGCGCCGATGGCGATAGCCGAGCCCTTGGCCTGCACCTGGAACGCCACGCCGATCGCTTCCTTCGGCTTGCCTGGTGCCTGCGTGACGAAGATGGCCTTCCAGTCGCCGGCCGAGCTGAACGTCACATGGGCGATGTACTCGCCGCGCGAGCCCTCAATGGCCCAGACAAACTCGGCCGGAACGGCGGTGCCTGCCTGCGTTTCGCCGGGCGCGATAAAGGCAACCGACGCGGGTCGATCTGGGGCGCCAACCGGCGTGTTGCCCTTGGCGTCGAGAAACGAGAACAGGAAGCGGTTGTCGCCCATCACCAGCTGCGAGCTGATGATCACCGGCACCACGGTGGCGGCGCCCGATGTGGAGGCGCCAGCAGTTGGCCCAGCGGGCCCTTCCGTTGGCGCCACGCCGGAGCTGGGCGAGCAGGCGGCAAGGACAACTGCCGCGACGACGGTGATCACAACGGACGCCGCGAGGCGTGAAAGACGGTGCATGCGTCAGAGGGTAGCCCCGCTGGCGCCCTCGCGTAGAATGGCGCCCGCCCAACCAGCAGCCGCCCCCCGAGGTTCCTCAGCGTCGTGACCCGTTTCCAGAGGCTCGCCTTCGCCACCGTCATCACGACGGTGCTGCTCGTCACGGTTGGCGTCATCGTGCGCGCCACCGGATCGGGCATGGGCTGCCCGGACTGGCCGCTCTGCAACGGTCAGCTGATCCCGTCCGAGACCGACTACAAGCCATGGCTTGAGTGGATCCACCGCTTTATTGCGATGATCATCGGCTTCGAGATCCTTGGCCTCGTCTTCCTCGCCTTCCGCGACCACAGCAGCCGTCGCTCAATCACGGTGCCCACGGTCATCTCGGTTGTGCTGGTGCTCTTCCAGGCGTATCTGGGCAAGGAGACCGTCCGGCTCAACAACTCGGGCGACTCGGTGCTGGCCCATCTCTCCACGGCGATGGCGCTGCTGGGCGTGCTGGTGTTTGTCTGGGTCCGTAGCCGCTACCCGGCCAACGCAGGCGGGCCCGGCGCAAGCCAGCGGTTCACGCTGCTTGCGGTGCTGGCTGCCGCGGCCACGTACGCGCTCCTGTTGTTCGGCGCCAACGTCACAGCCAACAACGCTGGTCTGGTCTTCCCGGACTGGCCGCTGATGAACGGGTCAATCAACCCGGCTGCGCCCACCGGGGCCGATGCTGTTGTGCGCGGGCTCTTTGCCATCCACGCGCTCCACCGATATGTGGCCGCGGTTGTGGCGCTCATCGTCTGGGCCACGGCGCTTGTTGCGTGGCGGACGCAGCGGCATCGACCGGGCGTCAGGCGTCTGGCCATCTGGTTTGGCGTGATCTTCACCATCCAGGTTGGCGTGGGCGCGCTCCAGGTGTTTACGCTGATGGCGCCTTGGGCCCGCACGCTGCACGTGGCGTTTGGTGCGGTGGCGTGGACGCTGGGCTCGGCGCTGGCGTTCACCTCGTACTACGAGGCGCGGCTGGCTGGCGGCGTCGGGAACGCCGAGACGCAGAACGCTTCGGCCCCTTCGACCGGTTCGAAGGGCGGCACCATCCGCGCCTATGTCGCGCTGACCAAGCCGCGCATCATCGAGCTGCTGCTCGTCACCACCATCCCGGCGATGGTCCTCGCAACGCGCGATCTGCCCGGCATGAACGTCCCCGAGTGGTTCCGCCTGGCGTTCTGGACGCTGATCACGGGCACGCTTGCGGCTGGCGCCGCCAACGCGATCAACCAGTACCTGGACCGCGACATCGACCTGCTCATGTCGCGCACCCGCAAACGCCCGCTGCCGGCCAACGACGTGTCGCCCGAGAACGCGCTGGTCTTTGGCATCGTCCTGGCGATCATCTCGGTGGCGCTGATGGCCTGGTTCGTCAACCTGCTTTCGGCGTTCCTCACGCTTCTGGCCATCGCGTTCTACGTCTTCGTCTACACGCTGATGCTCAAGCGCACAACGCCGCAGAACATCGTCATTGGCGGGGCTGCTGGCGCATTGCCGCCTGTCATCGGCTGGGCCGCGGTCACTGGCCGCGTGGAGATCCCGGCGCTGCTGCTGTTTGCCGTGGTGTTCTACTGGACGCCGCCGCACTTCTGGGCGCTGGCGCTGCGGATCCGCAAGGACTACGAGGCGGCCAGCATCCCGATGCTCCCCGTGGTGCGCGGCGTGCCTGAGACCACGCGCCAAATTGGGCTGTACACGATCCTCCTGGTGGCGATCAGCCTGGTGTTCTTCGCCGTCGCCAAGATGGGGATGGTCTACCTGGGCGCGGCAGTCGTGTTGGGCGGGCTCTTCATGTGGCGCGCGTATGCGCTGTGGCGACAAGGCTCATCGCCCGAGGGGTCGCTTGCGCAGTCCATCCGGCTGTACCGCTTCTCGATCAGCTACCTGACGCTGCTCTTTGCGGCCGTGATGGTGGACACGCTGGTAGTTGTGCGCCTCGCCTGAGGGCCCAGGCCTGGCGTGCGCCGGCGGGGCCGGCGGGGCCGCTCCGCAGACCCGTGCGCCGGCGGCTCGCGCGGCTCACCCCGTGAGTCATGGCGCGCACGCGGGACCGCTTTGGCTCATCCCGTAAGTCACCACGTGCAGGAGGGCCCGCTAGGCACCCCTGCCGTGCATCGGATGACTCACCGCGTGAGCCCGGGATCTGGATGACCCACCGGGTGAGTCGCGGTTGGGAACCCGGCCCGCCGTCGGGGCGCCCGTCTCAGTCCGCGTCGATCCCTTGCGCCGCGATGGCCGCCCGACGCCGCCGCCACCGTCCAGGTTGCCCGGTCGCCCCTAAAGGCCCGCCGTATGCACTCCATGTTTGGCTGTAGGCGAACGCGTGGCGTAACCATCAGTTGAGGCGGTCGCCGGCCCGCCACGGGCGCGCTCAGCCGTGCCAAGGTGCCCGCGGTATGCACGGAGTGAATAACGGCGTAGCGAAGGCCGGCGCTGGGGCACATTGCCGCCGCGCCTAGGGCCCCGTGCGAGGCCTAGACACACGCGTTGCCCAGTGGGCAGCCATGGGTTGCATACGGCGGGGGTTAGCCCGCCACGACCGCTGCGCAGGGTCCGGGGTGGCCGCCGCCGGTCGCTCGGACCGGCCCGCCGCCGCCGCTCCCCCGACGTCAGTCCCCGTCGAGCCCCTGCGTAGCGATGGCCGCCCGGCGCCGACGCGACACCCGCCCCTCGCGGTCGAACACGCGCAACGCGATCTGCACCAGCGGCCCAATGCCAAGTGCAAACACCACCGTGCCCAGGCCGATGGTTCCGCCCAGCAGGAACCCAATCGCCAGCACGGTGAGCTCGACAGCGGTCCGCGCCAGCCGGATGGACCAGCCAAAGCGGTTGTGCAGCCCGGTCATGAGCCCGTCGCGCGGCCCAGGCCCAAGGTCTGACGCCAGATACAGCCCGGATGCCGCAGCGATGGTGCAGACGCCGCCCGCCATCATCGCCGCCTGGAACACCAGACCCTGCGCTGCCGGCAGCACGCCAAGCGTGACGTTTGTCGCCAGCCCGATGCACGCGATGTTGGCGATGGTGCCAAACCCGGGCCGCTCGCCGATGGGCCACCACAGCGCCAGGACCGGAATGCCCACAAGCATGCTCACGGTGCCCAGCGGCAGGCCGGTGTGGCGGCTGATGCCCTGGTGGAAGACCTCCCACGGCCCAAGCCCCAGACCGGACTGCGCCATGAGCGCAACGCCCACACCGAAGAGGACGAGGCCGATCAGCAGACCTGGCAGGCGTGGCAGGACGATGGCGGGAGCCCAGCGCGACGGGGACGCAGGGACGGCGGCAGGCGCGGACACGGACGCAGGCGCAGGCGAAGGGCCGGAGGTCTCGGACATCGGCGAATGGTACTCGCGGCTGCGGCCGGGCGGCTGCGGCCGGGCGGCTGCGGCCGGGCGGCTGCGGCCGGGCGGCTGCGGCCGGGCCGCTGCGGCAGGCCCAAACGTGCCGCACCGCCCGTGCCCGCATCGCGCCGCTGTGTCACGATCAACGCATGGAGCTCACCTTTCTCGGCGGGGCCCGTACGGTTACCGGCTCGCGCCATCTCGTGGATACCGGCAAGGCCAAGGTCCTTGTGGACTGCGGCATGTTCCAGGGAGGCCCCGCGGAGGCGGTGCGCAACCGGATCCCGCTGGGCGTGGACCCAAGGACGCTTGACGCCGTGATCCTCACCCATGCCCATCTCGACCATTGCGGGCTGCTGCCCCTGCTGGTCCACGAGGGCTTCAAGGGCAAGATCATCTGCACATCGGCCACGGCGGAGCTCGCACGGCTCGTCATGCTGGACTCAGCAAAGCTCCAGGAGGAGTTCGCCAAGCGAGCCCAGCGCCGCGCCCGTCATGATCCGGACCGCGCGGCGTCGCGGGACGCGCGCGATGAGCGGCTGTATCAGGAGGCCGTGGAACTGGCGGCCAAGGGCGCCGAAGCCCCCGGTGGCCCTGACCCCGAAGAGGTGCTCCGGGCCATGGGACCAGAGGTGGTCCTGGACTTTGACGCGCCCCTATACACCGAGGACGACGCCGAAGCCGCGGTTGCGCGCCTCAGCGCCGTCCCGTACAACGCCGAGCGCGAGATTGCCCCCGGCGTCTTCATCACGCTGCTGGATGCGGGCCACATCCTGGGCTCGGCCATCGTGCGCATGCGGCTTGCCCGCTCCACCGGTGGCCGCGACGCCGTCATCGTCTTCTCGGGTGATCTTGGCAGGCCGGGCACGCCCATCCTGCGCGACCCCACATCGGTTGCCGAAGCCGACTTCGTCGTCTGTGAGTCCACCTACGGCGGACGCGAGCACGAGGCGGCCGATGTGGCCGTGGAGAAGTTGGCGGCCACCGTGCGCGACGTTGCGGCAAAGCGCGGCATGTTGCTGATCCCGAGTTTCGCCATCGGGCGCACACAGGAGATCGTCTGGGAGCTCCACAGGCTTGTGGACGCCGGGCGGATCCCGCAGCTCCCGCTGTACCTGGACTCGCCGATGGCCAGCCACGCCTCGGACATCTACCGCGCCCATCCCGAGGCGTACGACGAGGAGACCCGCGCCCTGCTCCAGGCCCGTGAAGCGCCGCTGGACTACCCGGGGCAGCACGTTGTGGCGAGCGTTCAGGAATCGGAGAAGATCGAGCGGACCGCGGGGCCGCTGATCGTCATCGCGTCCAACGGCATGCTCACCGGTGGCCGAAGCGTGGGCCATGCGGAGCACATGCTCGACGACCCGTCGGCCACGGTGCTGTTTGTGGGCTACCAGGGCGAGGGCACGCTGGGCGGCCATCTTGTCCGCGGCGCCACAACGGCGCGTATCAACGGGCGCGAGATGCCCGTCCGCGCAACGGTCCGCTCGCTGGACGGGTTCTCCGCCCACTCGGATGAGCCGGAGCTGCTGGGCTGGTTGGGCGGCTTTGTGAAGGGGCGCAAGCCAGGCGATCCGGGCGTGCCGTCGCACGTGTACCTGGTGCACGGCGATCCGCCCGCGCAAGCCGCGCTTGCGCCAAAGGTGGCAGCCCTGGGTCTCAACGTGGACGTCCCGGCGTGGGACCAGACGGTGTCGCTGGACTGACGGTCATCGCGTATGGGAGCCCCGGGGCAGGGCGGCGCCGGTAGCATCACCGGATGCCGCTCCTGCTGCTCAAGCTGACGCTCACGCCAATCCTCATTGGCGGGGCGAGTCTGGCTGCGCGCCGCTGGGGGCCGACGATTGGCGGCTGGATCGTGGCGTTGCCGCTCACGTCTGGGCCGGTACTGCTGTTTATCGCGATTGAGCACGGGCCGACGTTTGCGGCCACCACCTCGGTTGGGACGCTGCTGGGGCTCGCCGCGATCGCCGGCTACTGCGTTGGGTTCATCGCCGGCAGCACGCGCGGTCCGGCGACAGCCTTTGCCAGCGCCACCGCCGCATACGCAGCCACGGGTCTCGTCGGCCAGTTTCTGGCCGGGTGGCCTTTTCCGGTGCTCGTGCTGGTGGCGGCTGGGGCCATCGCCCTGGCGCTCATGACGCTCCCCGCCACGAGCAGCGCGAAATCCACCACGCCGCACCCGCGGTGGGATCTGCCGGCGCGCATCATCGTGGGCACGGTGCTGGTGCTGACACTGACGTCCGTCGCGCCCCTCCTTGGCCCCACGGCCAGCGGCATCGTCACCACGTTCCCGGTGTACGTCTCGGTGATTTCCGTCTTCGCGTTCCTCCATGACGGGCGCCCGGCCGCGCTGGGGGTCCTGCGCGGACTGCTCGTGGGCCTGTTCGGCACGGTTGGGTTCTACATCGCGGTCCACACCCTGGTGGAGTCGGCCGGTGTCGGCCCGGCGTTCGCCGCCGCCGTGGCGACGTCGCTGCTGGTCTCGGGTCTGGCGCTGCGCCAGGCGGGCACGGGCTCGCGGGCACCCGCCAACCTCGAGATCGAGTCGGCCTGAGCGCAGGGCCTGACGTCCGTCCCGGCCGCAACAGGCCGGAAGTCCATCGACAGTTGGGCGGCCCAAGGCGCACGGTGAGCGCACCTCGACCCGGTCGCCGGCACGGCGCGCCCGGGCCCCGATCCGTTGCTGCGCCAAGCTCACCGGAGTTCCGGGCATGACGACCGCCATTGGCGTTGACCTGCGTGGCCGATCCTTCCTCGCGCTGCGCGACTTCACTCGCGACGACATCGAGTACCTGCTTGACCTGTCCGCTCGTCTCAAGCTTGAGAAGCGCGAGCACCGCGAGCATCGCCGCCTCAGCGGCAAGAACATCGCCCTCATCTTCGAGAAGGATTCGACGCGGACGCGGATTGGCTTTGAGGTGGCCGCGTACGACCAGGGCGCCCACGTCACGTACATGGGGCCATCGGGCAGCCATGTGGGCAAGAAGGAGTCCGTCCGCGATACCGCGCGGGTGCTGGGCCGCGTCTATGACGCCATCGAGTTCCGGGGCTTCCACCAGACAGACGTGGAGGTGCTGGCCTGCGAATCCGGCGTCCCCGTCTACAACGGCCTTACGGACGAGGACCACCCGACACAGGTGCTGGCCGATCTGCTCACCATCCGCGAGCACGTTGCCAAGCCGCTGGCGGACGTTGCCATTGCATACGTGGGTGACGCGCACAGCAACATGGGCGATGAGCTGCTGATTGGCTGCGCCCTCATGGGCATGGAGCTGACCGTGGTGGCGCCGGTGCCGGTGTGGCCACGCCCGGACTTCCTCAAGGTGGCCATGGACATTGCGGAGCTTTCGGGCGCCCGCATCCGGGTCACGGACGATCTGGCGTCCGGCGTGCACGGCGCGGACGTGGTGTACACGGACGTCTGGGTCTCGATGGGCGAGCCCGAGGCCGTCTGGGACGAGCGCGTGGCGCTGCTGCGGCCATACCAGGTGACCGCTGACGTCATGGCGCTCACCGGCAATCCTGCCGCCAGGTTCATGCACTGTCTGCCGGCGTTCCACAACCAGGACACCGAAGTGGGCGCCAAGATGTTTGAGCGCTACGGTCTTGCGGCGATGGAGGTCACGGACGAGGTCTTCGAATCGCCCGCGTCGATTGTGTTTGACCAGGCCGAGAACCGGATGCACACCATCAAGGCGGTGCTGGTGGCGACGCTGGCCGGGGAGCCCTGATGCGCGTGGTGGCCGCCCTGGGTGGCAACGCGCTTCTGCGGCGCGGCCAGCCGATGACGGCCGAGAACCAGCGGGCCAACGTGGCCGTGGCGGCCCGGGCCTTGGCGCCGATTGCGCTTGCGCACGACCTGATCCTCACCCACGGCAACGGGCCGCAGGTTGGGCTTCTGGCCCTGCAGAACGCGGCGTACCACCCTGACGAGCTGTACCCGCTGGACATCCTGGACGCCGAGACCGAGGGGATGATTGGCTACCTGCTGGAGCAGGAGGTGGGCAACCTGCTCCCGCTGGATCGACATCTGGCCACGCTGCTCACGCAGATCCGCGTTGACCCGCATGACCCGGCGTTTGCCCACCCGACGAAGCCGATCGGGCCGATCTACACCGCCGAAGTGGCCGCGGCGCTGGCGGCGGAGAAGGGCTGGACGATGGCGCCTGACGGCGCCTCGTTCCGGCGGGTTGTCCCTTCGCCGCAGCCGCTTGAGATCGTTGAGTTAGGCGTCATCGAGAGCCTGGTTCGCGCAGGCGTCTTGGTCGTGTGCGCCGGTGGTGGCGGGATCCCGGTGGCGGAGCAGCCCGATGGCTCGTTTGCCGGTGTTGAGGCGGTGATTGACAAGGACTTTGCGGGCGCCCTGCTGGCGACAGCGCTCCACGCTGACGCGTTCCTCATGCTCACCGACGTTGACGCGGTCTACGCGGATTGGGGCACGCCCTCGTCCTGGCCTATCCGCCGGGCGTCGCCGGACGTGCTGGCCCAGCAGAGGTTTGCTTCGGGCTCCATGGGGCCCAAGGTGGAGGCCGCGTGCCGGTTTGTCCGGGCGGGCGGGGGGTTCGCGGCGATCGGGTCGCTCGCCGAGGCCGGTGCGATGTTGCGCGGTGAGGCGGGCACCATCGTGTCGGCGTCAGCAACGCTGGAGTGGGGGACAGCACCGCTGCCGGGAGTTGCCGCGGGGTAGCTGCTGGCCGCAACGGGGCGGGAGCGGCGTGGTAGCGTTCCGCGCATGTCGTACCGCCGTGCCATCTGGGTTGTTGTCGCCCTATCCCTGCTCGTTGGCGTGACCGCCGTCATCCAGGGCACGTCCGGGATCACCGCGCCTCCGGGCGACAGCGACCTGCTCTCGTTCTTCTTCCCGGCGGCCGCGAACATCTTCAGCGCCCACAGCCCGTTCGCGATCTACTCCGTGCGCGCGTTTGGCGACTATCCCAACATCAACCCGCCGCTCTCGATCGAGTGGATGGCGGCCCTCATCGGCACTGCCCGGAACATCGGGCTGCCGGGCGCCGACGCCTGCATCAGCTCCGGGTTCTCCGTGCTGGACTGTCGGGCGCTTGTGGCCTTTGTGGGCTTTGGCTTCTTGCCGTTTGTCTTCGTGCTGGGTGCGCTGGTACTGGCGGCGGTTCGGCGGCTGGCGCCAAACGTCTCGCCCGGTGGCGCCGTGCTGGCGCTGGGTCTGGTGGTCCTTGGTCCGCTGCTGTACCTGGATTTCACGGAGTGGCGCCATCTTGAGCAGCCGCTGATGCTGTGCTTCCTGGTGGGCGGCGTGTATGTGCTGCAGCGCGGCAAGCCTGCGTGGGCGGCAGTGCTTCTTGGTCTGGCCATCCTCACGCGGACCACGGCGGCAATCCCGGTGATCGCGCTGCTGGCGGTGCTGCTTGCGGAGAAGCAGTGGCGGACGATGCTCACCGTGGGTCTTGGCACGGCGCTCGTCGCCGTCATCGGCCTGGCGCCGTTTATCCTCGCGGACCCGTCCAACGCGCTGTACTCGCTGTTCACCTGGCGGAGCGGCGCCGCCATCGGCAACTCCATCTGGTCGCTGGTGCTGGGGACGCCGCTTTCGTCGATTGCGGCGCGGCTGGACCAGCCGGCAGCCATTGCGATGGCGCTGGCCGCGGGCTGGTTTGGCGTCCGGCGGCTTGGCGTGACGTCTCGCGGGGCCGGGCTCTGGGGCGTCATGGCGATTGGTGCGCTGGCCGTGCCAATGCTGAGCAAGCTCAACTGGCCGTACTACTCGGTTGAGCCGTTCATCCTGCTGGTGGTGTTTGAGATCGCGGCGCTGGCGCAGTCGTCATCGGCTTCGGCACCCGTATCCGACGGCGAAGCCGAATGGCGGCGCGGGCCCATCCCGCTCGTGTCCATCCTGTTCCTTGCCACGGCACTCACGCTGGGCCAGTTCATGGGCAACCACAGCGTCACCAACGGCGGCATCGTGCTGCGCCTGATGGGTATCACGCAGTTTGCCGTGATGGGCGTGTTTGCCTGGGGCGCGTGGCGGCTGCTGGGCGCCACCGCGCGCAACGACGCGGCTCCGGCTCCGGCTCCGGCCTGACCTGCGTCGGCAATCGGGTCAAATAGCTCTCACGCAGCTATTCGTCTCGAGGATTCCCCGGTTTCGGCCGAATTCGCGGTCAGGTAATCCCCCTGGACCTAGATGACCGCGATCGGCTGGCGAATATGCCCCTGGGTACTGGATGACACTTTTGCGCCGGGCCTAGTACTCCGCGACGAACCAGCCCACGGACGTCGCCGCCGTGGTTGACGCGACCTTTGTCAGGTAGATCCGCGCCTTGCCAGCCACCGGGTAGTTCGTGCGGACCGCGGCGATCCCGACGCCGGCCCGGTACGTCTGGAGCGTGGCGCTGACCACGCTATTGGCGGCCAGCCCGCCCGCGACGGTGATGTCCGCGCTCAGCTTGCCCTTGGGCACCGAGGCCCGCCCGGCCCGGCTGAACTTCGCCTTGCCGGCCACCTGCAGGGCGATGCCGGTGGTGGTCGTGGCTAGGACGCCCACGCCCGCGGGTGCGTTGCCCTGAACGCCGATCGCGCCCGTCGCCTGGGTCGCGAGGCCGTAGACGCCGACTTTCGACGGTGCCGTGCCGGGGTCCACCCCACTGATGCCCATTGCGCCCGTGCCATCGCCGGGTGCAACACCCCATGCCCCGGCCCCCGTTGGGCTCTGCACCTGGCCGGCGACGCCCCCCGTGTAGCCGGTCAGGGAGCTGTTCTGGCCCCAGACGCCGTTGCCGTCGTCCGCTGCTGCCGCGCCGTACACGCCGTTGTGAAAACCGGACGCCGCGGTCGAGATGCCCGCCACCCCAATGTCTTCGCTCGAGCCTTGCACACCGACGCCGTCAGGCGAGGCGGTGGAGCCCGACACACCGATCGTGCTGCCGCTCGCGGCGTAGGCCTCGCCCCTGACCCCGGTGCCGGCTGTGCTTGCTGCGATGCCGAAGACGCCGACGGTCGACCCGCTCGCGGCGTTTGCCTGGCCCCTGACCCCCGTGCCCTCGGTGCTTGCTGCGGAGCCGAAGACGCCGAAGGTCGACCCGCTCGCGGCGTCGGCTGACCCCCCGACAGCCATGCCGCTGATGCTGGCGGTCTGCCCGTAAACGCCCCACGCGCCGTTGCCGCCGCCCGTGTAGCTATTCGCTCCCTGCACGGCTGGGGTGCTGCTACTGGCCGAATCAAAGGTGCCCGAGGCCGCCTTTACCGGCAGCGGCCGCCCGAGGGCGGAGGCGACAGTCGCGACGCCGGCCGCAAGACCGGCGGTGAGCAGGGCGCGGCGAGACCGAGGCGCGGCATCGGAAGACATTGGGACGCTCCTATTGGGACGCTGGAGCAGGACGTCTGGCGCAGGGGCGCCACAATGGGGCCGCGGCGCCCCTGCGTCAATGACCCACTACCGCGTGTCAGGGGCGCGGCTTCGTCCTTGCAGCGATCCGCTCTAGCGCCCCGGTCCAGCCCGCGTCAAACGGCGTGCCAGGCTCGTCCAGGTCCAGCACCACGGGCGTGTGGTCCGACGGCGTGGGCGGGCCCTTGCGCGCCTCGCGGTCAATCTCGGTCCAGACCGCGCGCGCCACCACGGGGGCGCTGGCGTACAGCAGGTCAATCCGCATGCCCTCGTTGCGGTGGAACATGCCTGCCCGGTAGTCCCACCACGAGTAGCGGCCAAGCTCGGGGCGCATCGCGCGATACGAGTCCACGAGGCCCCAGTCGCGAAGCTGCGTCAGCGCCGCCCGCTCCGGTTCGGACACATGCGTCCCGCCGTGGACCCGCGCGGGGTCCCACACGTCTTCATCGGCGGGCGCCACGTTGTAGTCGCCGCCCAGGACAACGGCGTCATCAGGCGTGCACGTCTCGTCCAGCCAGCGGCCGAGGCGCGCAAGCCAGCGCAACTTGCCCTCGAAGAACGCCGAGCCCACCTCGCGCCCGTTGGGCACGTACAGCGACGCAACGCGCACACCGCCGCAGATCGCGGAAATCATCCGCGCCTCGTGGAACGGGTTGAAGTCATCCTCGCCAGCGGCCACGGTGGCCCCGGCAGACGAGTCCCGCACCGGCCCGTCGCCAAAGTTGGTGATGACGTCGCTGATCCCCACGCGCGACAGGATGGCCACGCCGTTCCAGCGGCCCTCGCCGTGGTGGGCCATCTCGTAGCCCTGCATCTGCATCGGCATGATGGGCGCATCGGCATCGGAGAGCTTGGTCTCCTGAAGCAGCAGCACGTCCGGCGCAGCCTTCGCCAGCCAGTTCTCCACCACCTCTTGGCGGGCCTTGAGCGAGTTGACGTTCCACGTCGCGATGCGCATTGGCGGTGCGTCCCCCGAACTAGAGTCGGCGGCCCTTCTGGCGCGCCAGATCAAACGTGGCCGTATCAGCCACGGCCATGACGGCCATGGTGCCTGCCTGGACCGGGTCGCTGACCACCAGATCCACGTGGTCAACGATGGAGCCGACCATGCTCAGCGCGATGATGGGGATGCCTACGGCGCGGAGCTCATCGGCCGCCCGGCTGATGTCGCCGCCCATGATGGAACCCGCCAGCACCAGCATTCGGGCGCGGGGCAGATCCGCCACGGCGCGCACGGCGTTGGCGATGTTCTCCTCGCCTACGAGCGGGATGGTGTCCACCGAGATCTTCTCACCGCGGAGGTTGTGGCGGTCCGCCTCGGTGACGGCGCCAAGGGCAACTTGGGCAATCTGCGCGCCGCCGCCGATGACGATGATGCGCTTGCCGAAGACCTTGCCCATGGCCCGGGTCATCCTGATGCCCACAATCTCGGGCACCGGCTGCAGGGCTGCGACAACGGCCGCTTCGCCGACGTCCTCAACCTCCAGCTCCACCTCAACCGTCTCGGGCGAGTCAGGCGCAACGCCCGCCCGCCCGCCGCGGCGAACGGTGACCAGCGCGCGAACGCGACCACCGGCGTTCCCGATGGCGCCGGCAATGGCCGAGATGGCCTGCGGGCTGTCGCTGACCTCAAGCCGGACGGCGACGGCGGGCGGCAGCGGCTGGGGGACGCGACGCGGCACCTGCGGTCAGCCCTTGCCGCCGACGACGTCCGTGATGGAGAAGTCGCGCGGTTCAGCGCCGGAGGGGTCGTGCTCCTCAAAGGCGATGCCAAGGCCGCCAAAGGCTTCCCGCGTGGCGGCGGCGTCGCTGGTGGTGAGCATGAGCGCGCCATCGGTGTCTTCCGCCACGCCGACGATGCCGGTGATGTTGACCGAGCGATCAGCCAGCGCCTGCGCGACACGCGCGAGGGAGCCGGGCTTGTCGTCGAGCTGCACGGTGAACCAGGTTGTCACAGGGGGAACCTCCTGCTCGCATGGTACGCGGCCCGCGCGCTACCCTGCTGGGCATGGTGAAGTCCGCATGGTGAAGCGCCTGCCCACGGCCATGTACCGGCTGATCGGCATCGTTGGCACCAGCCGCCCCATCTCGAAGCTCCACCCCCACGTCTACCGGCTCACCGGCGGGCGTGGGCCCATTGGGCGCAACTTCGGCGTGCTCAACATCATCGTCAACACGGTTGGCAGCAAGACCGGCAAGGCGCGGGATGTGCCGCTGTACGCGTTTGCGGACGGAGATCGGCTGGTGGTCATCGGGTCCAACGCCGGCGACGATCGCGAACCCGCCTGGGTGGGCAACCTGCGGGCCACGCCGGACGTGTCGGTTTTGGTTGGGCGCGAGCGCCGGGCCGTGCGCGCACGCGAGACGGAGGGCGAGGAGCGGGCGCGCCTGTGGGCCTTGGCTGCAAACGGCTATCCGGGCTACGAGCTGTACCGTTCGATGACGGATCGGCACATCCCCGTGGTGGTGCTGGAGCCGCGCCCGGGACAGGGCCCGGGGGCCGTCGAGCGGCGGCCGGAGGCCGTTGGGCCGCGCCCGGAACAGGACCGCTAGCGATGCCGCCGCCGCTGGGCAAGGTCCCCACCAAGAAGATGCCGAGCATCCAGGTGTTTGGCACCGAGGACTCATCTGCAACGCGCAACACGCTGCGGTTCTTTCGCGAGCGGCGGATTGTGGTGAGCTTTGTTGACCTGCGCAAGAAGCCCATCGCGCCGGGCGAACTGCGGCGGTTCACGGACAAGCTGGGTGCAGCCGCGTTGCTGGACACCGAGAGCCGGCCGTACAAGGAGCAGGGGCTTCAGTATCTGGCGGCTGACCCGGCGGGCATCACCGCTCGCCTGCTGGCCAACGCGCAGCTCATCCGCCTGCCGCTGGTTCGCTACGGCGAGGACGTGACTGCGGGCAAGGCCGAGGAGACCTGGCGGGCCTGGCTGGCGCGGCCAAAGTAGGGGACGCATCGGGACGCGTCACCCGTTTGGCTGCTCAGCGTGGCATGCTGGCACCTGTGAGCGACCAACACGACCCCAAACCCAAAGACAGCACCCCCAAACCCGGCTACCAGTCCCCGCGGACCATGCGCAGCGGCCGCGTGTCGATGCGCCCGGAGACGGCCGCGCGACTCGGCGGCTCCCACCGGACCGAGGACGAGAAGCTGTTCTCGGCGCGGTCGAAGGAGCGCCCGGAGTTCCTCGAGACCGACACGTGGCGCGCGCTGCGCATCCTCTCGGAGTTTGTCGAAGGATTTGAGGCACTCGCCGGCGTTGGCGCCGCGGTGGCCGTCTTTGGTTCTGCGCGGACGAAGGAGACCGACCCGGTCTGGGAACTCTCGCGCCACGTGGGCGAGGTCTGCGCGAAGGCCGGGTTCGCGGTGATCACCGGCGGCGGCCCCGGCTGCATGGAGGCCGCCAACAAGGGGGCCCATGAGGCGGGAGGGCTGTCGATCGGCTGCAACATCGAGCTGCCGCACGAGCAGCACCTCAACCCGTATGTTGACCTGTCGGTCCAGTTTCACTACTTCTTTGCCCGCAAGACGATGTTCGTCAAGTACGCGGATGCGTTTGTGATCATGCCGGGTGGCTTTGGCACGCTTGACGAGCTGTTCGAGAGCCTCACGCTCATCCAGACAGGCAAGATCCGAAACTTCCCCGTCGTGCTGATCGGGCACGCGTACTGGGATGGCCTGGTGGCCTGGATGCGCGATGTCCAGCTTCCCTCGGGTGCCATCGCCCAGAAGGACCTCGACCTGCTCCGGGTGACCGATGATCCCGAGGAGGCCGTCCAAATCATCATCGAGTACATGCGGGTCAACGGCCTCGACGGGTGACGGACCTCGTCGAGCCGATCCCCGGGGTTGCGCCCGCGCCGCAGGTCCGCGCGGGCCGGGGCTACCTGCTGTACCTCGCGGCGGCCGTGCTGTTCTCGATCAACGGGACCGTCGCCAAGTCGCTGATGCTCGGCGGGCTGGGCGCGACGTACCTGAGCCAGCTGCGCGTGACTGGCGCGGCAATCATCATGCTCGCCGGTCTTGCCGTGTTGCGGCCGGCGACCCTGCGGCTGCGTCGCGCGGAGCTGCCGCTGCTGCTCGTCTACGGCGTGCTGGGCGTTGGCGCCACGCAGGGGCTGTACTTCATCTCGATCACCACGCTGCCAATCGGCGTGTCGCTGCTGATCGAGTTCACGTCACCGCTGCTGATCACGCTCTGGTTCAGGTTCGCGCTGCACCATCCCACCAAGCGGATCGTCTGGGTGGGTCTGGTGGGGGCGCTTGGCGGACTCGCCGTCGTGGCCCGCGTCTGGGAGGGGTTCACGCTCGATCCCGTCGGCTTCGCTGCGGCCGTGGCGGCCTGCTTTGCGCTCGCGTTCTACTTCGTCTCCACCGATATGCAGGTGCGCGGCGACCATCCGCGCGACCCTGTCTCGCTCACGGCGTGGGGGATGGCGGTGGCCGCTGTGTTTTGGGCGGTTGTGCAGCCCGTGTGGACGTTCCCGCTCGGCGAACTGGCCGGCTCGGCGCCGATCCTTGGCACAACGGGGCCGCTAGTGCCTGCGTGGACCCTGAGTGCGTGGATCGTTGTGATGGGCACCGTTGTCCCGTTCTCGCTGGTGGTGCTCTCGATGCAGCACCTTCGGGCCTCTCAGGCAAGCACCATGGGCATGGTGGAGCCCGTCATTGCCACCACGATTGCGTGGGTGGCCCTGGGCGAGACGCTGAGCCCCGTCCAGATGGTTGGCGGCGCAATCCTTCTGGGCGGCGTTGTTCTTGCGGAGCGCAACCGCTAGACCGCGGCGCGTCAGCCGCTGGCAGCCCGCAGCCCGCCGCCCGCAGCCGGGCAAGGGAACGGCGCGCCCACAATGTGGACGCGCCGTGCGGATCCCATTCCGGCCTGCAAGAGGCACTCGGGGCCGGGCCGAGGAGGAGCGAGGTGGCCTCGGGCGGGACCCGTTGGGGGAGCGGTCCGTCACCCTTGACGCGGTCCACTATCGGTTATGCGCATCAGGCGCTGATGTGGTCTTGATGAGGAAGTCCCCATCTCCCACGCCCATGCCCCGCGCCCCGCTGGCCGCGCCCGCGCCCCCTGGCCGCCTCCGCGACGCGCTGGCCGCCTCCGCGACGCGCGCATGGATGAAGACTTCATCTTCCTGCCACCCTGCTGCCGCGAACCACGCAAGATGGGCCCGGGCGCCGCGTTTCTGCGCCGCAGACGCACGGATCCATGGAGTTCTCATCGATGGAGGCGCCAGGGGCGCGCCGCGTGCCCCGCGCCCCGCCGCCGTGCCGCGCTCCGCCGCCGCGCCCTCTGTCAGGCCGGGATGCGGACCTCGATCAGGCCATGCGCCGACACCCGCACGGGGTAGTAGCGGAAGCGCCGAACACGGGTGAGCCGGCGGGCGTCCGCCTTCTTGCTGGGCAGATCCAGCTTCTGCTCGCGCCCGGGCGCCGTCCAGACAGGCGAGTAGGTGCCGTCGGGGCGGAGCCCACCCGTATTCGGCATGTTGGCGGCCTCGGCGCTCAACAGGTCGAAGCGTCCGGAGTGGAGCGGGCAGGCAACCACGCAGCCGTCCAGCTCGCCAATCGACAGGGGTGCCGCCATGTGCGGACAGCGGTCGTCCACCGCGACGATCCCGGCGGAGGTGTGGGCAAGGAGCACGTCCAGATCGCCGAAGGAGACGCGGCGCAGCGACCCGGCGGGCAGGTCAGCCACCAGCACGGTGGCCTGCCACGGGGCGTCAGCGGCGCCTGGCGCCACCAATTCGGGCCGGTAGGGGAGCAACTCGGTCATGCGGCCGATGGTACCGGGCGGAATCGAACAGCCCAGCTGCGGGGGACGCCGCGAGCCGGGCTGTCGGGGTGCCGGAGGGGACGCTCAGTCGATTGAGGGATCGGCCTCGACGATGCCTTCCTCGAGGAAGTCAGCGCTGACGGCTGCCTCTGCGCCCGCGACGCCCGGCTGGCGGGGCGACATCGTGCTGCGCAGCGGGATCTCGCGCATGAAGACCGAGACCACGAGGGCCACGATCGTCGTCCCGACGCCGATGAGGAACACCTCGGCAATCGCGATGCTGAACGACTGGTGGATGCCAAACACGATGTTGGGGATGAGCGGCTTCACGATGGGCTGCAGCGCCACCGGCGTGGCGTTGAGGATGGTTGTCCCGAGGTCAACACCAACCTTGATGAAGTTGTTGGCACTGGTGCCGGCGTTCTGCGCCGCGAATTGCGTGACCATCGGCGACGGGACGCCTGCTGCGATCAGCTGCGGCGAGATCTCGGCGGCCAGCCTGTTGCCAAAGATGGTGCCCAGCAACGCCAGACCCACGGAGCCGCCGATCTGGCGGAAGAACGTCAGGTTGGACGTGGCCACGCCGAGGGACCTCACCGGGACCGCGTTCTGGACCACGATGGTGAATACCGAGAGCGTGGGCCCGATGCCCAGACCGGTGATGAACATCCAGACCCACAGGATGGGCAGCTGGGTGTCGGCGCGGATGTTTGACATCAGGAACAGCCCGATGGCCATCAGCCCCAGACCGGTCATGATCACGACCTTGTAGCGGCCGGTCTTCGACACGAGGATCCCGGACACGACGGAGCTGATGATCAGCCCGGCAAGCAGGGCCAGGGTGTAGAGGCCCGAGTTGGTGGGCGTGGCGCCCTGCACAAACTGGAACCACTGCGGCAGGAATACCGCGGCCCCGAAGAAGCCGAAGCTGATGAGGAATGTCGCGACGATGGACGTTGCGTAGGTCCGGTCGCGCCACAGGCCCAGCGGGATGATGGGCTCCTTGGCGCGCGACTCGACGAACACGAACAGGGCGCCCAAGGCGAGGCCGATGAGGATGAGGCCGCCCACGCCAAAGGTGCCCCAGTCCGCGGACTGCTTGTTGGTCAGGCCCACGAGCAGGGAGCCCACGCCAACGGTGAAGATGCCTGCGCCGAGGAAGTCCAGGTTGTGCGAGGCGCCCTGGCGGCGGACGTTGGGCAGCAGGCGCCAGATGACGGCAAGCGCCACCACGCCGATGGGCAGGTTGACAAAGAAGATCCAGTGCCACGACGCGTGCTCGGTGAGGAAGCCGCCGAGCAGCGGGCCGATGACGGAGCTGAGCCCGAAGACGGCGCCAAACAGGCCCTGGTACTTGCCGCGCTCGGCCGGGGTAAACAGGTCGCCAATGACCGCGAGGCTGATGGGGAACAGGGCGCCGGCGCCCAGGGCCTGGATGCCGCGGAAGATGATGAGCTGCGTCATGTCCTGGCTGAGGCCGGACAGAGCGGAGCCAACCAGGAACAGCCCGATGCCCAGCATCAGCAGGGGCTTCCGTCCATACAGGTCGGAGAGCTTGCCGTAGAACGGCACCGTGATCGTGGAGGCCAGCAGGTAGATCGTGATGGTCCAGGTCAGCAGCGTCTGGCCGCCAAGCTGGGTCACGATGGTGGGCAGCGCGACCGACACGATGGTCTGGTCCAGCGCGCCCAGAAACAGCCCCAGCATGATCGCGAGGAGGATCTCGATCTTTGCCCGGTGGCTCAGGTTCAGGGCGCCGAGGCCGCTTGCGGGCGCCTCAAGCTGGGAGGGCATGGCTTCCAAGGATGTTCCTTTCGTGAATGGCTGCCGTCATTGCAGCGGACTCCGACCTGTGCGGCCGGAGGGGACTGGTGGCTAGGAGGCTGGGGTTGGGGGCAAGGTGTGATGCCCGTGATGTGCGTGATGTCCGTGCGGCTGTCCGTCGTGGGCGCAGCCGCCAAGCGGGCCGTACAGGTCGGGGCTGTCGGCCATCTCCGCTTCGGTTGCTGCCCGAAGCTCCGCCACGGCGAGCGTGAGCCGGTCGAGCTGGTCGGCGTCAAGCCGGGCCAGTGCGCGCGCCATCAGCTCGCTTCGGACCAGCTCCACCTCGTCAACAAGGTCGAGACCCTGCTGCGTGGGCTTGACCAGGACGATGCGCCGGTCATCGGGGACGCGGACGCGCTCAACGAGCCCTCGCTCCTCCATCCGGTCAATGACACCGGTTGCGTTGGAGAGGGACACATCGAGGATGTCTGCAAGCCTTCCCATCGGCATGGCGTCGTGGTGGCGCAGCAGCGTCAGAACGTGAAAATGGGTCATGCTGATGCCAAGCCGAACCAGCCGCTGGGACCCGGCGCAGCGCGAGGAGCCCAGGACGCGGCCAAAGTCGGCCAGCACCGTCTCGGCGCCCAGCCGGTGGCTGTCGTCTGCAACGGTCATGTCGGTGGCTGGCGTGGCCAGCGTGGCGATACTGGCGATAGTGGTTCGCATTAAGTGAAGTATTTACGCCAAGTGAATAGTTCTGTCAAATGCAAGGGTCGCCCTCATCCGGCCGCGGCCCGCCTAGAGGAGGCTCCGTGCGCTTCGCGCTGATGATCGAGCCCCAGCAGGGGTTGACGTACAACGAGCAGCTGGCGATTGCCCTACGGGCCCAGGCTGCGGGGTTTGAGGCGCTCCTGCGCTCGGATCACTACGACAGCTTCCCGGGTGGCTCGGGGCAGCCCACGAGCGACGCCTGGGCGGTGCTGGCGGGCCTCGCCCGGGACACGACGGTCATCGGGCTGGGCACGCTTGTGTCCCCCGTGCTGTTCCGCTGCCCGGGCAACCTTGCCAAGGTGGCGGCCACGGTGGACGAGATGAGCGGCGGACGCGTGGAGGTTGGCGTTGGCGCCGGCTGGCACGAGCACGAGCACCGCGGCCACGGCTTTGCCTTCCCGCCGCTAGCCGAGCGCGCCGATCATCTGGAGGAGGCCCTCGAGATCCTGCGCGGTCTCTGGGATGGCCCGGACGGCTGGTCGTTCAGCGGACAGCACTATCAAGTGGCCGATGCAGGCTTTCGGCCAAAGCCTTCCTCCCTCCCAGTGCGGGCAGGCCGACGCATTCCGATCATCACAGGCGGGCAGGGATCTCCCCGCGCCTACCGGATTGCCGCGCGTCATGCCGATGAGTTCAACCTGTCCTCGACCACGCCGTCTGCGGCTGGCGCCAAGTTCGCGGCGCTCGATGACGCCTGTCGTGCCATCGGTCGCGATCCCGGAACGCTGGTCCATTCTGTGATGGCCGGGGTGTGCGTGGCCCGCGATGCGGCTGGCGTGGCGGCGCGCGAAGCGGACCTGCTGGCGGCGGTCGGGACGGGCGGCGAGGCGGACGCCTGGCTGGCGGAGCGGCGGCCGCGCTGGATCCACGGCACGCCAGATCAGGCACGGGCGCAGGTGGCAGCGTTTGCAGCAGTGGGCGCCGAGCGGATCGTGTTGCAGGACTTCCTGCCCCGCGACCTTGCGATGATCGACGAGGCTGCCGAGTTCCTGTTCGGCTAGCCCCCGAGTGGCACCGGCGAGTCCGCAACCTCGGCGGCGCGCAGGTAGATCGGGTCGTCACGGCGGATGGGATCGGGGTTGGTGCCGCGGGCGGCCGCAACGGCCAGCGTGACCAGCTGCAGCGGACCGGCCGCGCCAAGCAGTGATGCAGGGGCGCCGGGCATCGTGGAGCCCTCGGGGATGACGATCCTGCCGGCGGGTGTCAGCGCGTCGGGGATGAGTGCGGCGGCATCGGCACCAAGGATCGCAGCGGGCCGGATGCCCGTGACCGCGGCTGCGGCCAGGGCCTGACGAGCGCGCGTCGTGCGGGCCTCGAGGCTCCCGCGCTCCGTCAGCACCAGCACGAGCGCGGTGTCCGGGCCGGTCGCGGGGAGATGCCCGTGGAGGAACGTCTCCAGGTCTCGGACCGACGAGGGGACCCAGGCCGCTTCCTCAACCTTGAGCGCGAACTCGCGGGCAGTGACGCGGTCCACGCCGGACGCCAGCACCAGCAGGTGCGTGCCCGCCGAAATGGCGCGGCCGATCGCGTCGGCGCGGCCGTTGGCCGTCGCATCGATGCCAGCAAGCATTCGCGAGCGAAGCTTGTCGGGGTTTGGCGTCCCGCCCGCAAGGATCCCCGCCGTGACCGTGGCCGCCGCAAGCGGCGACACGTATCCCACCGTGTGGCACCAGCTGCGGTCCATCTCGACTGTGGCAAGGACGATGTCCGCATGGCTGCCGATGGGCGAGTGCGCACTGCCCGTGATGACCGCGGTCCGCAGGCCGCGCGCCCGTGCCGCGTCGAGCGCGGCAATCGTTGCGCCAGTGCTGCCCTCGTGGCTGATCCCAATGACAAGGCCGCTCGCAGGCCCGTCCAGCGCCAATTCAAACGCCTGAGCCGACACCGGGCCAGCACCCGGCAGCCCGGCCGCGCGCCACCCGTCACGCAGGATCGCCGCCACGCCCATCGCCGCATGCTCGGACGTGCCGCAGCCGGTGACCACAACCTGTTCGCCAAGCTCGGCCGCCTTGAGCACCGCGGCGGCCAGCGCCGCAGCCGCACCCGACGCCACAACGCGTGCGCCCACCCGGGCAACCAGGGCGGGTTCCGCCGCGATCATCTCGGCCGTGGCCCACGGCGCCCGGTCTCGGTGCGCCGGCGTGGGCATGTAGTCCCACGGATCCGGTGCGGCGGGGAGTTGGGCTTCGGGGTCGAAGGCGCCACGGGCGCTGAGGGTGGCGAGCAGATCGTCCATCTGCTGATCCTAGGCGCGCAACGCCATCCGTGCGCGCGGTGTCGCCCGGGATGCAACGCCACGCTAGGTGCGCGTCGCCGGCCCTTGCGGGATCCGCCCGATGCGCGCCAGCGGCGCGTAGCGGAACCAGACGCGGCCCACTAGGGCGCTCACCGGCACGGGGCCGTAGCGCCGCGAGTCAACCACGCCGCCAAACCCCAGCGCGGCGACGTCCTCGTCGGTTGCGTCGGAGAGCAGCCACGCCTCGTCCTCGGCCAACTGCAGGTAGGAGCCCGCAAACGGCACCACGTCACCGGGCCGCCCTGCGACGCGCTTGATTGCCAACACGTCGGAACCCGGCTCCCGGAACACCACCACGGCACCGCGCCGCGGCCAGCGGGCGATTGTCGGGTCCACCAGCAGCCAGTCGCCGGCCTCGATGGACGGCGTCATGGACGCCTCAGCCACGGCTACCCGCCACGGGCCGCGGAGGCGCGCGGCAAGCGGCTCAGGTCGTCCGGGGCCAGACCCCGGGCCAGACGCTGCGCGCCAGACGCGTCGAAGCCCCGTCTTCATCGGACGGGGCTCCGAGTGCGAGCTACGAAGAGAGGAGCGGCGATCAGCCGGGGCGGCCAGCGACGCGGGTCTTGCTGGGGCCGCCGGTGGCCTTCCACGCAGCGTCAACCTCGTTGATCAGGTCAAGCAGCTTCTGGGCGTCCTCAAGGCTTGAGGAGGCCTTGACCTTGCTGACCTGCTTCGCGGCGTCCCAGAAGAGCTGGTGCAGGTTCGGCACTGCCTCGAGATGCTCCGGCTTGAAGTAGTCGTGCCAGAGCGTGTCGAGGTGATGCTTCACCAGATCGGCCTGGCGCTCCTTGATGGCGATGGCGCGCGTGCGGAACGCGGCGTCCTCGCTGGTGGAGAGCTTCTGGATGATCCGGTAGCAGGACTCAGCCTCGATGCGGGCCTGCTCGGGGTCATAGACGCCGCAGGGCAGGTCGCAGTGGGCGTGGGCCGTGGCCTTTGGGGCGAGGAGTCGGGAGATGAGGGACATGGACAACCTCCGGGGGCGGGACGACGTGGGTTGCGACACAAGGGGGCCACATAGGCCCGTGACGCCCGAAGTGTCCGGCGGCCCGCCGGGACTGTCAAACGTGCCCCGTGCGCCGCCGGGAGTCAGCCGATGAGGGCGTCCGCGTGGGCGTCAACCCAGGCCCTTGAGCGCCGGTTCTGCTCTGGGTACCCGTCCTCCCACACGCGGATGTAGGCCGGTAGACCGGCCTCGGCCCGCCGCCGCATTGACTCCAGCGCCCGGTCGAGGAAGACGCCCAGATGTGTCACGACGATCTCGCGCTCCGCTCGGTCAAGTTGGTGCTCACCGCAGAACACGTGGAAGCGGGCAATGCGATCGAGCCCTCGGAGATCTGGGTCAATGTCCACCTCATCGCGGATGGGGACCCAGTGGCGGGCGGCGATGGCGATGTCCAGGTATCGATCCGACGGCGCCGCGAAGTCAAAGTCGATGAAGGCAATCACCTGCCCGTCGCGCACGACGACGTTCTCCACGCAGAGGTCGTTGTGGCAGACCAAGGCCCCCGTTGCCGCTTCGGCCAGATTGGGGCGATCCCAGACCGCGTCGGCTGGCGGCACAAATGAGGCGGCCGCCTGGTGGAGGGCCCGCTGGAGCCGCGCCACGCCGATGAGCACCGTATCGCCGCCCACCCAAGCAGGGAATGGCGGCAGGCCGACATCGCCCTCGATGTACGTCAGCATCTCGCGCCCCTGCTCGTCGATGCCTAGGACCCTCGGCGCACCGGCAAAGCCCAGGCTCTCCAGATGCCGCAGGAAACTGGCAACCGTGGCGGTGTGTGGACGCACCGGCCGACGCACGGTGTCGCCTATACGCACCACCGCACCGCCGGAGCCCATGCCGCCCGCGAGGGGTACTGCCTGCTGGTCGCCAGGTGTTTGAAGTGCCATGCGGGCAGTCTGCCGCACGTCGGCCCGATCGTCACGCACACCATCGACACCGCCAAGCCGGCAACGCCCGTTGGCCCGTGTCGGCGTCTTCCTACGGGGCGCCGGACAGGTCGAAAACGATGGTCCTGCTGGTACCCCAACCCCTGACCCATGGTTCCGGAAGGGGTAACGGCCGATGCTTCTCCCATGGTCAAGCACAGCCCGGTCACCGTCCTCGCCCTCCTCATTGCAGCGATGGTGGGGACCGTCTTGCCAGCGCCCGCCAGCGCCGCTTCTGTGACCTCCGGGTTTGCCGCGGCCGGACAGGCTGCAGCCGTGATGGCGGTGACCAACCTCGACCGCCAGGCGCTGGGCTTGCCCGCCCTGGCCGTGGACCCGTACCTCGCATCCCTCGCCCGCAACGGGTCCTGGACATGCCCCGGGAAGACCACCGCAATGGCCGGCCGGGCGCAGGACATGCTCACCCGGGGCTACTTTGACCACACGCCAACCGGCTGCGCCGCAACGATCCTGCCTGTCCTGATCAACGGCGGCTATGGAGCCGACGGGGAGAACATCGGCTGGAACAACTGGCCCACGGGCCCCGCCTCGTACGCCACCGGCTGCGACAACACCGGGGCCAACTGCGCCGGGACCGTCGATGGCGTTCCGCAGAACGTGGCCGTCCTCCAGCGTGCCTGGATGAACTCCGCTGCGCACCGCGCGAACATCCTGGGGAAGTGGGACCGGATTGGCTGCGGTCTCGCCACTGCAGCCACGTGGCAGGGCTACACCAACGCGATCCTGGCGGTCTGCCTGTTCGCCAACGGCGCCACGCGCGTCATTGACGACGACGCCCCGGCCTTCACGGCTCCGGTCGGCGGCGGCGTCTACAACGCCGGCGACACCATCCACGCCGCCGTCAGCACGACAGACGCCTCCGGGCTTGCGTCAGCGACGCTGCTGATGGACGGCGCGCCCGTCTACACGTGGACCTTCGATGCGCCCCTGACCAGCGGCCGCCTCGCGATTGATATCCCCACCGCAAACCTCACCGCCGGCATGCACGTCATGACCTGGCAGGCAAGCGATCTCGCGTTGCAGCAGGGTGAGCTCCCGGTGTCCCTGTCCATCGGGCAGACCACCAGCCCAACGCTTGCCGTTGCGTTCGCGACTGCCAACACCAGCGCCGCAAATGCGGTTGCCGATGGCGGGGCCAAGATCTTCTGGACCGAGACGGCCCCGGACGGCCTCCAGCTCAGCCGCGTGCTGACCTCCTACAAGGCGCCGATGGGCACCAACGGCTCCTGCACCGGTGTCGCGTGGACGGCCGTCCAGACGCTCAACCCGGTGACAACGGCCGCCGTCTTCGATCATGTCGCCGCCAACACCTGCTACCGCTGGCACGTTGAGGTCTCGGCGCTGGGCGTGACGGCCACGGCGGACTCCGCATCCCTGGTGGACGGCCGACCGTCAGCCGCATTCACGACGCCGCGCCCCAACCTGATCATCAACTCGCCGGCGAGCGGTGTGGTGACTTGGACTGAGTCCAACCCGTCCCACATGGCCTACAGCCGAACGCTCGAGATCTGGTCCGGCCTCGTGGTCACGCCTGGCAACTGCAGCGGCGTCGCATGGACCCTTGCAAGCTCTACCTCGCCAACCACAACGAGCGTCAAGGTGGCGTTTGCCAAGCGCACCTGCTACCGGTTCCGCCTCGCGCTGACCACGGCCACCGGTGCGTCGGTTGCCGACTCCGGCTGGTACCTGGTGGGCATCCCGGTGGTCACCTTCACCAACCCCACGCTCGGCACCATCGCGAAGGCCGCTGCCTCCACGTACAAGGTTCGCTGGGCCATCGCCAACCCCACCAACAAGGCGATCACGAGCCGGACGCTGAAGGTCTACTGGACCACCAAGACGGCCGCGGCCTGCGGCACCTCCTGGCACCTGATGGCCACGAAGGCCGTGACGGGAACCGCCGCGACCATCGCCACCAGCGCCGGGCGCTGCTACCGGGTCACGCTGGTTGTCCGCAACGGGTGGGGCTTTGTCTCCTCGGCAGCCGTCTCGGGCAGCATCCGACGCTGACCTGCCGCGGCAGATCGCCCGAGCCCACCCGGCCTCGGGCTACCATCCGGGCGTGACTGCCGCCAACCTTGAGATCGAGCGCAAGTTTCGCCTGCGCGGGGCCCCATCGGCTGTCGATCTTGCCGCCCACGACGCAGTACCGCTGCAGCTTGAGCAGGTCTATCTCGCCAACCCGGACCCGGGCGTTGCCGAGCGCGTGCGGCGCACCACCACTGCCGATGGCCGCGTGACGTACCGCCACACGGTGAAGCGCCGAGTGGCGGCGTTCTCGTTTGACGAGCGTGAGACGGTCATCACCGAGGCTGACTGGATTGACGCCTTGCGCCGAGCCGATCCGCTGCGCCGCCCAGTACGCAAGACCCGCTTCGTCGTGCCGCATGGTCTGCAGCACCTCGAGATTGACGTGTTTGAGCAGCCTGCGGGTCTGGTTGTTGTTGAGGTGGAGTTGCGTGACGCGGCCGAGGTCGTGACGCTGCCCGCCTGGGTGGGGGAGTGGCGCGAGGTCACCGGGGATCCGCGCTACCTCAACGCCAGCCTCGCCCGGCCGGAAGCCCTCATCCCGCCCTTCGACTGAGCGAGCCTTCGCGGCGCCGGTCGCCACGCCGGTCGCCACACCGCAACCGTTTGGTCGGGTTGCGCAGCGGTGGTGGCTGCGGAGGAGCCGAGCGCCGGGGGCGGGTATGATCCGTCCGATGAGCGATCGAGGTCTGCCGATCCCCGACGGAGCTCCCGCATGCCCGTTTGTCGCGTTCGATGACGATCGCGACGCCCGGTCCACAGCGCCGCATCACCGCCACCGCTGTTTCGCGGAGAAGCCGCCTGCCCCGCGGGCGCTGGCGCATCAGGACGCGTACTGCCTGTCCCCGGCGTTTCCGGTGTGCCCCGCGTTCCAGGACTGGGCCCGTCGTGAAGCTGCGCTTGCGCGTCTGGACGCAGGACCGCCCGCCTCCGATGCTGCGCCGTCATCCCGGCCTGCCGCCGCCCCGCCCCCGGCATCTGAGCCTGCGCCCGCGCCGCTGTGGCCAACTGGGTCCACGCCGACGCCAGCGCCACCGCTGACGCCCTTCTCCACGGTCGTGTCGCCGTCCCCGCCTCCTCCTCCGCCGCCCGCCCCGATAGCCGACAGCGCTCTGCCCCCGGCCGCATACGGCCCCGGTATGGCCGCGTGGACCGGTCGCCAAGGTGACCGCGGCGCGGTTGGCGATCCCCAGCGTCATCCCAACCCGTCCCTGGAGCCCGGTCGGCGCGCATCGCGGCGTGACTGGGCCGCGCCGCCGCCATGGGCCGTTGATGAGGAGCCCATCGGCCCTGGGCCGGCTCGGCCGTCCGGCGCTATCCCGGGCTGGACCGGTGGCCGGGATGTTGATCCTCGACACCCGCAGCCGCGTGATGCCCAGGCAGACCGGTCGCGGGGTCTCGCGGGGAGTGACCTGGAGCTTCTTGCAGGCCCGGATCCTGCCGGTCCACCCGCGCGCCCCGTCGGCGCGTATCTGCCCGATGATCTGCCGTCGTCCCCAAGCGGCGAGTTGCCGCGTCGCGGGCTAGGGTTGCGCCCTGCCATCGACCCGGGCGCTCGCCACGCCGCCGGGTTGCAGGGCCGCGAGCCGATGGAGTCACGCGACGCGCACGAGCCGCGCTCGGCGGCTGACTTGTTTGGGCCGGCATGGGAGCAGCCGCGAAAGTTTGACGCCTATCCCAGCCTGCGCACACGCGTTGGCCTGCCGTCGTTCGCGGGCATCCCGCCGGTGGCCGTTGGGGCCCTCGCCCTAGTGGCCGCGGCCCTCGTCCTCTTCTTTGTCGCCCCGATGCTGCTGGGCATTGGCGGGAAGGATCCCAACACGGCCTTGCCCACGCCCGTCCCCACGGTCGCCGCGACGCCCACGCCCCTGCCCACAGAGCCGCCAGGGCCCACACCCACGGTCTACACCGTGGCGAAGGGGGACACGGCAACTCGGATCGCCGCCAAATTCGGGATCACTGTTGCCCAGCTCTTGGCCGCGAACCCGCAGATCAAGAACGCTGACAAGATCAAGATTGGCGATCAGCTGGTGATCCCGGTGCCAATTGCCACCGAGGTCTCAGGCGTTGAGGACGCGTCGGCCTCACCCTGAGGGAGGACCGCCCAGCGGGCAGCGCGACGCTAGGGCAGCGCGAGGCTAGCGCGGCGCTAAGTTGATCGACGTGATCTTGCCGGCCTCAACGCGGAACTGGGCGTCGAGGAACTGGCTGGGGGCGCCTGGCCGCACAACCACAAGGTCTGCCTGCCATGTGTTGCCCAGATCGCGGATGTCGCCGGGGACCATCTTGAGGCCCTTGTCGGCGCGCAGAAACCACCCACCAACCTGCTCGATCCCGCGCAGCGTCCGTGAGTTCTCACCCACGTGGATGCGCATCTCGCAGCGGTCGTCCATCAGCGCAACCGCGCTGGCGACGTCACCCCCGTTGAGGTGCTCGAAGAAGATCTCCATGGTGTCAGTGGCTCCCATGCCACAAGTCTACCCGAGGGAGCCCTACCAGCCTGTGTAGCACCTGCGCGGCGGTTGCTGGAGGCTAGAAGCCCCCGCCCGCGCCCCCGCCGCCCCCGCCCGAGCCGCCGCCGCCAAACCCGCCGCCACCGCCGCCACCGCCCGAGCCGGACGAGACTGGGGGTGTGCCGATGGTGCCCAGCGCGGACATCATCCCGCCAAAGTCGGGGATGGGGGAGGCGCTCATGAGCCCGGGCGCAATGCCCTGCTGGCCGCCTCCGCCCCAACCGCTTGACGTTGGCCCCAGATACCAGATGGGCACATACGGCCGGGGCGCGTCAGGCGTCAGATCCTGCGTGGCGCGCTGCAGCACGTCCTGCACCTCGTCCTGCAGGCCCAGGGCCACGCCCCAGGCCACGGCGTCATCAGGCGACTCGATCAGCGGGATCGCCGCTTGGACGGCGACATCTCCCATGGAGCGCGCCTGCGCCATCGTCTTCTCCAGCGTGCGCCGGTAGGCCTCGAGCATGGCTCGCACGACGGCGCCCTGCTGTGTCCGCGCAGGCATAGCCGAGCCGATGACCATGGTGGCAACGCCGGCAATCCCCAGTGCGATCCCGTCGAGCAGGATGCCGCTTGACGGGAGGTTGATCCCCAGAATGCCGGTCACGACGCCAGCCACGATGAGCAGGATCCCGTACCCGCCCCACTTCGCCACCACAGCGGACGGGCGGTGTCGATACCAGCCCTGCTCCACGAGGTATGTCTCGAGCTTCTTGTTGAATGACGGCACATGTGTGCCGATCTCGGTGAGCTTCTCGGCTGGCAGGTACGACGTGGATCCGGCCGCGGACGTCATGACAGTGAGCAGATACGCGGTGGCGGTGTCCATCGGGCGGCGTCTGGCCCGCTCCATCCGCATCTGCTCGCCTGGGTCGGAGGTGACCGCTTGGCCCGTGTAGATGCCAAGCCCCGGCTTGTTGGAGAACGCGGCAGGCGCTTCGGCCTTGAACGCGGCAACGCCGCGGACCGCAAGGTCCAGGCTGGCGGCGGTCATTGACCGGCGGGTGACTCCGCCATCGCGAACAGCGGCGCCCGCGGCAGGCGTGAGGCCGGGCGGCGGCGCGGGCATCAGGATGGACGCGTCATCGGTGTACACCGGGTCCTTGCCCACGGCGCGCCAGCGCCAGAAGCCCAAGCCGATGACCAGGATGAGGATGGCGGGCGCCACCACGAGGCCAAGCACCGCGTTCAGCTGGCGGGCGCCGTTGAGTTTGGCGGCGTGCTCCGGTGTCGCGGCAGCGTCGATTGCGTTCATTGCCGTTGTGAGGGCCCCGTCAAGGTTGCAGGCCCGCAGCAGCGGCAGCATTTCGTTCTCGTAGAGCGACTGGCGCTCGTCGTTGGTGAGATAGGCCGCCTGGTAGCCCGGCCCGGCGTACAGCTGCACCTGCCCGTGACAGGGGTCGCTTCTGTTGAGGTCGAACAGGATGACCAGACCATCGTCAAAGCCCTTCCGGCCCACGCCCCACTGGTCCATAAGCTTCTGGGCATCACTCTCGGCCTCGGCCGCATCCCGCGGAACGTCCACAAGCTGCGTGTAGACGACGATCTCGGCGCCGGTCCGCGCCTCGATGACGTCGATCTGCTGCTCTGTCCGGTCGCGTACGTCCTTGCTCAGGGCATCGGCGGTGTCGTAGACGGCGCGGTTGTTCTCGGGCGGCGGAAAGGGCGGCCCGGCGGCGATCAGGGCAGGGGCGAGCGGCAGGACGAGGAGCGCAACCGCAGCGGTGGCCAGGAGCAGGCGGCGCATGATCAGTCCTTGACCGCGATGCCGATCACGGTGGTCACGACGCTGATGATGATCGACGCCAAGAACGCCATCACGACCGCGTCGAATGAGATGCCGTCCTTGGGGAAGCCGGCGATGGTGAAGGCAATCTTGAGGTACGTGTTGGCCACCCACGCCACGCCCAGCACCAGCACGGTATTGATGACAAATGTGAACAGCCCCATCGTCATGAAGTTGATGGGGAACGTGAGCAGCTTGATGACGGGCTTGATGAGGCTGTTGGCGATGCCGAAGACCACGGCCAGCAGGATCAGGTGCAGGATGTCCTTGTCCACTGCAACCTTGGTGGGCAGCAGGAGCGTCACCACGATGAACGCGATTGCGGTGGCCGCAATCCCCAAGACAATGCCCTTCATGTGGAGCCTCCATGCGCTTCCTGCTGGAGGCGCCCCAGCTGCCGGGCGACTCCTCGCGCCGATGATGGCAGATGTGCCGCCCGCACGGTAGGGGCGGGCTTCAAGCCGTCTCGGCGGGCTAGACTCCGCCTCGATGTCACCTACCACCCCGGGAGCCGCCGTGTCCGCGTTCGCAGACCTTGTCGCCGCGTTTGTGGACGAGCTGTTCGTCCTCCAGCCGCTTAACGCCACGGGCATTGGCGATCACCGCTATGACGACCGCTGGCCGGACATGTCGGACGCGGGGCGCCTTGCCCGCGTGGCCGTCTGGAACCGCTGGACGGGCGTGTTTGCCGGGCTGGACCCAGCGACCCTGGGCGCAGACGAGCAGTTTGACCGCGATCTGGTTCTGGGCGAGCTTGCCGCGATGCGCTTTGCTGAGACAGAGCTGCGCGAGGACGCGTGGGATCCGCTCTCCTGGGTCTACCTCCTGGGTTACGGGCTGCACTCGCTGCTCGCGCGCGACTTTGCCCCGCTCTCTCGTCGCCTCACATCGTTCGCGGGCCGGCTCGAGGGGATCCCCGCCGTGGTTGCGCAGGCGCAGGCCGTGCTTGGCAGCCACCCGGCCCGGCCCGTATCGCAGCTGCACGCCCAGATTGCGGGCGCGCGCATCAGCGGGATCACCGGGCTGGTGACGGAGGGCGTGGCGACGGCCGAGGCGGCGGCGTCCGGCGATGCGGAGGTTGCTGCGCTGCTTCCAAGGCTTCGAGCAGCGGCGGCCACGGCCACGGCCGTTCTCGAGAGGATCGGGGAGCACCTGCGCACGCATGTGGCGGTTGTGGCTCAGGGCAGTCCGCTGCTTGGCCGCGAGCTGTTTGCGGCAAAGCTGCGCCATACGCTTGGCGATCCCTCGGTGACGCCGGAGGTGGTCCTTGCGCGCGCCGAGGCGGAGTTCGCCCGCGTCCGCGCCGAGATGGTGCGTCTGGCGCGCGGCGCGTGGTCCGCGTATCGGCCGGGTGAGCCCGAGCCTGCCGATGAAGGCGCGCTGGTCCGGGGCGTGTTGGACGGCATCGCGCTGCATCACACGGGGCCCGATGGCCTGGTGGACTACTGCCGCGCCGAGCTTGCGCGCATCGAGGCGTTCTGCCGTGAGCGCTTGGTGATCACCCTCGCTGACGAGCCGCTGGAGATTGCCTGGACGCCGGAGTTCATGCGCTCGTTTGCGGGCGCCATGCTGGAGTCGCCCGGTCCGCTTGATGTTGGCCAGAAGGCGTTCTTCTCCATCACCCCCGCGCACGACGACTGGGGCCCAGACGACATCGAATCGTGGCTCCGCGAGATGAATGACGAGCAGCTGCGTCTGCTCACCATCCATGAGGCGGTCCCGGGCCACTACCTCCAGGGCGTGTACTCCAACCGCAGCGCATCGCTGGCGCGGCGTGTGTTCTTCTCGGGGCTGTTTGCCGAGGGCTGGGCCGTCTACGTCACGCAGGTCATGCTGGACCGCGGCTATGGCGACGGGTCCGTGGCGCTCTCGCTCAGCCATTGGAAGTACTACCTGCGCGCCGTGGTGAACGCCATCCTGGACGTGCGGATCCACACCTTGGGCATGACCTCCGATGAGGCCATCGCGCTCATGGTGGAGGGCGGGTTTCAGGAGCGGTCAGAGGCCGTTGCGAAGGATGAGCGGGCACGGTTGTCGGCCACCCAGCTCTCGACGTACTTCCTTGGATCGGCCGGGTTCTGGGACATTGAAGACGAGGCGCGCCGCCGGGCGGCCGATGCGGCGGGGGCCGGACGTGACGCCGTGCCGTCGCCGCGCGTCGTGGGCGGCTACCCGCGGACGCCAGGCTTTGACGAGCGCGCGCATCTGGAGTCCGTGATCGCCCACGGGTCGCCGCCGGTGCCGCTGCTTCGGCGGATCGTCCTGGGCGAGGGGTAGCGGCCGGGCCCCAACAGGCCCCCCATAGAAGTCACCGCTCGTCCTCATGGCGGACCGTACGCGAATCCCGATAGCGATTGGGCCGATCGGCCCGGAATTTGGCGCGTGTTCTGCCGAATCGACCGTTACCGGCTGACAAGCGGTCTACCCGGCCCGGTCCATCCGGCCGCCACCTCGGGCCCTGAGCGGGGCACAATCACAAGTACGCGCGCGGCCAAGGGCCGTGTGTTCTCGTGTCCCTCAGCGGTGACGGCATGAACGCCGGACACTGCCCGAAAGGAAGCCGCTAACCGATGGATCAAAATTGGGAGTGCCTCGACGGCAACGAGGCTGCAGCCCGCGTCGCGTACGCGTATTCCGAGGTCATCTCGATCTATCCCATCACGCCGGCCTCGCCGATGGCCGAGTACTGCGACGACTGGTCTGCGGCAAGCAAGCCCAACCTGTACGGCACAGTGCCGTCCGTGGTGGAGATGCAGTCTGAGGCTGGTGCCGCAGGCGCTGTCCACGGGTCGCTCCAGAAGGGCGCGCTCACAACGACGTTTACCGCGTCGCAGGGCCTGCTCCTGATGATCCCCAACATGTTCAAGATTGCAGGCGAACTGACGCCGGCGGTCATCCATGTGGCCGCCCGCACGCTTGCCACGCACGCGCTCTCCATCTTTGGCGACCACAGCGACGTGATGCACGCCCGTGCCACGGGCTTCGCAATGCTGGCCGCCAACTCGGTCCAGGAGGCGCACGACTTCGCCGCCGTCGCTCATGCCGCCACGATGCGGGCCCGCGTGCCGTTCCTTCACTTCTTTGACGGCTTCCGCACCTCGCACGAGGTCAACAAGATCTCCATCCTGCCGGCGGCGACCCTCAAGGCGCTGATGCGCGAGGACGACCTGCTGGCGTTCCGCCGCCGCGGCATGACCTCTGAGAGCCCCGCGGTTCGCGGCACGGCCCAGAACCCGGACGTCTTCTTCCAGGCGCGCGAGGCGTGCAACCCGTACCACGACGCGGTGCCGGGCATCGTCCAGAACGTCATGGACGAGTTTGCGCAGCTCACCGGCCGCAAGTACGGGCTGGTTGAGTACAAGGGCGCGCCCGACGCGGACCGCGTGGTTGTGGTCATGGGCTCGGGCACGGGCGCCGTTGAGGAGACGGTTGAGACGATGACGGCGGCCGGTGAGAAGGTCGGCATGATCGTTGTGCGCCTCTTCCAGCCGTTCCCCGCCGCCCAGCTGATGGCGGCGCTCCCCAAGACGGTCAAGACAATCGCCGTCCTGGACCGGACCAAGGAGCCGGGCGCCGTTGGCGAGCCGATGTACCAGGCCATCGTCACCGCGCTCAGCGAGGCGATGGACAGCGAGGACGCGCCGTTCGCCAGCATCCCCAAGGTCATCGGCGGCCGCTACGGGCTCTCCTCCAAGGAGTTCACCCCGTCGATGGTCAAGCCGATCTTTGACGAGATGCTGAGCGCCAAGCCGAAGCGCCACTTCACCGTTGGCATCTACGACGATGTGACGCACCTGTCGCTGCCCATCAGCAGCACGTTCAGCCATCCTCGCCCCGCAGGCGAAGTCCAGGCCCTGTTCTACGGACTTGGCTCGGACGGAACGGTTGGCGCCAACAAGAGCTCGGTGAAGATCATCGGCGAGGGCACCGACCTCTTCGCCCAGGGCTACTTCGTCTACGACAGCAAGAAGTCGGGGTCGGTCACCTCGTCCCACCTGCGGTTTGGCCCCAAGCCCATCCGCTCCACGTACCTCGTCGATGACGCCGACTTTGTGGCCTGCCACCAGTTTGGCCTGCTCGACAGCGTCAAGGTTCTGGAGCATGCCAAGCACGGCGCCACGTTCCTGCTCAACAGCCCCTACGGGCCGGCCGAGGTCTGGGAGCACCTCCCGGCCGAGGTCCAGCACCAGCTGGTTGCCAAGCAGATCAACCTCTGGGTGATCGACGCGATGGCCGTTGCCGCCGAGACCGGCATGGGCAACCGCATCAACACGATCATGCAGCCCTGCTTCTTCCACTTGTCGGGCGTGCTGCCCGCCGATGAGGCGATCGCCCGCATCAAGGGCTTTGTGAAGAAGACCTACGGCAAGCGTGGTGATGCTGTTGTCCAGCGCAACTACGCCGCCATCGACGCATCCATCGCGCGTCTGGGCAAAGTTACCCTGAAGCCTGTGGGCGACGCCCTGCC
>CAIYHO010000021.1 GCA_903925955.1 uncultured Chloroflexota bacterium
GATCTGACCCGCCGCCCCGCCCCGCGGATCTGACCCAGCCCAGACTCAGGGAAGCGGTGCCCGTGCGGCGTCTGCGCCCGAAAGTGGGGTTCGGGCGTGCGGACCGTGCAGGCGGGATCGCCGCCTGAGTCTGGCGTGGGTCAGCGGGCAGATCTGGCGCCGGCGCGCCCCGCCCCGCGGTGACCCGCCGCCCCGCCCCGCCCCGACCACGTCGGTCAGCCCCCGGCGTAGGCCCGCCAGGCCAGCAGCGCTGCCACGCCAATCCCGGACGCCGCGATCAGCATGCGGAGCGTGCGCACCGACACGCGCCGCACCAGCCACGGACCGAGGAACCCGCCGATGAACAGCCCGGCCGCAAGCGGGATCACAAATGCCCAGCGCACGGGCCCAAAGAGCACAAAGCCAATGGCCGCAGCCCCGTTGGCAAGCCCCGCGAGCGCCGTCTTCGCAAGGCTCACGTGGCCCAGCGGGCGGTTGATGATGGCCGCCAGCACCACAAGCGCAAGGATCCCGCCGCCAGCGCCGAAGTAGCCGATGTAGGCAGAGACCGCCACGTACGCCAGCGCTGTGGGGAGGCGGATGCCCCGGGGGCTGAAGGCTCGGCGGTGTGCCAGCCGCGGTTGGGCGAGGACCGCCAGCGAAGCGCCGCCCACAAGGAACGGCGCTATAAGCTCAAAGGATCGGCCTGGCAGCAGGAGCAGCAGCGCCCCGCCAACCGCGCCGCCCACCGCCGAGAGCAGCGCCAGCCGCAGGAGCAGCGCGCGCTGGCCCCCAAGCTCGCGTCTGGCGCCCAGCACTGTGCCCAGTGCGATGAACGTCTGGGCCACGGTGCTGGTGACATTGGCGGACACCGGCGACAACCCGGCCAGGAGAAGCGCCGGGTACGTCACTAGCGACGCAAGGCTGAAGACGACGCCCACGATGCCGCCCAGGATGCCGGCCGCCAGCAGGGCCAGCACCTCGACCGGCGAGACGCCCACTACTCCAGCCGTCGGAAAGAGGTGTTGACCCAGGCCCAGTCGCCCGAGGTGAACCACTCGTTGGGGCCGTAGACCCACGTGGCGTAGGCGCTGCCGTCGGTATCGATGGCGGCCGACAGCACCAGAGAACCGCTCGCGTACCTGATGCCCCGCTGCAGCCCGGGCAGGCTCATGACGGGCCCCTTCACATCCCCGCCGGACGCAGGCGTCAGCGTCTGCCCCAGACGCCGGCCAAGCTCGCCTTGCACCAGGTCAAGCACGCCGCGGAGCACGGTGGCGTCATCGCCGCCTGACGGCTGGGCAAGGTGGATGACCCCGGCGCCGCGGTCTCCATCGGGCCCCGCCGCAATGGCCGACAGGCCAAGCGTGCTGTCGGTTGACACAGTCCAGTTGGCCGGGTGGCAGAAGGCAGCGCCGATGTCACGCGCGGCAAAGGCCGTGTACGTCGTGGGGCTGTTGGACTCGGCAGTGCCAATCTTCGTGCCGTCCGCATACAGGTCCACGCGGTACGTGCCGGAGGGGAGACACCGGGCAGGGTGGGTGATCCCGGTGAACAGCGCGATGCCGAAGTGCGTGTTGGCCGCGCCCGCCGCATTGGCGCCGGGTGTGACGGCGGCCGCGCTCATCGTGGGGATCTCGGACCAGACGGTCTCGTCCGTCCCGCGGTACCACCAGAGGGTGGCCAGCGTGGAGTCCTTGGTGGTGCCCGTGAGGTTGCCGCGCCACTGCAGGAACGAGGGGAAGACGTCCACCGCCAGCCCGTCCACCGCCGCACCGGTGTCCGGCGATGGATCAACTGTGCCCTTGCCAACGGACCACACAATCTCCGCCTGGATGGCGTCGATGGCCTTGGCAAGGTCAGGCTTGGCCGCCCGGAGGACCTCAAGGCCCGTCAGCGCGCTTGAGATCATCGACATCTGCAGACCGGCATAGCCGCGCGGGGTCTGGGCGCCCACGTCGGACCAGATGACTCTCGCGATGGCGCCGCTGTAGGTTGTCTGCGCCTCATCCACCCGGCCCGCGGCCAGCAGGGCAATGGCCAGGTTGAACCAGGGGACAGGGTTATCGCTGGAGCGCGCGACAGCCTGGTTGGAGAAGCGGATGCTGTCGTCAAGCAGGGAGGGGTTGCCGCGCAGCGCCTGGTGGAAGCGGACGGCGCCCAGGTTCCAGATGACCTGCGTGTCATCGAGGCCTAGCGTCATCGCCTGCTCGTAGTCGGCGGCAGCTGCGGCAAGCGCCGCGTCCGGGATGAGCGTGATGTACTGCCCGCCAAAGGCCTGCTCTGGCGAGGCCGCCGCGAGCTGCGCTGTCCCGCGGTTGGCGTAGGCGCGCGCAAAGGTGGGTCGCGTGTCAATTGCCTTGGTGAACGCGGCCGCCGCGGCGCTGTAGTCCTGCTGGCTGCTGGCCGCGGCAAGCGCCACCATGCCGTCCGCATAGGCGTCGGCGGCGGCGGCTGGTGCAAGCGTTGGCTGGCTGCCGGCCTGCACGGCTGTCCAGCCACCGGCGAAGACCGCCAACGCCACGCCGGCCACGGACAGCAGGGCCTTTGCCCGGCGGACGTCCAGCGTCAGCGACAGGCCCAGCAGGTACAGCGCCACGGCCACGATCGCAAGGATCGCGTTGTATGAGGCAGTCTGGCGGCCCCACGCGTTGGCCAGCTCGTTGTCGGCGTCCTGCACGGCTTCAATCCGGAACCGGTCCCGCGTGGCTGATGACAACTTGGCCCAGATCAGCGATGCATCCGTCCGCGGTCCGTCGTTGGCCGTCAGATCCAGGCCGCTCAGCGTTGCCGTCCTGTCGGCTTGCGCCGTGGCCGCCGCGCGGGCCGCCTGGAGCGTGGCCTGCTGGTCCGCCGGGGCAAACGCGATTTCAGAGGCAAGGTTGGCCACGGTGACGCGACCCTCGAGGCCCAGCACCCACGTGTCCAGCGAGGCGAACTGCTGCTCGCGGGCGCGGACGGTGGCGTCGGCCGCCTCGATGGCATGGGCCTGCGCCTGCTGCGCCGCGTTGCCGGCCTGGGTGTTGGCTTGGTTCTGCAGCCACCCAACCACCGCGGCCAGCAGCGACACGATGGCGATGGTGATGGCGATGCGCCGAGAGAACCGCGAGATAGACGCATTGCCGCGGGTCTGCTCAAGGTCAAGGAGCGCGAGGTCAACTGCCATGGAACAGCACCGCCTCCACCAGCACAAGGCCGATGCCGCCCGCAAGCCCCGCCACAGCGCCGCTTACCGCAAACGGGATGCGACGCCTCCCGCGCAGGACCTGGGCAATGGTGAGGAGCACCAGCCCAACGGCCAGGATCACCCCGACAACCACAAAGCCATTGGCCTGGTCATGGGTGAGTGCGGCATCGGCGGCTACCCGGTCCGGCTGGAGGTCCGCCAACCGGGTGTCCTGGTCTTCGAGCGCGCGCAGGATGGATTCACGGTCATAGGTGGCGATCCCTTGCGCGTCCACTGCCGGCAACGCGATGAAGAACGGCCGCATGACCCGGGCGATGGCCCGCTCTCCCTGGGCGCGGACCTCCAGCAGCTGGCGATCGGCGGAGCCGGCGGGAAGCTTGTCCGCCGCGGCCTGCAGTTGGGCCGCCGCAAGAACGTGCTCCTGATACCGGGGCAGAAGGCGCGTGTCCAGCTCCACGTAGCCCGTGATTGTCTCCAGCTCCTGTTGGCGCATGGCCACCTGCTGGATGTACGACCCGTCTAGGTCCGACGCGAGGCCAACGGCAGAGCTGCCGCGCCACGCGGCGACGGCCACGAGGATTGACACGACGGTGATTGCCGCAGCGATGATGGTGGTGAGACCGGCGTCGGTGCGCCAGAACCCTGTTCGGGCGGGCGCCAACGGCGGCGGGGTGTTGGCCCAGACCGGGGCGTACTGCGGCTGTGCAGGCGCCCAATCGGGCGGTGCCCCGGGCTGCCATGGCGGCGCCGGAACCCAATCGGGCGGCGGGGAAGGCGGCCACGCGGACGGCGGCATCGGCTGCGACGACGGCATCGGCGGCGTCTGCTGCTGGCGGGGATCGGACGGGGGCGTGTCCATGTGTTGTGGATCGTACGGGCGCGCGCTGGTCCGCGCTGGCTCGCCACCGCCACCAGCCCCAACGTCGGGCGACCCCGCTCCCTCCGCTTCAGTGGGGGAGGATCTGCCCGACGACTTGTCAGCGGCCAATCCGCAGTTGATGGAGGCCCGGAAGGGTGGCGTATGCTGGGCTGCGCACGCTGCAGTAGGGCTTGCCGGGGCGCGCGCTACGGTGGTCGAAAAAGGGGATCTGTGGCACCCGGTATGACGGTCTGGACCCGCAACGCGGGGGAATGCCCGCGCGCTGGCACCGCGGCCCCGGCCGGTCACGCCATCCGCCTCGCCGGCCCTGCGGCATGAGCGACGCCCGAAAGCCTGACGCGCAGGACACGCCGGATGCCGTGCGGTCCAGGGACGCCGCCAGGCACCGGCCGCCCACAATCGCCGAACTCCGTCGAGAGGCCGAGGAGCGCCTCGAGTCGCTCCAGAACGAGGTGGCCGAGGTCCACGAGCTGCGCGTCCAGCAGATCGAGCTGGAGATGCAGA
>CAIYHO010000022.1 GCA_903925955.1 uncultured Chloroflexota bacterium
CTGCGGGGACGCCCGGTGCCGCGCCGCCTGCGGGGACGCCCGGTGCCGCGCCGCCCGCGGGGACGCCCGGTGCCGCGCGCACGCGGCATGCGACCCGGTGCCGCGCCCGATGCCACCCGAGGGGCAGCCGCGGACCGTCAGTCGCCCAGACAGGTCCCCACGTTGCGCGCAGCGCGCACCCACGCGTGATCCGGCGGCACGGTGTTGCGCCGCCCGGCAACCTTCGTCAGCGGCACCGCGGCAATCCCGTCGCCCTGCGCCGCCACCATGACGCCCCACGTGCCGGCCGCCACAAAGTCAGCCGCAGCCGTGCCCAGTCGCGTGGCGAGGAGGCGGTCAATGGGTGAGGGCGTCCCGCCGCGCTGGACGTAGCCCAGGATGGTCACGCGTGACTCCAGCCCCGTCAGCTGCTCAAGCTGCTGCGTCAGACGCAGGGTGTTGCCCTCGTGCTGGAGTTCCAGTTTGGCGATCTCCATCTTGGCCGCCAAACGGGCGTCCGGGTCCTTCGTGGCGGCCACGCGTGCTTCGGCTGCGGCCAGCGCCTTTGCGTCGTCCACGCTGCGGGCGCCCTCGGCCACGGCCACGATGGAGAAGTTGGTGCCCTTCTTCACGCGGTCGCGGATGGCGGAGGCGATGCTCCCGATGGAGTAGGGGATCTCGGGGATGAGGATCACGTCGGCGCCGCCCGCCAGCCCCGCGCCAAGCGTCAGCCAGCCCGCCCGATGCCCCATGACCTCGGCCACGATGATCCGGTGGTGGCTGTGGGCCGTGGAGTGGAGCCGGTCAATCGCCTCGGTGGCAATCTCGAGTGCGGTGGCAAAGCCAAAGGTGGCATCGGTGCCGGCCACGTCGTTGTCGATGGTCTTGGGCAGCGTGAGCACATTGAGTCCGGCGCGCGACAAGCGCAGCGCGTTCTTGGCGGTGCCGCCGCCGCCAAGGCAGACCAGCCCTTCAAGGCGCTCCTTCGCGCAGACCGCGAGGATCTGCTCGGTGACGTCGCGCACGTCGCCGTCGATCAGCATCTTGGTGGGCTTGTCGCGGCTGGTGCCCAGAATGGTCCCGCCGATGGTCAGGATCCCGGCCAGCTGCTTCTTCTGGAGGACGGACTTGCGGTTCTCGGCCAAGCCGCGGAAGCCGTCGCGAAAGCCGACGACCTCAAATCCGTAGGTGCCGATCATGGTCTTGCCGAAGCCGCGAATTGCGGCGTTGAGGCCGGGGCTGTCGCCGCCCGCGGTGAGGATCCCGACACGTCGTGCTGCCATGACGCCATCCTACGTGGGCTGACGCGTCCTTGATGCCCAATGGCCCTGTTGCGGGACTGGGGCTGGCCCAAGAGTGTGTCAGGTGCCAAGCCGTGGGGGGAAGAGCAAATGAGTTCACGCAGCAGCCGCGTGCGAGTTGGCCGATGGATCGGCGGCAGCATTGCTGGCGCCTTGGTCGTTGGGGCGGCCCTTGGTCTTGCGCTGGCGCAGCCCACCACCGCGGGGAACCCCCAGACGTTCTTCCGTACCGACTACACGAACCCTGGCACCGCGCCGGACCTGTACGCCCCGCCGATCTATCCCATCGGCGCACGGCTGCACCTCTCGAGCGGCCCGACTGACCGTGGCTCGATCACCTTCGGCATCGTCCTCGCCGACGGGGCCCTCGCCCAGACGGCGCAAATGGTCGCGGCAGCCCAAGGGGCGGACGTGCAGGTGGGGCATGCCTATGTGGGCCTACCGCTCCTGAGCGCCGCAGACACACTGCCAGACGCGCCTGCCGCCAGCTGCGCCGGGATGACCGTGACGATTGACGAGATGACGGCGGCCGTGGACGGCGTCGTTGTCGTGTTGGCCCTCCACGCCTCGTGCCCAAGCATCGGCCGGGCATATGAGGTCCGGATCGCGTCCGAAGTCCCGTATGCCGCATACGCCACGAGCTGGCTCGGCTTCACCACCCTGTATCCGGGGGCGTCCGAGACTCGGGCCCTCACCATCTCCTCAGTCGGAACGGCGCCGCTGGCGCTGTCAGACCTGCTTGTGGTGGATGAGGTCTGGGGCAGCCGACAGGCGCACTCGCCCTCGCTGGAGTTCTCGGTTGTCAGCGAGACGTGCACGCAGGCCCCCGTCCAACCCGGGGCGTCGTGCGTGATCAACCTGCAGTACCTCCCCCTGACGCTGGACAGCTACCACCCGGCCACCATCAGTGCCACGGCAAACAACGCCGCGGGCAGGTACCGGACGTCCGCATTCGGCGGGGCGAGGGACCCGATCAGCACACCGCCGGGGTTTGTCTTCGGCTCGCAGATGGAGTCCGTGCCGTCCGCCCCGCACCGCTTTGCATTTGCCGTGGCCGGCGGCGGCCCGCGCACGTTTGGGCCAATCGAGATCATCGGCTCGTGGACGGCAGGCGACGCGGCCGATTACAAGGTGACCGAGGACACGTGCACGCCGGCGCCCGTCTTGGGCGGCACCACCTGCTACATCGACGTGGTCTTTGCGCCCACCCACATGGGCTCCAGCCGAGCGAACATCGCGATGCACGGCGACTCGATCGTGGACGCGCGGCAGATGACCATCTCGGGCGAAGGCATCTCGCCCATCAGCCTGCAGCCGAAGCTTGAATTCGGGTACCAGACACCAGGTGGCACCTACCTGCGGACCGCCACGCTGACGTCGCTTGCCGATGCGCCAATCAGCTTGGCTCCCTTCACGCGGAATGAAAGCTACTGGTATCGCAACCCGATGAACCTGAGCCTTGACAGCGAGACCTGCACGCAGGCGCCGCTGCCCGCCCACGGCTCATGCACGCTGACATTCGCGTTTGCGCCGGATGCGGCCGCGGTGCCCGGCACCTGGTCCGAGACGGTGTTCGTCGCCAACGGCGATGGCTGGGCTGCGCAGTCGAGCATCATGGTCAACGGCATCGCCCGCACGCCGGACCCGGGCGCAGAGGCGACCCCCAAGCCCGTGCTCACGGTCAACCCATATGTCTCTGCGCACACCGAGGGCGACTACGTCGAAGTCTTGGGGACCTACGCCGACCCGAGGGGCCTCCTCGTCGCGATGACCCCCGCTAGGGACTACTCGATCGCCGGCCCCGGACCGTCCGGGACGTGGATCTGGACCGGGACGATGCCCGACGGCCCGAGCGTCCTCGACGTCGTGATCACGGGCTCTGACGCAGACGCGACATCGGATCCGGTGGTCCTGCACTTCACCATCGCGAACGCCGTGCCAAGGGGGACCGTGGAGGGTCCAGGACTCGTACCGGCTACCGGCGAGCAGCGGACCTACCGGGTAGCGGTTTCAGACCCCGGCCAGGACCTCGTCTCCGTCACCCCAACGTGCGGCTCCGGAGTGGTGGTCAGCTTCAAGTTCAACCAGACGCTGGTCTGCTCCTTCAGCACTGAGTCGGTCAATCAGGTTGGCGTGACGGCGACCGACAAGGACGGAGCCACCCGGGACATCCTCATTCCGGTCACGGCAACCGTGCAGGTCAGGGACCGCGCCAGCGCGGACATCACCCTGAAGGACACCACCGCGGGATCGCCGGGCGGCGCAGTTGCCCTCGTGGACCTCAACGGCGACGGCCGCAAGGAGATCGTTGCGGCAGTTGGGCGGTCGCAGGGCCCCAATGCGGTCGTGGTGCTCCTGGACGCACCGGCAACGGGGATGTCGCTCACTGTTCAGGCAGCGGCGCCGCACGGGTTCACCATCTACGGTCCCGCGGACGCCGTCTGGTTTGGCAGCACGCTTGCCAGCGCAGGCGACGTCAACGGTGACGGCGTTGAGGATCTCCTGATCGGCGCCCAGAACGCGCAAGTGGGCGGTGTCTATTCGGTAGGCAGCGTCTTCGTGATCTACGGGGGCGGGCCGGCCACGGACCTCCACCTCGACGGCCTTGATCCCGCGATCGGGTTCCGCATCGATGGCGCAAAGGCCGGGTCCTCACTTGGATCCTCGCTCGCCGGCGGTGGCGACGTGAACGGCGACGGCTACGGCGACATCGCGCTGGGCGCCCTCGGCGACGGCGTGGCCGTTCCCGGGTCGAACGCGCCAGGTGCGGCATACGTGGTGTTTGGCGGTCCATCGCTTGCCAGCTTCAGCCTTGCTGATCCGCCGGCGGGCCGATGGGTTGAGCTCTCGCAGGCAGGCTCGGATCACATGTCCTACGGGTTTGGCCTTGCTATTGGCGACGTCAACGGCGACGGCCTGGCCGACGTGGTCAGCGGTGGCGCGTACTACGTCGAGGGCGTCTTTGTGACGTGGGGGTCGCCAGCCTTTGCGGGCCAGGAGATGGGGGAGGTGAGTTCCGCCGCGTGGACTAACCTGGCGGCGGGCACCCCGACAACCCTCCGCGTCCCGAGCCTCGCCATTGGGTACCACCTGGCCGTCGCTGACGTTGACGGCGATGGGGTGGAGGACATCGTGGCGGGGTACTACAACTCGGACTCCACGCTTGCAACCATCTTCTTCGGCGAGCGGGATGCGGCATCGACGCGCCGGGGTTACCTCGTGAGCCTGGAGAGCAACGTGTGGGGGAACATCGCCGCCGCTGGCGACATGAACGGCGACGGGTACGCCGACATCGTCGTGCGCGGCAGGGATGATCGGATCGGGTACACAACCGTGGTTGGCGGCCGCCAGGCAACCGAGACCGTGCGCGTGGACTCAACGGCCCGCGCGTGGATCCGCGTTGACGACGCTCGTGCACTCGTCTACCCGCCGGCTGTGGCGATGGGCGACGTGAACGGCGATGGCCTCGCCGACTTGGTGATCCGCGAAGGCGCAGCACTCGACATTGTGCTGGGCAGCCTTGACCGTCTCGCCCCCACGGTGAGCACGCCCGGTGTTGGGCTTGCGACCGGCACGGTCAGTGCGATCAAGGTGCCGCTCCGCATCTCCTGGGCCGCCACTGACAAGAGCTCCGGTGTGCGCGACTTCACTGTGTTGGCAACCCGCGATGGGGCCACCACCGTGGGCACATCGCTCACCTCAGCCCGGGCCGTCGGCAGTGCTGCCGTGCCGCTGCATCGATACCGCTGGTATATCCGTGCTCGCGACTGGGCCGGGAACCGCTCGACGAACGTGCCCTCGCCAACTGTGCGCGTGGTGCTGGTGCCGGAGACCTCATCGGCAATCCACTGGACCGGCCGCTGGACCCGTCTCATCGGCCCCAACCTCCTGGGCCATCAGAGCCGGCTTGCCACGGTGCCGGGTGCCTCGGCCAGCTTCACGTTCCGGGGCAGGTCTATCGGCTGGGTGGCAACGCGGGGACGCGACCGCGCCACGGCAACGGTGTACCTCGATGGCGTCAAGGTCAGCACGGTCAGCCTGTACGGGAGCCTGAGCCCTCGCCGGATGGTCTTCACCCACAGCTGGCTCACGTCTGGCACCCACACGATCCGGATCGTGGTTGGCGGGACACGCGGGCACGCCCGAGTTGACGTGGACGGCTTCGTCATCCTGCAGTAGGAGCCGCGTAGCCCGCGGGTACACTTCGGCCGTGGAACGCCTCCTTCTGCTCGACGGCAACGGCCTCATCTATCGCGGCTACTACGCGCTGATTGACCAGCCGCTGACCACGTCGAAGGGCGAGCTGGTCACCGCGATCTTTGGCTTCACCAACATCGTGCTGCGCGCGATAGCCGACACCAAGCCGGACCACATCGCGGTTGCCTTTGATCTGGGCAAGCCCACGTTCCGCCACGAGCGCTACGCCGAATACAAGGGCACCCGCCAGAAGATGCCCGACGACATGCGGACCCAGATCCCGCGCGTCCGCGAAGTGGTGGCTGCCATGGGCATCCCCGTGTACGAGCGCGAGGGCTTTGAGGCGGACGACGTCATCGCCACGCTCACCGGGCAGGCCGTGGCGAAGGGGCTGGAGACGATCATCCTCACGGGCGATCTGGACATGCTCCAGCTGGTGGACGAGCACACGCGGCTGATGGTCTCGCTGCGCGGCGGCATCGCCAACACCATCTCGTACGACATTGACCGCATCAACGAGCGCTGGGGGCTGCGGCCCGACCAGATGCTGGACTACAAGTCGCTCAAGGGCGACACATCGGACAACATCCCGGGCATCCCGGGCGTTGGCGAGAAGACCGCCGCCAAGCTTGTGGCAACCTGGGGCAGCCTCGACGCGATGTACGAGAACCTGGACCAGGTGGCGCCCGCCAAGCTGCAGCCGCTGCTTGCGGAGCATCGCGAGACTGCGCTTGAGAGCCGGGAGCTGATGCGCCTGGTCCGCGATGTGGACGTGGTGCTGGATCCTGATCGCGGGCGAGTGGGGGACTACGACCGCGAGGCCGTGGTGCGGCTGTTCCGCGAGTTTGAGTTCCGGACGCTGATCGACAGGCTCCCGCCGCTGCCGGGCGAGCGCCCCGAGGAGGCAGTTGCAAAGCTGCGCGAGGCGCGTGAGGGCTCCGTTGGCGCGTCGAAGTCAAATGCGCCTGGCGGTGCAAACGCCCCGGCCGGCGCGAAGGCGCCCAAGGCCGATCCGGGCCAGCTCTCGCTGCTGATGGACTTTGACGAGGTCCACACCGGCGGCGCCGGCTCGTCTGGCGCTGCCGGGGGCATTACCACCACGTCAGCGGCCGTTGAGGCGCGGGCGCAGGCGCTTGCCGAGGCGTCGGGCGACCTGCCCGGGGCGCTGGCCGCGGCGCTGATGGACCAGGGGCGGGTTGGCGTTGTGGGCGCGGATGGCGTTGCGGCGCTGGAGCCGTGGCTCCGGGGTCTCGCCGCTGTGGGCATCGCGCAGGTGCTCAGCGAGCCGCGACCGCTGGCCGGTTTCCCGCTGGCGCTCGCCGTGGCGGGCGAGGACGGGCGCGTTGTGGCCGCGGACGGGCCTGATGCGGCGGTGGCCCTGCGCCATCTGGTGGAGGCGGTAGGCGTCCCGCTGGTGGGCCACGAGGTCAAGGCGATGCTCACGGCGCGCTTCGCCGAGGACGCGGACGCCGCGCCCACGCCCATCGCGTTTGACACGCAGATTGCCGCGTACCTCGTCAACGCCGCGCTTCGGGCCCAGAAGATCGCCGACGTTGTGGCAGAGCGGCTGGATCAGGTCCTGCCGCCGTCGGCTGCCGGTCTGCCGCCCACAGCAACCGCCGGGCTTGAGGCGCTCGCCGCGCTGGCGGTTCGGCCGTCACTTGAGCTCTCGCTGCACGACGAGGGCGCGGAGCGCTTGTTCCACGAGATCGAGTTGCCGCTCATCCCCATCCTTGCGCGGATGGAGGCCGCCGGCATCGCGCTGGACCAGGACGCGCTGTCCATGCTGGAGCGCGAGTTCGCCACCGAGATAGAGCGGCTGGAGGCCGAGATCTACGCCACGGTGGGCCACCGGTTCACCATCGGCTCGCCCAAGCAGCTTGGCGAAATCCTGTTTGAGGAGCTGCACCTCCCGCACGGGCGCAAGACAAAGACCGGCTACTCCACGGACGCCACGGTCCTTGAGGAGCTGCGCGATGTCCACCCCGTGGTTGGCCATGTGCTGGACTGGCGCACGTACACAAAGCTGCGCTCTACCTATGTGGAGGCGCTGCCGAATCTGATCGGCCCGGACGGGCGGCTCCACACGCTGTTTAACCAGGCCGTGGCGGCCACCGGACGGCTCTCCTCGTCCGAGCCCAACCTGCAGAACATCCCCATTCGGACGCCGCTTGGCCGCCGGATCCGCCATGCGTTTGTGGCGGGCTCGCCAGACACCACGCTGGTGGCCGCGGACTACAGCCAGATTGAGCTGCGGATCATCGCCCACGTCTCTGGCGACGAGCACCTGGCCGACGCGTTTGCCCGCGAGGCCGACATCCACCGCGAGACCGCCGCGCGCGTGCTCCACAAGGACGCCGCCGATGTGACTCCCGATGAGCGCTCGATGGCCAAGATGGTCAACTTTGGGCTTGCCTACGGCATGAGCGACTTTGGCCTGTCGTCCCGCGCCGGGATCACCAAGACCGAGGCGCGCGAGTTCATCCAGGGCTACTTCCTCGCGTACAGCGGCATCGGGCGCTACATGACGCACATCCGCGAGACCGCGGCCGAGGTGGGCTTTGTCTCCACGCTGCTTGGGCGGCGGCGCCGGATCCCGGAGCTGACCTCGTCAAACGGGGCCCTGCGTGCGGCCGGCGAGCGCATGGCGATCAACATGCCCATCCAGGGGACGGCGGCCGACATCGTGAAGATTGCGATGATCCGCATGGATGGGGCGCTCCGCGATGGCGGGTTTGCTGCCCGGGTGCTGCTGTCCGTCCACGACGAGCTGCTGCTTGAGGCACCGCGCGCCGAGGTGGAGCGCCTGATCCCGGTGCTGCGCAAGGCGATGGAGGGCGCGCTACCGCTGTCGGTGCCGCTGACGGTCGAGGTCAAGGTGGGCGACTCGTGGGAGGGGATGACCCCGGTCTCGCGTCGCGACGCCGTGCTTGCCGAGGCGGACACCGAGGCTGACGCGGTGGGCTCCGGCTGAGACGCGGCTGGCACGCCCGCTGACAGCGGACGGCGCCGTCAGGCGGGGGGAGTTGCCGGCATGTCCCGGAGTGGCCTTGGGATCCAGCGCACACCGGCAAGGATGGGCGCCAACGGGATCATCACCAGCACGGTGACAAGCGGGATCACAAATGCCGCGCCAAGGCCGGCGGAGTCGGCCGCCAGGCCAATCAGGGTTGGCGCCACCACCATGCCGATGCGGACCAGCCACGCCGCCAGCGCAACGCCGTACCCGGCGGTGATGCCCGGCCGGGTCCCGGCGGCTGTGATCATGACCGGAAACATCGGCGAGGTCCCAAGGCCAATGGCCGCAAAGCCTGCAAACGCAATGACGGGCAGGTGGAGCGGACCTGCGGCAATCGCCAGCACCAAGCCCGCTGCCGCCATCAGCGCCCCCATCCGAACCATGACGATGGCTCCAAGCCGGTCCACAAACCGGTCGTTGACCAGCCGGCCCACGGTCATGCTGGCGGCGTACAGGACAAAGGCAATGGCAGCAACGCCGGCGGAGAGCCCCAAGGACTCAGTCAGGTACACAGCACTCCACGTTGAAGCCGCCGCCTGCGCGATGGCGGTCATGATCCCCAGCATCGCGACGGGCAGCAGGATCCGCAGGAGCCGCGGCGCGTTCCGAGCGTGCATCCGTTCAGACGGCCCAGCCGCCACCTGACTCGTGTCGGGCTCCTGTTGGGATCTACCGGCCAGGAGCGGGCCGCTTGTGGCCAGGATGATCAGCGCAAGCACAAGACCCACGACGGCCAGGTGCGCCGCAACAGGGACGCCAATCCCGGCCGCCGCCGCTCCGAGTGCACCTGCGGCCATGCCGCCAAGACTCCATGTCCCGTGGAAGCCTTGGAGGATGGACCGGCCGTACTCGCGCTGCACCACCAGACCGTGCGTGTTCATCGAGGCGTCCATGGTGGCGTCAAACACACCCAGCACGAAGTAGACGGCGGCGAGCGCAAGCAACGACGGAGCGAGGCCGATCCCGGCGATAACCAGACAGCACAGCACACCGCTGAAGGCGGCCGAGCGCCCGCTGCCAAACCGAGCGATGAGCATGCCCACGAGCCCGCCCGCGATCAGTCCGCCCACAGGCAGCGCGGCGATGGCCGCGCCAAGCTCGGCGTTGGACAAGCCCAGCGATGTCTTGATGGCCGGAAGCCGAGGCACAACGCTTGCGATGAGCGCGCCGTTCGCAAAGAACAGGACGCTGATGGCCAGACGGGCGGAGCGCGCGTGAGGGGGCGGAGGCGTGGGCGACATGGGCAGTCCCATGGTGCCCGATGCGGGCCCGGCGCGCGGGTTCAGGGCGCTCTGCCAAGCGGCGCGCCACGGCGAGGCCCCACCTGTCCTATCGTCAGGGGCGCCATGCCCGAACTCCCCGAGGTTGAGACCGTTGCGCGCGACCTCCGGCGCCACCTGCTGCCCGACGGCGGCGGGCGCGGCCCGGTGATTGTGGCTGCGCGCGTGGTGTGGCCCGGCACGCTGCGCGACCGGGATCCGGGGGCGTTCATGGCGGGCGTCACAGGTCATCGCGTGGAGGCTGTGGGGCGGCGCGGCAAGCTGATCGTCGTTGATCTCAACGGCGGCGCCTTCCTGACAATCCACCTCAAGATGACGGGCCAGGTGTTTGTGGTCCCTGCAGCCGTCCCGCACGACCCATACGAGCGGCTGGCGCTGGTCTTGGACGACGGCCGCGAGGTGCGTTTCCGCGACATCCGCAAGTTTGGCCGGATTGGCCTGTACAGCGCCGACGACAACCCGTTTGACGGCCTCGGACCGGAGCCGCTTGACCCGCGCTTCACGCTCCGCGAGTTTCGGTCCCTCATCCGGGGTCGCCGTGCGCGGCTCAAGACGCTGCTGGTGGACCAGTCGTTCATCGTGGGCGTGGGCAACATCTACGCCGACGAGGCCCTGTGGCGCTCGAAGCTCCACCCGCTCCGCTCGGCTGCCACGCTGAGGCCTGACGACGAGCGGGCGCTCTACCGCCACATCATTGAGATCCTGAGTGAGGCCGTGGACCGGCGGGGCTCGTCAATTGACGACTACACCGCCCCCGACGGCGACGGCGCAATGCAGGAGCGCCTCGAGGTCTACCAGCGGACGGGCGAGCCGTGTCCGCGGTGTGGGCGCCCCATCAGGAGGATCGTCATCGGCATCCGCGCTACGCACTTCTGTTCCTACTGCCAGCGGCTGTCCGCCGCTGACCGCCTGAGCGGCGCCAAGCTGCTGGCAACGATGACGCCGCGCCCGGGCGCCAGCCCAGCCGGTCGGACCGCCGGCCGAAAGGGCCGCCTGTGGGTGGATCTTGACGGGGCCGGCTCCCTTGGCCGCACAGCCAATGAAGCGGCGAAGGCCCGGGCGCGCGCTGCCCAAACCAAGACCGCTGCGGCAGCCAGACGCGCAGCCGCCAGGGCTGGCGGGGCGGCCACAGGGGCAGGAACCGCATGAGCCTGATCCGCCTTGACGGCGTGACCCGCGAGATCGGCACGTTTGTCATCCTTGACCAGATCCACGCCGCCATCGCGCCAGGCGAGCGCATCGGCCTTGTCGGCCCAAATGGCGCGGGCAAGACGACGCTCCTGCGCATCGTGTCGGGCCGGGACGATGCGGACCGCGGCACCGTCATGCGCCGGCGGCACCTGAGCCTGGGCCTCCTGTCGCAAGAGGCGCACTTCGACGAGGCCTTCATGACCGCGCCGGACCTCCGGTCGGCGGTTCGCCATGGCGCGTCGCACCTGGAGAAGATGGCCGTCCAGCTGGAGGCGCTTGAGCACGGCGGGCACGCGGCCGGCAACGAGTACTCGGACCTGCAGCATCGCTTCGAGATCCTGGGCGGCTACACGCTTGACCAGCGCGTGGACGAGGCGTTGAGTGGTCTTGGCTTTGCCCGCGACGAGTGGCAGCGTCCGCCCACGGCACTCTCGGGCGGCCAGCAGACACGCGCGGCCCTTGCGCGTCTGGTCATTGCCAACCCGGATCTGCTGCTGCTTGACGAGCCAACCAACCACCTTGACGTGAGCGCCATCGAGTGGCTGGAGGAGCATCTGCGCCGTCGCACTGGCGCCCTGCTTGTCGCCTCCCACGACCGTGCGTTTCTCGACGCCACCGTCACGCGCGTCTGGGAGCTGCGTGACCGCAAGCTCACGGTGTTCCGCGGCGACTACTCCGCCTACCACCGCCAGCGCATCGAGCGCGATGAGCGTGCGGAACGCGAGGCCGAGAGCCTGACGGGCGCCATCGAGAAGGAAGTCGATCTCGTCCAGAAGTACCGCAGCCAGCGCAAGCACACCAAGATGCACGAGCATGAGGCGCGTCTCGAGCGGCTCAAGGATGCCAAGGAGGAGGCGCCAAAGGCCGGCCGATCCCTGCGCCTGAAGGGTCAGGCCCTCGTGGGCGGGCCGGTGCGCAGCGGCGAGCTGGTGATCCGTCTCGACGAGCTGGCCGTGGGGTACCTGCCCGGACGCGGCGCGCTGACCGCAGACGGCACAGACGCCAAGGACCCGGTGACCGTGGCCCGGGCGCCGTTCCTTGCGGCGCAGCGCGGCGACCGCATCGGCATCGTCGGCCCCAACGGCGCCGGCAAGACCACGCTTCTGCGCACGATCGCGGGCGACCTCCCGCCGCTTGACGGCGCCGTCACGTTTGGCCACCAGGTATCGCCCGCGTATCTCGCCCAGCTGCGGGACGCCGCGATCCCAGGCACCACGGTGCTCGACGCCATCCTTGAGGCAATCCCGGTGACGGTTGGGGAGGCGCGCGGGTACCTCGCCCGGTTCCTCTTCCGGGGAGATGACGCGTTCAAGGAGGTCCGCTCGCTCTCGGGCGGGGAGCGGTCGCGGCTGGAGCTTGCGCTCCTGGGGATCATGCCGTCCAACCTGATGCTCCTTGACGAGCCCACCAACCACTTGGACATCGCCGCGCGCGAGGCCATCGAGGCGTTCCTGATCGAGTCTCCTGCCACCCTCCTGGTGGTCAGCCATGACCGGCGTCTGCTTGAGAACATCTGCGAGAAGCTGTGGGTGGTGGGCGACGGTCTGGCCGTGCCGTTTGACGGGGGCTACCGCGCCTGGCGGACGGCGGTGGCGGACGGCTGGACCATCGAGGCCGAAGCTGCGCGACGTGCAAACCGCGTGCGGCCAAGCACGATGGCGCCAAAGGGCGCGCTGTCGGCCAACCCGTCGGGTCCTGCTGCAGCATCCGCGAAGGCATCGGCGAAAGCATCCGCGATAGCCGCGGCAGCCGCGGCCGAAGCCTCCAAGCCCGCCGCCAAGACGCGGCGCGCCGTTCCGCGGCCAAAGCTGTCCAAGGAGGCCTATCGCCGGCGGAGTGAGGCGCTCGACGCCGAGTTGTCACGGCTTGGGTTGCGGAAGACGCAGCTGGAGCTGGCGATGACGACGCCGTCGGTGGCCGCGAACTTTGTGGAGATGCGCCGCGTCACGAGCGAACTGGCCGATGTTGAGCGCGCGCTCGCCGAGGCCGAGGATGCGTGGCTGGAGATGGAGGAGCAGGCGCCGTGACCGGACGACTGACCCAGGCCCGGACAAGCACCGGGCGGTCGCTGCGGATTGGCGTCACCGGTCCCATCGGCTGCGGCAAGTCACAGGTTGTGCGCTGGCTGGCCGAGCTGGGTGTGGCGGTGGTTGACGCGGACGCCATCTCGCGCAGCGTGACCTCGCCTGGGCACCCCGCCCACGACGTGATCCTTCGCCGGTTTGGCGCTGCCGTGGTGGGCGCCGATGGCACCCTGGACCGTGCGGCGCTCGCCCGCATCGTGTTTGCAGATCCGGCGGCACTTGCGGAGCTGGAGTCCATCGTCCACCCCGCGGTCCGGCCAAGGATCCTTGAGGCAATCGACGCGGCCGAACGCGATGGGGCGCCCGCGGTTGCGGTGGAGGCCATCAAGCTGGTTGAAGGCGGGCTGGCCGCGCTCTGCGACGAGGTGTGGCTGGTGCTCTGCGACCCTGTCGTCCAGCTGGAGCGCCTTGCGGCACGAGGCACGTCGCGCGCCGATGCGGAGCAGCGCATCGCTGCACAGGCCGGGCTTGCGGAGCGCCTGCGGCCCGTGGCAACCCGCGTCCTGAACACGTCGGGGGATCTGGCGGCAACGCGCGCGCTGGTCACGGAGGCGCTGGCGCGGGCGATCGCCGGCGCCCGCTAGGCAGAACCCGAGCCTGAGGACGCATGGAGACCGCCCGATCAGGCGACCCCGATCGGGCGGCTGGGTGGCGCGCCGGGTCAGCGACGCGCAGGGAGAGTCCCCAGGGGAGCGGCCCCGAAACGCGGGTTGCGCCGAGTGGCTGCGGTCAGCCTGCGGAGCTGGCGCTTGGCGCGGGCGACGTGGTGGGTGAGGGAGCCGGTGTTGCCGAAGGCGCCGCGGTGGGTGCCGGGGTGATTGCCGGGATGGGCGGTGCGCTTGGGTAGGTGGCGACGGGGATCATCACTGGCAGGAGCAGGCCGTAGCGCTGGAGGATGCGGTTGGTCGTCTCGCCAAAGGCGGAGAGGTTGATGATCCGCTCGTCCACGGTGGGGCGCAGGATGAACGTGAACTGGGCCGCGCCTGCAGCTTGCAGATGGCTGATCTCCTCCGCCACGCGAAGCGTCGCCTTGAGGATGTAGAAGGTGCCCGTGCGCGCCAGGATCTTCATGTCCTGATAGGTGACCTTGCTGGTGGGATCGGAGTAGAACGGCGGCAGGGTCCTGCTGGGCTGGTCAGACGCTGCGGCCGCGTCCGGCAGAACCACCGAGATGGTCATGATCACGTCGACGTGCATGCCGGCCTGGACCATTCCGCCCACAGCGCGGTCGTCGCTCACCGTGATGGCAATCGCGCGCCAGACCTCCGAGTCGGGTCCGACGCTTTCGCCGGGGGCAAGGATCTGGAATTCGCCGCCAGCCACGTCTGACGCCAGCAGGTTCCGCGTGATGAGCTGCCCGGGCGCCACGTCAACCGCCAGCAGCACGCCGATGAGCTCGTCAGGGTTTGTGACCAGCAGGTTGCCGTTGACGTTTGTGTTGTCCGCCGGAATGTCGGTCCGGATTGCAAGATCATCCCGCTGCAGGGGCTTGCGCGCCAGCAGGGGGCGTGACGCGACGACGCCGGTGATCACCTGGGCTGTCACCGGCTGGCTTGCCGTCTGCTGCGCCTTGGTCATGACGAGATACGACCCGGCGCCGGCGACGATCGCAAACACCAGCCCCAGCACAATGATCCAGCGGTTTCGCCCCGACGGATCCTTGTATTCCATCTCCATGCGATCGTGCCTCCCGAGGTGGACGACGTCCTGGCCGTCGTCCTGTCTGCCGTGCCCACCCGGCTGGAACCCTGGGCGCCGAACGCGTCTCCTGACCGAGACGCGGAGGAGTGATGACTGCTCGGCCGCATTATCCATGAGCGGGCCGTCTCGCCGGTGCGGCCTCGGTTGGGAGGCTGCGCCGGACTCCATCTTCGTCCAGTGGCGACGTAAGCATATGGGCCGTTGGTCCGGGTTGGGTCCTCCGGTACCAGAGAACACCCGTTCGCTATAGGTTCTGGCCAAAGTGGTAGAGTCCGCCCGTGCCCGACTTCCGCCTTGTCGCCCCCTTTGAGCCGACCGGTGACCAGCCGGGTGCAATCGAGCGCCTTGTGGATGGCCTCGGCCGCGGTCTGCGCCACCAGACGCTGCTGGGCGTCACGGGTAGCGGAAAGACCTACACGATGGCGCAGACCATCCAGCGCTACCAGAAGCCCACGCTGGTCCTGGCCCACAACAAGACGCTGGCCGCCCAGCTGTACTCCGAGTTCCGCGAGTTCTTCCCGGACAACGCGGTGGAGTACTTCGTCAGCTACTTCGACTACTACCAGCCGGAGGCGTACCTGCCCCGGTCGGACACGTACATCGAGAAGGACTCCAGCCGGAAAGAGGAGATTGACCGGCTCCGCCACGCGGCCACCCACGCGCTGTTTGAGCGGCGTGACGTCATCATCGTGGCATCCGTCTCGTGTATCTACGGCCTTGGCGCGCCGGTGGACTATGGCGCAACGGTGCTGCGGCTGCGCACGGGCGGGCAATACCGGCGGGATGCCGTGCTGCGCCACCTGGTGGACCTCCAGTACCAGCGCAATGACGCGGCGCTCACGCGTGCCCGCTTCCGTGTCCGCGGGGACACGCTGGAGATCGGCCCGGCCAGCTCCGAGATCGTGGTGCGCGTGGAGTTCTTTGGCGACGAGGTGGAGCGGATCACCGAGATTGACCCGCTGACCGGCGAGCTGCTTGCTGAGCGCAAGGAAGTCAACATCTACCCGGCCACGCACTTCGTGACGCCCAAGGAGAAGCTGGGCGTTGCCACAGCGGCCATCGAAGAGGAGATGGAGCTCCGTGTTGGCCAGATGGAGGCGGAGGGTCGAGCCCTTGAGGCGGCGCGGCTTCGCCAGCGGACAACGTTTGACCTGGAGATGCTCCGCGAGCTTGGCTACTGCTCCGGCGTGGAAAACTACTCGCGACACCTGAGCCAGCGTGAGCCCGGGTCCCGCCCGTGGACGCTGCTGGACTACTTCCCGCCGGACTGGCTGCTCATGGTGGACGAGTCCCACATGACCATCCCCCAGGTTGTGGGCATGTACAAGAACGACCGGACCCGCAAGGAGATCCTGGTTGACTTCGGCTTCCGCCTGCCGTCTGCGCTGGACAACCGGCCGCTGACCTTTGAGGAGTTTGAGGTCCACGTCAACCAGGCCATCTACGTCAGCGCAACGCCCGGCCCGTACGAGCACGAGCACAGCCAGCAGACCGTTGAGCAGCTGATCCGCCCCACCGGCATCGTGGATCCGCCCATCGTGGTGCGGCCCACCGAGGGCCAGATCGATGATCTCCTCGAAGAGATCCGGTCCCGCGTGGAGAAGGGCGAGCGGTCGCTGGTCACCACGCTCACCAAGAAGATGTCCGAAGACCTGGCGGACTACCTCAAGGAGCTGGGCATCAAGGTCCAGTACCTCCACAGCGAGGTGGACACGCTGGAGCGCGTGGCGATCCTGCGCGACCTGCGTCTGGGCGTCTACGACGTGCTGGTGGGCATCAACCTGCTCCGCGAGGGCCTGGACCTGCCGGAGGTCACCCTCATGGCAATCCTCGACGCAGACAAGGAGGGGTTCCTCCGCAGCGCTTGGTCGCTCATCCAGATGATTGGCCGCGCCGCCCGCAACACCGGTGGACGGGTCGTCATGTACGCGGATCGCGTGACCGAGTCCATGCGTGTGGCGATCGACGAGACGGACCGCCGCCGCACCGTGCAGGAGCGGTACAACATCGAGCACAACATTGAGCCCACAACCATCATCAAGGGCATCCACGACATCAACGACCGCCTCCGGGCTGTGGCCGAGAACACGGTCATCTACTCGTCGGAGCGCCGGGCGCAGACCTTGGCTGCCGCCGACAAGGCCGAGGTGGAGCGCCTTGTCGCCAAGATGGAGGCCGAGATGAAGGCCGCCGCCAAGCAGCTTGAGTTTGAGCGGGCGGCTGCGCTGCGTGACGAGATCCAGCAGATCCGCCTGCGGGTGCTGGAGCAGGACGCGTCCGTGGTGGTGGCGAGGGCGGCGGAGCGCGCGGCGAAGAACGCGGCCTTGGGGGCAAAGGAGCGGTCTGCGGCACACCGGCCCGGCGGCAAGGGTGGCCACGGCCATGGCGCAGGGGGATACCCTGAGGAGGCGTTTGAGGTCACCTCGGTCACCGTCCTGCCCGCGGGTGAGGAGCCCGGTGGTTCGGGCGAGGGCCCGGATCCCAGCGGCATCGCCACGGATCTGTTCCCGGGCATCCGCGACGAACACGACGATGCGGACGCGGCGTCCTGGCAGGCGCGCTGGCTTGACCGGCCAACTTGGGACGTCACCGTCACGCCAAACATCCGCAAGCGCACAGGCCAGCGGCCGGGCCGCCGGGCGCGCGGCTAACCGAGGACGCCGATGCCGCGTGACCTAGGCCCTGACGTGACCGAGGACGTCCACGACCGGCCAGTGCCGGCGCTAGACCACTTTGCGCCGCTTGGCGTCTGGCTGGAGCCCGGCTATGACGGGCGCGTCGGCGGCTGGGTGCCTGACGTCCCGGGCGTGCTTGTGGTTGCGGAGACGCCTGAGCGCGTGCTGTCGGCGGCGCTGGCCGCAACGGGCCGTGTCCGCGAGTGGCTTGAGGCGCACGGCGATGAGGCGCCCATCCCGCGGATCCGCCGCGTCGAGGTGGCGGGCGAGGTGCCCACGGTCCGCGAGCCCGACGGGTACGAGGTCATGGCCACGCTGCCATCGGACCGGCGCCGCGTGCCGCAGGAGGAGCTTGAGGCCGCCATCCGGCGCCTGACCTGGGCGCGTGAGGACCTGCTCTGCGTCCTGGCACGCGTGGAGGCGGTTGAGGATGCGCGCGGTGCCATCCCGGCGGCGGTTGCGCGTGGTGAGCGACCCGTGGCCGAGGTGTTCCGCCATGTGGCGGGCGCCGAGGTCTGGCTGGTGGGCCGGCTGCCCGGCGGCGGGCGCTACCTGGGTCCGCTGGACGGGGCGCCGCTCCCCGAGGTACTGGCGGCGAGCCGGGCGTGGGTCATCGAGCGCCTGCGCGACCTCGCCCGCGGCGATGACGGCGCCGAGACCGCCGACCGCCACGGCGAGACATGGACGCTGGCCAAGGTGCTTCGCCGTCTTCAGGCGCACGGGTTTGACCACCTGTGGGAGATCGAGCGCCGGCTCATCCGCGTTGACGGGACACGGGAGCGCGTGGTGCTCCAGACAGACAGGCGCCCGGACGCGGCATCCATGGTTGGACTGCTGCGCTCCGTCGGCTGGGATCTGCGCGCGTCGGAACCCGCCTCGCTGGAAACGGCGATTGCCCGGACCGGCGAGTTCGCAACGGCGTGGGATGGTGAGCGGCTCATCGGGACTGCGCGCTCCATCACGGACGGCGGCCAGAATGCGCTCATCGCCACCGTTGTGGTCCACCCGGCCTATCAGGGTCTTGGGGTGGGGGAGCGGCTGGTGCATCTCCTCACCGATGGCCGGGACACCGTCC
>CAIYHO010000023.1 GCA_903925955.1 uncultured Chloroflexota bacterium
AGTGCCGCCCGGCGTCATCACTCGCGCCAACACGGATCGGCCCGGCTCACGCGCGAACCGGCTCACGATGGCAACCGATGCGGCCGCGGCATCAGCCTTGCGGGTGGCCACGGCTAGACCTCTTGCCGCTTGGCCAGACGGGCGAAGTGTCCCCCGCTCGCAAGCAGTTCGGCAGGTGTGCCCTCCTCCGCGATCCGCCCACCGGCCACCACCACGACGCGGTCTGCGTTCCGGACAGTCGTCATCCGGTGCGCCACCACCAGCCGCGTGGCGGCGGACGAGAGGATCGTCCGCATGACGACGGTCTGGGTGACGTTGTCGAGTGCCGAGGTTGCCTCGTCGAGCAGCAGGATCCTGGGACGGCCCGCAAGCGCTCCCGCGATCATCAGCCGCTGGCGTTGGCCGCCGGAGAGCAGCAGCCCATGATCACCCACGGTTGCCTCGAGCCTTCCGTCCATCCGCCGGACGTCGTCGGCCAGACCCGCCCGCTCCAGCAGGTCCCAGACTTCGGCATCGTCAAGTTGGCGCTGGCCCGTGACGCAGTCGCGCACGCTGACGCCCAGTGGCCGAGTTGTCTGCAGCACTACGCCCAGCTGGCGCCGAACCGCCGATGGGTCCAGCCCCGCGAGATCACGTCCGTCGTAGCTGACCGATCCTGCCCACGGCTCGTCAAAGCCCAGCAGCAGCCGCATCACCGTGGACTTGCCGCCGCCCGACGGTCCAACCACCGCCACAAACTCGCCTGCCGCAATTGACAGCGAGACGCCGTCGAGCAGCGGCGGCTGGTCGCGTCGATATCCAAAGACCACCTGCGAGAGCGCCATCGCACCGCCCAACGGTCCGGGCGACCGCGAGTCCTGCGTACGCTCAACAGGCTCCAGCGCAATCGGGTGCGCCCGCCCGAGGATCGGCCCCAACTCCGTGAGGACAACAAGCTGGCCGCCAAGCGCGGTCATCGCCAGGGCCAACTGCGCAACCGACGCGTACAGCGAGAGGAAGACACCCGGCGCCGACGCCGAGCCCGGCTGCAGCCGCTCGCCAGGCAGCAGGATCACCGCCACCACAAACGCCACCAGGACAAAGAGCGGCGCGCCGACATCCACCGGGCCCGTGATGGACACGGCCCGCAGACGCCGGTCTAGGGCAACGGTGCTTTCGCCCTGGTCCACCGCCCAGCGGGCGAGCGCCCTGTCCTCCGCCCCGCCAACCCGCCAGACGACGAGCCCGCCCAGCAGGCTCATCAGCGTGGCGTCACTGCGGCTGCGTGCCTCGAGGAGCGGTGCCAGTAGGCCGCGCGCCCTCAGCTGGGCGGTCAAGGAGACCATCAGGGCGACCAGCGTCGCCGCCGCGGCAACCAGACCGACACCAACATCCGTGACGATGAGGAACCCAAGGTTCACCATGCCAAATACCGCGGTGATCAGCGCGGCGACCACCCCGTCGTCCACCTGCGCCCGTGCAGCGTCAACCGACAGCGCCCGGTTCAGCACGTCCCCGTCGGAGCGGGAGCGGAAGAAGCTGGCCCGCAGACGCAGCAGCCGGGCGAATAGCGCTGGCGCCAGCACCATGTCGCTCCGGTCACGCAAGCGCACGACCAGCAGGCCACGGGTCAGCGTCAGGACCGCGAGCGCAACGGTGCAAACAGCGAAGGCGAGCAGGATCCCCGCCACGCGAGCCCCATCGCCGCTTGGTACCGCGGACTCAAAGATGGCGGCGGTGGACACGGGCAGCACCAGCCCGGCCAGCCCGCCAACTGCGCCCAGACCCAGCATCAGCCAGACATCGCCCCGGCGGCGTAGCGACCAGGAGATCAGGCGCCACCAGCGTGTGTCGGGTGGCAGTTCCTGGGCGATGGCGATCCTGTCGGCGCCCACTTCTGCGGCGGTGTGCTTGTCGATGGGGCGGGCGTGCCGCGTGGTGCCGTCAACCATGAGGCCATGCCGACCGCCGGGGATGACGGCGCTGTGACCGCGCGCAGTTGCGACCACCAGCGGGTTGGTCAGTGCCGTCCACCACCGCCTGCCGCGTCCGGTGCGCCACGCCAGCAGACCCGACGCTGCTACCGCCGCGTCAATCGGGGCCAGCCCGCGCTCCACGTCAGGGTGCGCCCCGCGGGCCACCCCGCCTGCCGCTTGAGCGGCCATCGCCATAGCATCGTCGAGTGCATCCGCGCGCCGCGGCACATCCAGCGCCCCACCGCCAGTCTGGCGGGTGAGACGCTCCACGGCGTCGTCCAAAGGGCTGGGTGCCTGCGGCTCAGCCATGGACAAGCTCCGCAAACCGGCCGACGGTCCGCAGTTCCTCGTATAGCCCGCACTGCACGATCCGCCCGGCATCAAGCACCACAATCAGGTCCGCGTCGCGGATGGTGCTGATCCGGTGGGCCACCACCAGCATCGTGCAGGCGCGGGCGCGGAGGCTGCGCTCAATCTCCTCTTCCACAATTGGGTCAAGGGCGCTGGTGGCTTCATCGAGGACCAGCAGCCTGGGCGAGCCGCAGAGCGCCCGGGCAATCGCGATGCGCTGCAGTTCGCCCCCGGAGAAGCCGCCGGTTGCGGTGGCGATCTCCTCGTCCAGACCGCGGGGCCGGGCGTCAATGGCCGTCTCGATGCGCGCGTCCCGGACCGCCGCCATGACGGCGCTGCGCGGGACGGTTTGGTCAAACAGCGTGATGTTGTCGCGGATGGTCCCCGGCAGCAGGACCGGAGACTGCGGGACGTACGCCAGCGCTGAGGCTCGGTCGTCACGAGCCACCTCAAGCCGCGGGACGCCGTCAATCGCCACGACGCCTGCCCAGGGCTGCA
>CAIYHO010000024.1 GCA_903925955.1 uncultured Chloroflexota bacterium
GGCGATGCGGACCGCGTCCTCGGCCATGCGGCCAAACAAGAGCCCGTCGCTGGCCGCGCGGCCAGCCTCGATGATGCGGGCGAACTCGCCGTACCAGAAGCCGAGCATCTCGCTGGTGTGCGCAAGGACCTCGCGGGGACCCCAACTTGCCTCGGGGCCGTTGCCGAAATCCGGGGCGAGCGACCAGGGTCCTCCCGCCTCCACGCGCGGGAGTAGCGCGGCAAACGCAGCGCGGGACACGGCGAGGCGGGCGAGCGCCTCCTCAGCGGGGATCGGCGGCGGCAGGGTCTCCATGGCGACAGTCTGGCGCAGCGGGTCAATGGCGTCACGCGCCGGGCCCCGAGAGGCGCGTCAGTGAGCGACGGGCGTGAGTCACACGTGGTTTAAGGCGAGCCCTGCACGCGTAGGTTTGGCAGCGAAGTCGCGGTTGGACTTTCGAGTTCTGCGGGGCGCCTGGGCCGTGGTGATCCTGCGGCCGGCCAACGTCGCGGCTGCCGCCGCGGGGGTCGTCGCCGGGGCCGATCCTGTCATTTAGAACTCAGGACACTACTCGTCCCTCAATCAGCGTCAGGTAGCGCACACAGGACTAGGTGACCCTGGTTCGGGCGCCAATGGCCCAATCCCGCGGTCGAATAGCTGCCTCAGTCATATCTGACACCTTCCGGGCCAACCGCAGCGCCATGGTGGCACCATGACGGTGTGCCAAGGCCCGCCGAATCCCTGACCGACGCCACCCTCGCCCTCGCCGTCCGTGAGTTGGCGGCGCGCGACCCCGCGCTGGCCGCCGTCGTGGAACGCTTTGGCCTGCCGCCGATGTGGGCGCGCGAACCCGGCTTCGCCACCCTGATCTACGTGATGCTGGAGCAGCAGGTGTCGCTGGCATCGGCCAAGGCCGCCTTCGATCGCTTGCGTGCCGCGTGCGACCCGCTGACGCCGGCGTCCTTCCTGGAGCTGGACGACCGGCAGTTGTTCGAGATCGGCTTCAGCCGCCAGAAGACGCGCTACGGCCGGGAGCTGGCGCGTGCGGTTCTGTCGGGAGCGCTTGACCTGGATGCGCTGCCGAATCTGGACGATGACGGCGTCGATGCCGCGCTGACCTCCGTTGTTGGCTTTGGCCCGTGGACCGCCACGATCTACCGGCTGATGGTGCTGCTCCGCCCGGATGCCTGGCCCTTGGGCGACATCGCGCTTGCGCAGGCCATCGCCGAAGTGCGCGGGCTGCCCAATCGACCGGCTTCGTCAGAGATGCTCGCCCTCGCCGAGGGTTGGCGCCCGTGGCGTTCGGTTGCGGCCCGCATCCTGTGGCACCACTACCTGTCCGTTCGGGGGAAGTGACGGAGGCATTCGACACCCCCCCAGCCGCGCGATACTCCGTGGGCCAATACCGCCTTGGGGGGATGACCAATGGACGACCCGAACCTGAAGCTCGCGCTGGTCGTGGGCTATGCGGTGTTGATGGGACTCTCGGTGCTACGGACGGCCCGGCGGGATGGGCGCAGGAAAGCGGCTACCCATGGACTGGCGGCCGTGCTCTTCGCCGCGGGCCCATCAAACGCGGTATTCGGCTGGTCACGCAGTCAGGAACTCGGACCCGCGCTGAACGTCGTCGTGGGCTTCGGCGTTGTCGCGGGCGCGCTGTACGTCATCCGCGAGGCCATCTCCGACAAGGGCACGGCATAGCGGAGCCACTCGGCAGCCCTTCCGCGCCGCGCGCCGTAGACTTCGCGCATGTCCCTGTACACGCTGGCCAACCCGCTCCCCGAGATCACTGATCCCATCGTTGTTGCCGCCTTTGACGGCTGGGTTGACGCGGGGTCCGCGGCCACGGCTGTGCTGGACGTGCTGGCTGACGGCGGCCGGACTGTGGCCACGTTCGACACGGATGCGCTCTTCGACTATCGCGCCCGGCGCCCCACGCTGGAGATCCGCGACGGGCGGCTGGCATCGCTTGAGTGGCCCAGCCTCACGGTGCGCCACAACCGCTTTGGCGCGCAGGACCTGCTGCTCCTCACCGGGGCCGAGCCGGACTTCCGCTGGCATGAGCTCAGCCGCGACATGCTGCAGCTTCTCCAAAGCCTCAACGTTCGCGGCTGGATCAGCGTCGGGGCCATCCCGGCGGGTGTCCCCCATGCGCGGCCCGTGCCCATCCTTGGGACAGAGTCAGAGCTTGGGCTGCTGCGCGGCGGTGTCACCGCGGGCCCAACCGGGCTGATGCGCGTACCCAGCGCCGCGCTCTCGATGCTGGAGATGACCGCGGGCGAGGCCGGGATCCCGGCCGTGGGCTACTTCGCCCAGATCCCCCACTACGTCACAGGACCCTATGCGCTGGGATCGCTGGAGCTGCTGCGGACGCTCGAGCGCCACTTGGGCATCGACCTTCCGCGCGGCGACCTGATTGAGGAGTCCGGGCGCCTGCGCCTTCGGCTGGACGCCGCAGTAGCCGCCGACGAGACCACCCGCACGTACGTGGAGCGGCTGGAGGCGATGGTGGACGAGGCCCGACAGCCAGCAGGCGAGGACCTGATTGGCGAGATTGAGAAGTTCCTGCGCGAAGGCCGCGGCACCGACGCGAGCTAGCCCTCAGCCCAGGCATCGCCCGCGGTCGCCCCTCGCGCGCAAGCCGCCGGTCGCTGCGCATCCTTGACTCTGAGCGCTGGTCGTGTCCTTAACTCTGGGCGCGGCGCGCTAGCCGCCGGTCGCTGCGCATCCTTGACGTTGGGCGCATGCACTCCATGACTTGCGCCAGCACATCGCGGGGCCGAAGCCGTGTGCCGCGCCAGGCCGAGCCTCGCAACGCGCGCCGTGGACCACGGGCGAACCGCCACATGCATACGCGGGGCGCTACGGGCGCCCCCAGGCGGCCGAACCGGGGCCCGAGCGACGCGAACGGGCGCGGCCGCACACCTTCAGGGGTGCGATGACCTGTGGCCAACCATGGAGTGCATAGCGCGCGGTGCTAGCCCAACTCGGGGGCGCGAGGCGCGGCGCTAGCCCAACTCGAGGGCTCGCGGCGCAAAGCCCGGGTTCGCGGGGCGCGCGGTGCTAGGCCCTGAGGCGAGCGCCTAGTAGCGCTCCCGCCGGACCATCACCTGACGACCGCGAATGGTCGCCCCGCGAAGGGCGCTGATCACGCGATCGGCCGCAGCCTCGGGCACATCGACAAGCGAGAAGCCGTCCGCAATCTGGATGGCCCCGACGTCACGGCCCGAAAGCCCTGCCTCGTGCGTGATGGCGCCAACGAGGTCCGCCGGGCGCATGCCGCCAGCGCGGCCGAGGCCGACGAACAGCCGCGTTGCGCCGCCGGGTCCGCCGGAGCCGCTGGCCGGGGCGCGCATGACTGGGCGCCCCTCATCGTCATGCCACTCCGACGCGCGGAACCCTCGGCGCGCACCCGTGATGGCACGCGGACCCATGGTGTGCGGAGCGGCAGGGCGCGGCCCCATCGTCCACTGCGGCGGCTGCTGCTGCTGCTGTCCCTCGTCGCCGCTGGGCGGGAGCGGAGCGCCGGTCTCACGCGGGCGCTCCTGCCAGGGCCGCGCGGGGCCGGGCTGACCCTGCTGGCCTTGCTGTCCCTGCGGCTGCCACGGCTGACCTTGCTGGCCCTGCGGCTGCCACGGCTGTCCAACCTGACCCGGCTGGTTCTGCCAGGACTGACCCTGCGGCCCGCCCTGCCACTGCTGCTGCGGCTGACCCTGCCACGGCTGGCTAGGACCGCGCTGCGGACCGCCATGCTCCATACGGCCAACCGGCCGACGAATCGGACCGGGCCGGGCGCCATGGCCAAACGACGGACCTGGGCCCGGGCCAAACCCGCGCGACGGACCCGACGACGGCAGGAACGCCTGCGACAGTTCGGCCGTGTCTTCGGCGCCTCGTGCTTCGGCATCTGCCCGCGCCACCGCGGCAAGGGCAATCTCCAGCAGGCCAAACTCCTCGGCCAGCGGCTCCACAACGGCGCGGTAGCGGTCGTTCTTGCCCTCGGCGCCTGCGGTGAGGGACTCACGCAGCGAACTGACCAGGAGCTCCATGCGCTTGGCGCGGAGATCCGCCACCGTGGGCAGCCCGGCAATCTCCATCGGCCGCCCGATGACACGCTCGATCTCGCGCATCAGGCGCGACTCGCGCGGCTCCACCAGCGTGATCGCTGTGCCTTCGCGACCTGCGCGGCCGGTTCGACCGGTCCGGTGGACGTAGACCTCAGGCGAACTCGGGACGTCGTAGTTCACGACATGGCTGACGTGGTCGATGTCGAGCCCGCGCGCGGCAACGTCCGTGGCAACCAGCACGTCCAGCGAGTGGTCGCGGAAGCGGGTCATGATCCGGTCCCGCTGCTCCTGCGCCAGACCGCCGTGGAGGGCGGCGGCGTCACGGCCGCGGGCGGAGAGCGCCTCTGCAAGATCGTCCACTTCGCCACGGGTGCGGGCGAAGACCAGGGTGGCGGCGCCGTCCTCAAGGTCCAGGATCCGGCCAAGGGCGGCCAGCTTGTCCTGGCGACGGACGACGTAGGCCATGTGGCGAACGCGGGCCTGCTCGCCCTCGGCGGCACGCTCCGCCTGCACGCGGACGCGGACGGGGTTCTGGAGGTGGCGCTCGGCGAGGCGGGCGATGGGCCCGGCGATGGTCGCGGAAAACAGTGCGGTCCGACGCGTGGTGGGCAGGGCGCTCAGGATCTTGTCGAGGTCGTCGGCGAAGCCCATGTCGAGCATCTCGTCGGCCTCGTCGAGGACCACGGTCTGGACGTCGTCAAAGCGCAGCGTGCCACGGTCGATGTGATCAACGGCGCGCCCGGGGGTTGCAACCACGACGTCCACGCCACGCGACAGACGGGCGAGCTGCGCGGTGATGGGCTGGCCGCCGTACACGGGGACCACGCGGCAGCCGATCTCGCGGCCGTACTTGTGGATGGCCTCGGCCACCTGCATGGCGAGCTCGCGCGTGGGCGTGAGGACCAGGGCGGTGGGCCTGCTGCCGCGGCCATCGCGGGGCATGCCGCGGTTGCCAACGTCGGCGCCAGCCTCACGCGCCTTGTCCATGTTGATGGCGAGCGCCTGCAGGATGGGCAGGGCGAATGCGGCTGTCTTGCCGGTGCCCGTTGGGGCTTCGGCAAGGAGGTCGCGGCCGGCAAGCAACGGCGGGATGGCCGCGGCCTGCACCGGAGTGGGCTCCTCGTAGCCGAGGGCGGCGATGGTGCGCAGGATGCGCGGGTCCAGGCCAAGCGCCGCAAAGCCGTCTGCTTCGATGGTCTCGGCGGGGTCGTCCGTGTCGGCGTCGATCGGGCCGGCGTCAGGGGCGCTGGTGTCGGCGGCCCCGGTGGCGTCGGCGACGATTGCGTCGGCGGCCTCCGCGGGTGCGACCTGCGCGGGTGTGGTCTCGGCGTCCGCGGCGGGATCGGCTGCGGGCGTCTCGGTGGTCTCGGCGGCGTCGTCAGACGCGGCGGGGGCGGGGGTCTCGGGGTCGGCGTCGTGGCCGGAGTCAGAATTCACGCTTAGAGGGTATCCCCCATCGCTAATGTGCCCCATCCCCCGAACGGGCCCCCTCGCGTGACGGGCGCGTGGTGCCCGCGTGGCGCCCGCGCGACGCCCGCGGCTGGGCCCGCCCGCCTGGCGCCCGCGGCCACGAAGCCTGTCGGTTCATCACCGCTCGTGATAATCGCCAGCAAGATCGGGCGCCGACGCGCCGGCTGCTGCTGTTACCGCACCCGAAATCACGAGTGGTGATGAACCGGCCCACAAGGCGCCCCGATCCGGCGCTCCGCGGTCACGAGAGCCCCGGGCCACGCTGGAATGCTGCCAATTATCACGAGCGGTGATGAGGAGGCCAAGCGGCCGAAGCCGCGGAGGCAGCGGCGCGCGAGACGTCAGTACGTGCAGGCCGCGAGCGCGCCACTCGGCGTCTCAGCCACGGTCACCGTGACGGACCCGGCCGGCGCCTCAGTCTTGAACACCACGTCCGCGCGAGCCGTCCCGAGACCGGGACAGGTTGTTGCCGCCGAAGGCCTCACAGTCCACGAAACCACATGCTCGCCGGGCTTCAGGAAGAGGCCGTGCGTCTCCGCCTCTGTGTGGGCCGCTTCGCAGAGCGCCGCCGCGACACCGTCACACTGCGGCGCCACAGTGCCGAACACGCCGCAGCCGCCGAGCGCAACACCCACCGCCAAGACGACCACCGCCACTTGCACGCTGGCACTGTAGCGGCCACAGGTCTCCCGACGAGCTACGGCTGGAGCACAGTCTCGCCGTGCATCAGGAAGCGGTCCACGCCCACGGCGGCCGTGCGGCCCTCGCGGATGGCCCAGACCACAAGCGACTGGCCGCGCACGCAGTCCCCTGCCGCAAAGACGCCCGGCACGGACGTCATGCGGTCAGCCCCGGCGCGGACGTTGCCGCGCGCATCCAGCTCGCAGCCAAAGGCTCGGGGCAGCGCGGGCTCGGGGCCCAGGAAGCCCATCGCCAGCAGCACGAGATCCGCCGGGATCACCTGCGCCGTGCCCGGGACCTCGCGGAACTCGCCCCGCCCGTCGGGGCCAACGCCAAACGCCGCATCCGCAATCTCAATCCCCACAACGCGCTCGTTGCGGCCGATAAAGCGCCGGGTCGTGGTGTTGTACCGCCGCGGGTCCGAGCCCCAGAGCGCCGCGGCCTCCTCCTGCCCGTAGTCCATCTTGTAGACCTTGGGCCACTCGGGCCACGGGTTGTTCGGCTGCCGCGTGTCGGGCGGACGCGCCATGATTTCCAGCTGCACAACCGAGCGAGCGCCCTGGCGGATGGCCGTGCCCACGCAGTCCGTGCCGGTGTCGCCGCCGCCGATGACCACCACGTCGCGGCCCGACGCGTCGATGGGCGCCTCCGCATCCGAGCCCCCGTCAAGCAGCCGGCGCGTGTTGCCGCGCAGATAGCTCATCGCCAGGTGGACGCCGCCCAGCTCGCGACCGGGGATGGTGAGGTCGCGCGCAACCGTGGCGCCCGTGGCCAAGACCACCGCGTCATACGCGGACAACAGCTCCGAGGCCGCAACGTCCGCGCCCACGGTGATGCCGGTGACAAACGTGATGCCCTCGGCCGCCATCAGCGCAACGCGCCGGTCAACCACGCCCTTGTCAAGCTTCATGTTGGGGATGCCGTACATCAGCAGCCCGCCGATGCGCCCGGCGCGCTCGTAGACCGTGACCAGATGCCCAGCCGAGTTGAGCTGGGCCGCTGCCGCCAGACCCGACGGACCACTCCCAATCACGGCCACGCGCTTACCCGTGCGCGTGAGCGGTGGGCGCGGCGTGATCCACCCTTCGGCGAACGCCCGATCCGCGATCTCCACTTCGATGGTCTTGATGGCCACCGGGTCAGCCCCGCCAACGCCAACCGTGCAGGACCCCTCGCAGGGCGCCGGACAGACGCGGCCGGTGAACTCGGGGAAGTTGTTGGTGTAGGCAAGGCGGATGGACGCCTCCTGCCACTGCCCGCGGTAGACCAGGTCGTTCCACTCGGGGATCAGGTTGTTGATGGGGCAGCCCGAGGCCATCCCGCTGATAAGCGTCCCCGTGTGGCAGAACGGCACGCCGCAGTCCATGCACCGGGCGGCCTGCTGCGTCAGCGTTGCGGCCTCAAGCCTCGGATGCGTTTCGCTCCAGTCCTGGATGCGCTCAAGCGGTGGCCGCGACGGCATCGACCGCCGCACAAACTCCACAAATCCTGTGGGCTTGCCCATCAGCCGCCTCCCGCCCGCGCCAGGTCGCGCGCGTTCTCCTCAAAGGCCGCCATTTCGGCGGCTTCGGCATCCAGACCGGACGCCCGCATCCGCGCCTGCGCGGAAAGCACGCGGCGGTAGTCGTTGGGGATGACGCGGACGAAGCGAGCAACCGACGAGGCCCACGTGGCCAGCACTTCAGCCGCCCGCGAGGAGCCCGTGACGTCGAGGTGGCGCTGGACGAGCGCCCGGACCTCGGCCTCATCGCCGGACCCGGCCAGCGGCTCCAGCGAGACCAGCTCCGGGTTGGCGCGCGACGCAAACAGCCCGTCCACGTCGTACACCCAGGCAACTCCGCCGCTCATGCCAGAACCTTGCTCCATTGCAGGCACTTCGCGACCACGAAGTTCAGCTACACTCTGACGGACTAACGTCAGCGAATGGACTCCACATTCTCTGAGCACAACAGCC
>CAIYHO010000025.1 GCA_903925955.1 uncultured Chloroflexota bacterium
CTCCCCTGCCCCATTGATCGGTGCCACCGATCACTCGCACCCCTGCGCAGGCGTTTTGGGCCCCGAAACGGGCTTCCGGAGGCCCAACTGATCGGTGCCACCGATCAGTCGAACCCCCGCTGCGCGAAATCGATCGGTGCCACCGATCACACGGGGACGGCGTCCAATCACACGGCCCCGGCGCCCTGGCCGTCAGCGGTGCTGATCAACCAGGATCGTGTTGCCGTCCGGGTCGGAGATCATGAAGCTTGCGGGTCCAGAGGATGCCTCGTCCGCCTCCTGTTGGAATGCTAGGCCAGCAACCTTGAGCTGCCGCTGCAACGCGCGGACGTCCGTAAACGGATCCACCGCATTCGCCCGCTGATCCCACCCGGGGTTGAACGTGAGGATGTTCTTCTCAAACATCCCCTGAAACAACCCGATCACCGTCTCGCCGTTCTTGAGAATGAGCCAGCCGTGCGCCGATTCCCCGTGAAACGCGGTGAACCCGAGCGCCTCGTAGAACGCCCTCGACGCCTCGAGATCCCTCACGGCCAGGCTGATGGAAAACGCTCCAAGGTTCATGCGGTTCCTCCGTCATCTGGATGAATCGACTCAGAAGCGCCGGCCGCGTCGAGGATTGCCGCGAGGTCGCTGACGTGGTCCTCGTAGTGCGCAGTTGTCTCACTCAGGAAGAAGCGGAGGAGCTCGCCGTCCTTGACCCATCGACTCTCGGGCACCATCGCAAGCTGGCTGCGGAGCTGCCCCGGCAGCGTGGCGAACCGGGCGCGCACGTCGTCCAGCGATAGCGCCGCCCAGCGCGCGTCGATCTCCGCGTTCACCACGTCGCCGCCCAGCGCGTCCCACGCCGCATCTGCGCGATCCTTGGCCGGACTGGTCTCGCTCTCCACAAGCTCCGCGGCGACGACGATGGCAATCTCGTGCCCGGACAGCAGGTGTGCCATCAGTTGCCGGGCCGACCAGCCGTGGGCTCGCGCGACACCGATGCCGAGTTGGCTGTTGGTCAGGTTGGCCAGGACCTCAAACGGGCGGAAGGCGTCACGCTCCACGCTCAGGAATTCGCGTCCGTCAGGGAACCAGTCAGCCATCATGGCGGGCCGGGTCATCCGCCCGCCGGGTTGGTTGCCTTGCCGTCCAGCCAGAGCGTGTCGGAGGGATCGCGGTGGACGCTGTCGCTGCCAACCCACTTCGCGTCGATCTTCTCGCCGTTCTTGATCACGTGGACCAGCGCCAAGGCATGTCCCCGGCCCAAGCCGAAGTCGGCCTTGAGCCAGTCGATGATCACGCCCGCTTTCGTTGCCGGGTTGTCATAACCGCGCGCCTTCGCCAGCTCCACAATCGCACGGGGCGTCTTGCCCGTCTTCTCCTCGATGTTGTCGAGGTACGCCTGGAATGACACGTGGCGCCTCCTTGCGGACCATCGGGGGGCAGCGAGACTGGGGCGCCTCCCCTGCTGCGGCATTGTGGCGGCTCACCCCGGAACCCGCTGACGGGCCGATGGCCAACACGAGTGCGGTGATCGGTGCCACCGATCGATTCCCGTACTCCCCTGCCCCATTGATCGGTGCCACCGATCAATCCGACATCGACAGGGCAGGAATGCGCTCCAGAACGTGCAATTCGATCGGCGCCACCGATCACTCGCACCCGCCGCGCGCGAAATCGATCGGTGCCACCGATCGGCCGGAGCTGGAGATCAGCCAGCCGGCGTAGAGACCCCGAGCCCAATGGGGCACGCCACGCCGGTTGCCGTGTGGCAGTCATACCCAGCCGGGTTCTTGGCGAGGTACTGCTGGTGGTACTCCTCGGCGAAGTAGAACACGGGCGCCGGGAGGATCTCCGTGGTGATGGCGCCGTAGCCGGCCTTCGCCAGCTCGCCCGCGTACAGGTCTCGCGACGCCAGGGCCGCGGCCAGCTGCGCTTCCCCGTGCGCGAACACGGCCGAGCGGTACTGCGTGCCGATGTCGTTGCCCTGCTTGTAGCCCTGCGTGGGGTTGTGCGACTCCCAGAACACGCGCAGCAGCTGCTCGTACGAGACAACCGCGGGGTCAAACACGATCCGCACCACCTCGGCGTGGCCGGTCTGGCCAGTGCACGCCTCGCGGTACGTGGGGTTTGGCGTGGTGCCGCCCTGAAAGCCAACGGCCGTCACCCAGACGCCCGGGATGGACCAGAACTTCTTCTCGGCGCCCCAGTAGCAGCCCATCGCGACGTCGGCGACAACGAAGCCGGCCGGATACGGCGCGGCCATCGAGCGCCCGTTCACAAAGTGGGCGCCCGGCTCGTAGATGGGCTCGGCGCGGCCGGGCAGGGTGTCGGCCGGACGCGGCATAGAAGGCTGGCGAAACTGGATCTGCATGGATGGGGACCTCCGTGTGCGGCCAGTCTACGCGCCGACGCCGTACCGCCGGTCCACGTATGACTCCAGCAAGTTGATGAACTCCGCCACGATGTGGTCGCCGCGCAGCGTCCGGTCAAGCTTCCCGTCCACAAACACCGGCGCCACCGGCGCCTCAAACGTGCCCGGCAGCGAGATGCCGATGTCGGCGTGCTTGCTCTCCCCGGGCCCGTTCACGACGCAGCCCATCACGGCCACCTTCATATCCTCAACGCCGGGGTGCGTGGCCTTCCACGCGGGCATGCGCGCCTTGAGGTGCTCCGTGATGTCGCGGGCCATCACCTGGAAGAACTGCGACGTGGTGCGGCCGCAGCCGGGGCAGGCCGAGACCTGGGGCAGGAACGACCGCAGCCCCATGGACTGGAGCACCTGCTGCGCAACCTCCACCTCGAGCTCGCGGCCTGCGCCGGGCTCCGGTGTCAGGGAGACGCGGATGGTGTCTCCAATGCCCTCGTTGAGCAGGATCGCGAGACCCGCCGTGGACGTGACGATGCCCTTCATGCCCATGCCGGCTTCGGTCAGGCCCAGGTGTAGCGGATAGTCGGAGCGCGGGGCCAATCGCCGGTACGTGTCCACGAGGTCCCGCACGCCTGACACCTTGGCCGAAATGATGATCCGGTCATGGCGCAAGCCAACCTGCTCCGCCAGTTCGGCTGACCGCATGGCGGACTCGATCATCGCGTCAATCATCACGTCGCGGGCATCGCGCGGCGCGGCAGATGCGGCATTCGCCGACATCATGGACGTGAGCAGGTCCTGGTCCAGCGACCCCCAGTTCACGCCAATCCGCACCGGCTTGTCGTTGTCGATGGCCGCCCGGACGATGGTGGTGAAGTTCTCGTCGTGATACTTGCCGCCAACGTTGCCGGGATTGATCCGGTACTTCGCCAGCAGCCGCGCCGTCTCCGGGTACGCCACAAGCAGCTTGTGCCCGTTGTAGTGGAAATCGCCGATGACCGGCACGTCCACGCCCAGGTTGTCGCGCAGCTTGCGGATCATCTCCGGGACCGCGGCGGCCGCGGCCTCCGTGTTCACCGTGACGCGCACCAGCTGGGAGCCAGCGTGGGCCAGCTGCGCCACCTGGATGGCGGTGGCGTCCGCGTCTGCCGTGTCCGTGTTGGTCATGGACTGGACCACCACCGGGTGGGCCGAGCCAACGATCACGCCGCCGATGTCAACCGAGACGGTTGGCCGCCGAACGGGCCGGAGGCCCTCAGGACTGCTCATTGGGTGCCGCCCCCAAGACCGCGGATCACGTCAAACACCGTGATCCAGATGAGGAAGCCAAAGAGGGCGATGAAGCCGATGGCGTAGGTCAGCCGCTCCGCTCGCAGCGAGATCCTTGTGCCGTAGCGCGGGATGGACTTGAGCAGCAGGACAAAGATCCGGCCGCCGTCAAGGGGCGGGAACGGCAGGACGTTGACCAGCGCCAAGTTGGCCGAGAGGATGCCGGCCACGTAGATCGTCATCACCAGACCGCTGTTGCGGAACGTGTCGCCAAGCGATGTGGCGATGCCAACGGGGCCTGACACGGGCGGCGCCTGGGTTGGGTTGGTGGCCACAGACCGCACCAGGTCCCCAAGACCGCCAAGGATCAGCCCAAACCAGCGGCCGGTTTCAGAGACGCCGATGCCAACCGCCTTGTCCAACGGCCGACCGGTGTACTCCTGCAGGAGCTTGCCCTCAATCCCAACGCCCAGCGCGCCTTGGCCCGCCGGGATCTGCGCCGGCGCCCGGAGCGTGACGGTCTTCTCGTCACGGGTTCCATCCGCATGAACGACCGAGAGGGTGACCGTCTCGCCAGCGTGCGTGCGCAGCGCGTCCGAGAGTGACGCCTCCGAGTAGAAGTCGTATCGGCTGCCGTTCACGGCCAGCAGCGTGTCCCCAACCGCCAGCCCCGCCGTCGCCGCGGGCGATCCCGGCGCCACGGACGTCAAGGTCAGCGCCGTGAACGGCGTTGCAAACCAGGCGAAGGACGTGAAGATCGCGAGCGCCAGGATCAGGTTCATGCCCACGCCCGCAACCAGGATCAGCAGCTTGACGGGCAGCTTGGCCAACACGAAGGAGCGCGGATCGCTCTCCGCCTCGTCGCCGTCCTCGCCCTCGAGGCGGACGAAACCGCCGATGGGCAGCCAGTTGAGCGTGTAGATGGTCTCGCCCTTGCTGCGCAGCACCTTGGCGCGCGGCGGGAAGCCAATGCCAAACTCCAGCACCCGCACGCGGGCGATTCGGGCCACCACAAAGTGGCCCAGCTCATGGAGCAGGACAAGCCCGCCCAAGACAACGACGAAGAGGATGATCGCTTCGATCGTGTCGATGATCGTGTTCATCAGGCGGCAGCTCCAGTGGCGAAGGCGGCACGGACCTCGCGGTCCAGGGCCACAAGCGCTTCGACGTCGGGCGCCTGGTCAGGGCCCTCGCCAAAGCGTCGGACGGCGGCCTCAAGGAGGCGCGGAATACCGGGGAAGTCCAGGGTGCCGGCAAGGAACCGGGCCACGGCAACCTCGTCTGCGGCAATCAGCGCCGCTGACGCACGGCTGCCGGTGCGGCCGGCCGCCCGGGCGATGCGCAGAGCCGGAAAGCGGTCCTCGTCTGGGGCACGGAAGTCAAGCCGAGCAGCCCCGATGAGGTCCGGCGCCGCCGTGTTGGACGGAAGCCGCGCCGGGTAGGTCAGTGCGTATTGGATGGGGAGACGCATATCAGGGGTACCCAACTGGGCCTTGAGGGATCCGTCTACAAACAGGACGGCGGAGTGCACCACGCTCTGCGGGTGAATGACGACGTCGATGGCGTCGTAGCCCACATCGTAGAGCCAGTGGGCCTCGATGACCTCCAAGCCCTTGTTGGCCAGCGTTGCCGAGTCGATGGTGATCTTGGCGCCCATCGTCCACGTGGGGTGCTTGAGCGCCTGTTCTGGCGTCACCGCGGCAATGGTCTCGGCGCTGGCGTCCAGAAACGGGCCACCGGATGCGGTGAGGACCAGCCGCGCCACGCTGTCCATGCGCTCGCCCGCCAGACACTGCCAGATGGCGCTGTGCTCAGAGTCAATGGGGCGCAGCCAGGCGAGTGCCTCGGCAAGCGGATCGCGCGGGTCTGCGGCGCGGCGCGCAGCCGCCAGACGGTGCGCCTCGGCCATGACCAGGTGGCCGCCGGCAACCAGCGTCTCCTTGTTGGCCGTGGCCACGATCTTGCCCGCGCGCAGGGCCGCAAGCGTGGGCCGCAGCGACACCACGCCGCCTGTGCCCACGATCACCAGATCCACGTCGTCACGCGTGGCCAGGCGGGTCAGCGCGTCATCGCCCCGTTCGCGCGTGACGCCTGTGGGCAGGTCCAGCTCGGTGGTCTCATCGGCCAGGGCCACAACCTTGGGCTTCAGCCGGCGGGCCTGCGCCTCAAGTTCGGCGGCATTGCGTCCCGTGGCGATGGCCGCCACACGGAAGACGTCTGCGTGCTGCTCCAGCACGTCCACGGTCTGGCGGCCGATGCTCCCCGACGAGCCCAGCAGGGCCACGCCAAGGCGGCGGTCCGGGGCGGAGGCCGCCCCCGTCTCAGCGGACAACGAGGACCACATAGAGCACCACCACAGGGGCGGCGAAGAGGAAGGAGTCAACACGGTCAAGGATGCCGCCGTGGCCCGGGATCAGGGACCCGGAGTCCTTGGCGCCGGCAGCACGCTTGAGCATGCTCTCTGCCAGGTCGCCCGCCTGCGCCGCTGCGCCAAGCAGCGGGCCAAGCAGGAGCGCGCCGATGACCGGCTGGCCAAGCCCCGCAAGCAGGAGCGCCGTGGCGAGCGTGCAGGCCGCAAGGCCGCCAATCACGCCCTCCATCGTCTTGGCGGGCGAGATGTGGGCCATGAAGCGGTGCTTGCCGATGGCGCGGCCAACCATGTAGGCCCCGGTGTCAAACGCCCACACGCTCAGCAGCAGCAGGCCAATCCAGCCGCGGCCGGCGCCCAACGACTCAAGGATGGCACCAGCAGGCAGTGCAGGCGCGATGGCGCCAACCGCCACCATGAAGCCCAGCAGCCCCACGTAGCAGGCGCCAAACACGGTGGCCACCCACGCCACGGCCCCGTCACGGGGGTCCGGGCGGGTAAACGCTGTGACGCCGGCAGCAACTGCGCCAACGCCGAGGACCAGCAGCGCCGCACCCGACGAAGGGGCGAGGTACGCGGTGGCAACCAGCGCCGCCGCAACCACACTGCCCACGATGGGAAAGCCGCGCCAGCCGGCCCCATCAAGCAGGCGGAACGCCTCCGTGGAACCGATGACGGCAAGGATGACCAGCAGCACGGCCACCCCGCCGGGGCCCGCGGCCAGCGCCAGCAGGACGGGCGGCACAAGAAAGAGGGCCGAGATGGCGCGGGTCCGCATGAGAACTCCCTGATCTACCGGCCGAAGCGGCGCGTGCGGCGGGCGTATTCCTGCAGGCCAGCGTCAAAGGCGTCGGCGCCGAAGTCCGGCCAGAGCGCGTCCGTGAAGACCAGCTCCGCATAGGCGGACTGCCAGATGAGGAAGTTGCTGATCCGCTGGTCCCCGCCGGTTCGGATCAGGAGGTCTGGATCCGGGAGGCCCGCGGTGTAGAGGCTGTCGCTGATGGTGCGCTCGTCCACCATCTCGGGGGCAACCCCTGTGGCGGCGATGCGGCGGAACGCGTCCACAAGCTCTGTGCGCCCGGCGTAGTTCCACGCGATGTTGAGCTGCAGGCGCGTGCCGTCTGCGGTCTGCTCCAGCGCCTTGCTGATGGACCCGCGGGTGTCGTCCGGGAGTTCGTCAAGACGCCCCAGCATCCGCACGCGGACGCCTTGCGCACGCAGCTCGTCGGTCTCGTTGGCGATGGCGCGGCCAAGCAGGTCAAAGAGACCAGCGACCTCGTCGTCGGAGCGGGCCCAGTTCTCGCGGCTGAACGCGTAGAGCGTCAGCATCGGGACACCGCGACGGACCGCGTGCGTCAGCAGCCCGCGGATGGCCTCAACGCCAGCAGCATGCCCCTCAAACTCGGACACGCCGTGTGCCTTCGCCCAGCGCCGATTGCCGTCCATGATGATGGCGACATGGCGAGGCAGGTCCTCGGCCGGATGCGGTGGGGCCTCAGCGGCGGGCGCGTGAACGCTCAGGGCGTCCAACCCACCCGCCGGCGCGTGGGCGAGGGGCGGGGCGTCCGTCGGCCGCGCAAGCGATCGATCGGCCGGCGCCTCGTCCACTAGACCTCCATGACCTCCTGCTCCTTGGCCGCCCCGACGCGGTCAACGTCGGCAATGACCCGGTGCGTGATCTTCTCAAGCTGGTCGGCCAGGCGGCGCACGTCATCGGCGCCCACCGTGCCGTCCTTCTCTTCCTTCTTCAGCACATCGGCGGCCTCGCGGCGGAGGTTGCGGATTTCCACCCGCGCCTCCTCCATGCGCTTGTGGACGGTCTTGACGATGTCCTTGCGACGCTCCTCGGTGAGCGCCGGAATGTTGAGCCGGACAACCGTCCCGTCCACGTTGGGCATGAGGCCGATGTCGGACTTCAGGATTGCCTTCTCGATGGCGCCCAGGACGCTCCGGTCCCAGGGCTGGATCACAATCTGATGCGCTTCGGGCACGCTGATCGACGCAACCTGGTTGACCGGTGTGGATACCCCGTAGTAGTCCACGTGGAGCCGTTCGACAAGCGCCGTCGAGGCACGCCCCGTGCGGAGCCCCTGAAAATCGCGCTCCATGGCCTCGACAGCGCGGGCCATCTTGCGTTCGGCCGAGGCAAGGATCTCGCTGGTCATCCGGTGACTCCTCCGGTGGCGCCTGAGATGAGGGTACCAACGGCCTCGCCGCGGGCAACCCTGATGATGTTCTCAGGCACGTTGAGGTCAAACACGACGATGGGAAGGTCGTTCTCCTGGCACAGGGAAACGGCCGCCGCGTCGAGGACCTTGAGTTGGTCGCGCAGCACGTCCTGATACGTCAAGTGGTCGTATCGGGTTGCCGTGGGAACCACCATGGGGTCGGCGTTGTACACGCCGTCCACCTTGGTGGCCTTGAGGAGCACCTCAGCATCGATCTCGACGGCGCGCAGGGCGGCCGCGGTGTCGGTGGTGAAGTACGGGTTGCCGGTGCCCGCCACAAAGATGGGCACGCGGCCCTTCTCCAGGTGGCGAACCGCGCGGCGACGGATATACGGCTCGGCAATCTCGTTCATCGTGATGGCGCTCATCACGCGGACCGGGATGCCCTCTCGCTCGATAGCGTCCTGGAGGGCAAGCCCGTTCATCACGGTGGCCAGCATGCCGATGTAGTCACCGGTTGCCCGATCCATGCCGCGGGCTGCCGCAGCGAGGCCGCGGAAGATGTTCCCGCCACCCACCACGATGCCGATCTCAACGCCCAGATCCTGGACGTCCCTGACCTGCTTCGCGATGAACGTGCAGAACGCTGGGTCTACGCCGTACGGGCGCTCGCCCAGCAGGGCCTCACCGGAGAGCTTGAGCAGGATCCGGCCGTAACGCACGCCCTCACGGCGTGGGGGCAGGATGGTCCCCCCTTCGTCGTCAGCGGCCGGGTGTCCGGGCAAACTAGATCTCCTCGCCGAGGGCGAAGCGGGTGAAGCGGCGGACGCGGATGTTCTCGCCGATGGTGGCAATCTTCTCGGTGATCAGCGCGCGGACCGTGCGGTCCTCGTCGCGGAAGGGCTGCTCAAGCAGGCAGACCTCCTTGTACCACTTGTTGAGCTGGCCCTCGACAATCTTGACGCGGACCGCCTCAGGCTTGCTGAGGACAGACTCGTCCGAAAGCAGCGCGGCCTTCTTGGCCTCCACCACTGCCTCGGGGATGTGGTCTGCGTCAACGTAGATGGCGGCCAGACCGGCAACCTGCATGGCCAGATCGCGGACGAGCTTCTGGAACTCGTCGGTCCGGGCCACGAAGTCGGTCTCGCAGTTGACCTCCATCAGCACGCCGACGCGGCCGCCGGTGTGGATGTAGCTGGACACGAGGCCCTCGCGGGCGTCGCGGCCGGCCTTCTTTGCGGCAGCCGCAAGACCCTTTTCGCGCAGCTGCGCGACGGCCTTCTCAATGTCGCCGCCTGCCTCTTCCAGCGCGCGCTTGCAGTCCATCATGCCTGCGCCGGTGCGCTCGCGGAGGTCTTTGACGGCCTCAGCCGTGATCGCCATCTCGGTGGTGCTCCTGTTGTACGACCGGACCGAGCGCCAGGACGCGCCGCGTGGGGCGCGTATACCTGACGCCAGCCCGGCTGGTGGGTCGGGTGGTACCCGGTGCCGCGAAGACCGCGGACCCGGGCAGGGACTACTCGCCTGCGGCCGGGGCGGCTGGGGCGGCGGCTGGCGCGGCGGCCAGTGCGACAGGGGCCGCAACCGGGGCGCCGGGGAGCAGGTCGTCGTCGAGATCAGGGTCGAAGGACAGCGTCCCGCCGGCGGCCAGCTGGGCCATCAGGTCGGCAGCGGCCCTCTCGTCAAGACCAGCCTCGGCAGCCGGGGAGACCTCGACAGCCTCGGGCTCAACGTTGGTTCGGGCTGAGCGCAGACGGGCACCCTCGATGCACGCGTCCGCAACCAGCTGGCAGAGCAGCCGGATGGCGCGGATGGCGTCGTCGTTGGCCGGGATGATGTAGTCAAGCTCGTCCGGATCGACGTTGGTGTCGCCCGTGCCGACAACCGGGATCTCAAGCTTGTTGGCTTCGGTGACACCGATGCGCTCGCGGTGCGGGTCCACGATGAAGATGGCGCCTGGGGCGCGCTTCATCTTGCGGATGCCGCCGAGGGTGGCCTGAAGCCCCTCGAGCTCCTCAGTGAGCTTGGCTGCTTCCTTCTTGGTCATCCGCTCGAAGTCGCCGGCCTGCTGCCGAGCCTCAAGCTGGTCCATCAGGCCAATGCGCTTCTTGATGGTGACGAAGTTGGTGAGCATGCCACCCAGCCAGCGCTTGGTGACGTAGGGCTGTCCTGCGCGGATGGCCTCCTGCATCACCGGCTCCTGCGCCTGCTTCTTCGTGCCGACGAAGAGGACGCTGTCGCCGCGGGCACCCACCTCGGTGACAAACGCAAGGGCGGCGTCAAGGCGCTTGACCGTCTGGGCCAGGTCGATGATGTGGATGCCGTTGCGCTCAGCGAAGATGAAAGGCTTCATCTTCGGGTTCCAGCGGCGAGTCTGGTGTCCAAAGTGGACGCCGGCCTCAAGCAACTGGCGCATCGAGATTGTGGGCACTGTGTAGCCTCCTACGGTTCTTGCCTCCGCGATGCGCCGACAGGGACCGGTCCAGACTCTTCGCCTGTCCCGGCACCACCCTGATCGGTGGCAGCACCGCGTGTGTGCTCCGGCCGGCTGCTGCCGGACCGGGCGTGGTTGACCGGCCACGGACATGCCGCGACCGGGCCGGAGTGTAGCACGGGGGTCCGTCCCGGTCCCGGCACGGACGGGACCCCGGGGAGGCCCGCGCCTGCGCCGACGCCCCGCCCAGCGTGGCGCCATCTACGCCCGCCCAGCGTGGTATCCGCGGAAACTGGCCCACACACGCCCCGCCCAGCGTGGCGCCATCTACGCCCGCCCAGCGTGGTATCCGCGGAAACTGGCCCACACACGCCCCGCCAGCGTTGATGGGCCCAGATGGCCGCGCGGCACGCTCGGCCCGTCGCCGGGCAAGTGCATACCACGCTCCACCAGCGTAGGTGGTGCCGCCTACGGGGGCAGCGGGCGGGGGCCGCCTACGGGGGCAGCGGGCAGGGGCAGCGGGCGGGGTGGCCGGGCAGGGGCAGCGGGCGGCAGCAGTGCCGGGTGGCCGCGCCGCGTCACCCTACAGCGCAACCCCGCGGTGATGCCGAACCGCCTCGCGGCCGGCCGGATCGCGGTCAACCGCCACCAGGTCAAACCGCAGCGGCAGCCGGGGCAGCGGCGTCCCGTCCGGCAGCGCGCCCAACGCCAGCAGCTCCCCGATCCCCCGCCGCAGCGACGCCCGCTTTCGATGGTCCAGCGTCTCCTCGGCCAGCCCGTAGTCACGGCGACTGCGGGCACGCACCTCCACCACAACCAGCGAGGCGGGTTGCCGCGGATCAAGGGCCACGATGTCCAACTCTGAGCGACCAACCCGCACGTTGCGCCCCAAGACCACCCAGCCCGAGGCCTGCAGCCCGGCTGCAATACGCGCTTCGGCCGCAGCCCCGATCGTCTGCTGGATGGTTGTGCGGCCCTGCGTGTCCATGCGCGCCAGCATGGCCGTCTCCACTTACGTCCGGCTTATCCCAGACCGACGAGCGCCTCGTCAACGAGAAGATCCGCGGCATCGTCCCCCGCCCCGTCGTCAAACAGGCCCAGCTGATCGCCGGCCGTCAGCACCCGCAGCGCCAGCCAACTGCTGCGGTGGTGCGGCGTCAGGCCAAACTGCCGGATGGCCGTGCGGTGCTCAAGCGTGGCGTAACCCGCGTTGCGCTCCCAGCCGTACTCCGGGTACCGGACGGCAAGCTTGGCCATCATCCGGTCGCGCACGGTCTTCGCCACAACAGACGCGCAGGCGATTGAGTAGACCAGCGCATCGCCGTCCACGATGGCTGTGTACGCGCCAACCTCGGCCTCAAACCCCGCGATCTTCAGCCCGTCCACCAGCACGTGGTCATGGCCGCCAAGACGGGCGATGGCCCGGCGCATCGCCAGGTGGGTTGCGTGGTAGATGTTCAGGCGGTCGATGTCGGCCACCGAAGCCGCACCAACGCCCACCGCCAGCGCCCGGCGACGCACCACGGGCGCCAGACGCTCGCGCTGGAGCGCGGACATCGTCTTGGAGTCGCGGACGCCGGGGATGCGCTTGCAGTTGGGCGGCATGATCACCGCGGCTGCCACAACAGCTCCACAGGTAGGCGCGACGCCCACCTCATCCACCCCGGCAATTCGCAGCACGCCGTCACGCCACAGCGGGCGCTCAAAGCGGAGGGTGGGGACAATCACGGCCATCGCGCGAAGGGTAGCGCCCCGGGGGCGGCAGTCGCGCCCACGGCGAGTGTGGCGCCTCGCCGGCCGCCGCACCCGGCCCGCCCGCCGCACCCGGCCCGCCCGCCTCTGCGACGCGCCTCCCGATGGGGATCTCATGATCTGGGGCAGCAGAGTGCGCAGATCATGGAGATCCGAGCCGCGTATGGCGAAACGAGGCAGCACGGTTGCGAACCGATGAAGTCTTCATCCGAGCAGCACTCACCGAGGCCGCGGCGGGCGGCAAGGGCCGCGGCGAACGACAAGGCTCGCGGCGAACGACAAGGCCGAGCGCCAGCCGGCGCCGCTTCGGGCCCCAGACATGACGAGACCCTCGGGCTTGCCGAGGGTCGGTCAGGGTTTGCGGGGGCCGGGGACGAGGCCCCGGCGGGCGGGCTAGCGGCGCTCGCGGAGCGTCGTGGCGGCCTTGCCAACGCGGTTGCGCAGGAAGTACAGCTTGGCGCGACGGACCTGGCCGTGGCGGACAACCTCGATCTTCTCGATGCGAGGGCTGTTGACCTTGAACGTGCGCTCAACGCCCACGCCGGACGCGATGCGGCGAACGGTGATGGACGATGCCACGCCGGCATTGCGCATCTTGAGCACCAGGCCTTCAAAGACCTGGACGCGCTCGCGGGTGCCCTCGATGACCTTGGCGCTGACCTTGACGGTGTCGCCCGGGGTGATCACCGGCAGGTCGGTGCGGAGCTGGTCGGCGACGATCTCGTTAAGCACGTTCACGGTGAGCGATCCTTGTCGGTGCGTCAGCAGCCGCGGCAGAAGTCTGCGGCTGCGGGTGACTCAGGTTATGAGGCGTCAAGCCACAGATTGGGTGCGGCCGACGGCGGAGGATAGCACGCGCCGCCGCACGTGTCAGCCCGGCTGGGTCTCCCCGCTCGCCGGGGCTTCTCCGCCAGCAGCCTCGGTGCGGGCATCAGCGCGGACTTCGGCCAGCAGCTTGGCCTCTTCCTTGGTCAGGACGCGGCCCTCAAGCAGGTCCGGCCGCCGCTGGAGCGTCCGGCGCAGCGACTCCCGAACCCGCCACTTGCGCACCTGCTCGTGATGCCCCGAAACCAGCACCGGCGGCACGGTGACGCCCTCGAACGTGGCTGGGCGCGTGTACTGCGGGTACTCCAGGAGCCCCGCGGCAAACGATTCCTCCTGGGTGGACGCCTCGTCGATGGCACCGGGCAGGAGGCGCAGGACCGCGTCGATGATCACCAGCGCGCCCAGTTCCCCGCCTGTGAGGACGTAGTCGCCGATGGAGAGCTCCATGTCCACCATGGAGCGGATCCGCTCGTCCACGCCCTCGTAGCGCGGGCAGAGGAAGACGAGGTGCGACGCGCCAGCGAGTTCATGGGCGACGGCCTGGCGAAAGACGCGGCCGGCTGGGTCAAGCAGGATGACAATCGAGTCCGGACGGCGCAGCTGGGCCAAGGCGGCCGCCACGGGCTCCGGTCGCATGACCAGGCCCGCACCGCCGCCATAGGTGTAGTCGTCAACTGTGCGGTGTTTGCCCAGACCCCATGTGCGCAGATC
>CAIYHO010000026.1 GCA_903925955.1 uncultured Chloroflexota bacterium
GGCGGTCCCGCGCCGCGAGCTAGCCGGGAGCCGCCCGCGCGCGTCCTCCCGCGCGAGTCCTCCCGCGCGCCCTCCTCCCGCGCGTGTCCTCCCGCGCGCCCCAGACGCCCCGCCGGATGCACACCATGTTTGGCCACAGGCGAACGGCGCGGCTACGGCCTTGCGGCAGCCGACGGTCGTGTCCCTAGAGTTGGTGTAACAGCGGAGGGGCCGTGAACGAGAGCGGCCATCACGTCATCCTCGCGTCGTCTGGCTAGGAACCGACGACACGAAAGGACACCACGATGGCCGAGGACAGGATGGCGCTGCTCGAGATGCTGCGCAAGGCGACCGCGGACGGCGACCCGGACTTCCTGCGCGAGGGCGTGCGGGTGCTCGCCCAGGCGGTGATGGAGGCGGAGGTCAGCGAGCTCACGGGACTGCCCAAGGGCGAGCGCGACCCGGACCGCCGGCTGACGTCGCGCAACGGGTACCGCGACCGCCGCTGGGACACCCGGGTGGGCACCATCGGCCTCGCGATCCCCAAGGTCCGCGACGGCTCCTACTTCCCGTCCCTGCTCGAGCCGCGCCGGCGAGCGGAGCGCGCCCTGCTCGCGGTCGTCCAGGAGGCGTACGTGCTGGGCGTCAGCACGCGCCGCGTCGACGACCTCGTCCGCGCGCTGGGGCTCGAGGGGATCAGCCGCAGCGAGGTGAGCCGGATCTGCGCAGGGCTCGACGCCGAGGTCGCGGCCTTCCGGGGCCGCTCGCTCGCCGGCGAGGCGTACCCCTATGTCTGGCTCGACGCGACGTACCTCAAGGTCCGCGAGCAGGGGCGTGTGGTGTCGATGGCGGCCCTGGTCGCGACCGGCGTCGCCGGCTCGGGCGAGCGGCGGATCCTGGGCCTCGAGCTCAGCCCGGGCAACGACGAGGGCAGCGCCTGGCCGGCGTTCATCCGCTCCCTCGTCGAGCGCGGCCTCAGGGGCGTCCGCCTCGTCATCAGCGACGACCACGCGGGCCTCGTCAAGGCCGTCCGCGAGCAGCTCCTGGGCTCGGGCTGGCAGCGCTGCCGGGTCCACTTCACCCGCAACGCGCAGGACCTCGTCTCCCGCTCGGCGCGGAGCATGGTCGCCTCGGCCATCCGGGCCGTGCTCGAGCAGCCCGACGAGGCGTCGGCCCGCGCCGAGTGCTCCCGGGTCATCGCCACGCTCGAGCCGCGCATGCCGGCCGTCGCCCGGCTGCTCGCCGACGCCGAGCCCGACCTCCTGGCGCACTTCACGTTCCCCGAGCTCCACCGCAGCCGGATCCGCTCGACCAATCCCCAGGAGCGGCTCAACAAGGAGATCAAGCGCCGGACCGCGGTCGTCGGGATCTTCCCCAACCGGGCCTCGGTCGTCCGCCTCGTCGGCATGGTCCTCGCCGAGCAGGACGACGAGTGGCAGGACGGCCGCTGCTACTTCCGGCCCGAGTCGATGGGGCTCATCGACGCCGTCATCGACCTGAGGGAGGTGGGCCCGGCGCTGATGCTGGCGAGCTGATCGATCCGGCGCGAGGACGACGCGCTGTTACACCACGCACTGGGACTTGACCCGCGTGGGCGGTCGTGCGCTCGCCGGTTCAGCGGCCGGCTCGGCCGGCTGGGGCGGGCCGCTACGTTCAGCCGTCGGGAGGGTGAACGGTTCCGCGCTGCGACGTTTCACCCGTCCCACGCACGGAACGTTGCGCGGCGAGGGGCTCCTGCGTATCAAACCGTGCACCAGAGGGGTGGATCGTTCCGTGACGGAACCGTTCACCCGCCGGAAGGGTGAAGCGCGCGTGGGCGCGTGGGCGAGCACGCGTGGGCGCCTGGGCGCGCGGCGCCATCGAGGGGTCGTGCACGTGCGCGAACCGTCATGGCCACGTAAGCGCCGGGTGATTGGGCGTTCGTAGACTGCGCCAACAGCTCGCCATGACGGGTGGCTCCATGGGTCGCGGGCGGCTGGCAAGGCGAGGGCTTGACGCGAGGGAACATGGCCTACCAAGTGATCTACTACCGCGATTCCAAAGGCATCGAACCCGTCAATAACACAATCGACTCGCTCAACGCCTGCTGCCAGGTCTCGGCCGACTGGTACATCAACTTGCTCAATCGATTGGATGACAAGGACCCGACGCTCGGCGATCCCTATTCATCGGCCCTGAAGGGGCGCGACTATCGTGGATTCCGCGACCAGACTTAGCAGGCGCGCTAACATTCCGGCACGGGAGGAGACCACCATGACCTCAACCAATCAGCCCGTCAGCCCGCTCGGCAGCACATCGGAATCGGCCGCCAAGCGCCGCTACGACACCAATCCTGGGTATCGAGCGGAGCATGATCGCCTGGCGCCGTACCGCGCTATTGCGAGCGCAGTCATCCTCGCGCGCAGCGCGCAGGGCATCACGCAGACCGAACTCGCTGCCCGCATCGGCACCACCGGCAGCGCAATCTCGCGTCTGGAGAGTGGCCGTCATCCAGTCGCCCTTGAGACGCTCACTCGTCTCGGCATCGCTCTCGACATCGTCTTCGTGATCGGCGCCACCGGAGCCTCGAAGCCAGCGTCGAGCACGGTGATCGTTCCGGAGGGCGCTGTTGAGCGGCGCGCCGCCCGGCCTGCAGCGTCAGCCGTCGTTCGCCCGAAGGCGAAGCCCGCGGCCGCCGTCATCTAGGATCCTGGCTTGATCGCGCGAGAACCACGTGACATCATAACGGCCATCTGATGTCACTCTGCTATGCTCAGCGCATGAGCACCACATTCCCGCTGCGCTTGCGCAACCCCGAAACGCGCGAACACCTCCGGCTGCTCGCCAACCAGCTGGGCACGTCCATGAACCGGCTGGCTGAGGACATGATCGAGCGCGAGCTGGCCGTCATGTCGCTGGGGCTTGCGGGCGAGCTGGAGGAGACGCTCCGTCGGCTGCGCGGCTTCACGCAGGCGGACATCGAGCGCTCCCTTGATGCATGGGCGCTGGCCGAGGCGCAGCCCGACCCAATCAGCGCGCGGATGGTTGCGCCCGCCGAGGACGAGTTCGGTGTGGCTCGCGCCTTCGGGGCTGTCCGCTGACGCCCTGATGCCCATCCCCTGGGACGACGATGCGCCAGGCTCGCTGGCGACGATCGGGACAAACGTCCGCGCCCTCGGGCAGGACCTTCTGGCACAGGCGCGGGGGCGGGCCAACCCTTCGCTCGCGCTGGCCCAGGAGTGGCACCGCTCCATCTACCGTGGCGTGCCGCTGCCCGTGCCGTACTACGCCGGCGAGTTCCGGAACTCCGATCCGCGATTTCCCCACCTGATCGGCTACAACGTGAAGGTTGGGAGCAGGTCCGCGGTGGGCAGCTCCAACGTGCCCGCCCAGCTCGCCGCCTTCGAGCAGGCCGTGCGCACGGTGTCCGCGCGTCTCGACGGCGCGATCGCGCCGGGCAGCCCGCCCGCCTCTGGGCCAGAGCTCGCGGCGGTGATCGAGTTCGCCGCCCTCGCGCACGGCGAGTGGGTCCGCATCCACCCCTTTGCAAACGGCAACGGCCGGACGGCGCGCTGCTGGGCGAACTTCGTGGCGCTTCGCTACGGCCTGCCCGCCTTCGTCACTATCAAGCCGCGTCCGGCAGACCTGATGTACGCCCAGGCCGCGCACTCCTCAATGGCCGGCGATCACGCGCTCACCGTGCGCCTGTTCGCGGGCATGCTCCAACTCGCTGTCCGGCCGTAGGCTTCCGCAGGCGCAGCCGGGTCAGGATGTCGTGGTTGACGCGGGCGGCATCCTGAGGCGGACGCCGTATGACTCCGCCTCGTTGGGATCGCGCAGCGCGTTCGTCACCGAGAGGTCGCGCTCGGCCGCCTCGCGGGACGAGAAGTCGATGCGCGCAGTCCAGTGCCGCGCGAAGTCCATAGTGGAGATGTAGGACTCGAACACGCCGTTGTGCGTCGCACCCTTGAGGGCGGCGAGGTAGTTGAGGCGGTAGACGGTTGGGACGATGGCCCGCACCTGGCGCGCCGTCTCGAACTCCGCGTTCATCATGATCCGCGCCATCCGGCCGTTGCCGTCCGCGAACGGGTGGACCTCGGAGACCAGGAACATCAGGAACAGCGCGCGCGCGAACGGGTCGAGGAGGCGCTCCCCCTCCGCGAACCCGGCCCGGAGCGTCGTCTCGACGAGATTGGGATCCACGAAGTGGGAGGATCCCGCGTGGTTGGCGAGCTCCTTCCAGCGTCCGGGCAGCGCCTCGCGGCGTGCCTCGAGCATCCTCCCATGCCGGTCGCGCAGCAGCGCGACAAGGTCGTCGGCGCTCTTCGGGGTCACCCGCATCTCCGCCAGGTCGGCGACCAGGTGATAGGTGCCGAGGATGTCGTGGGCGTCCTTCGGCCGGTTCGCGGGCACGCGCTCGTCGAACACGATCCCCGCCGCCTCGTCGAGCGTGAACTCTGTGCCCTCGATGTAGTTGCTGAAGTACGCCTCGTAGAACGGGAGAAGGACCCGCCGCCCGCTGTCCGCCGGCAGCGCCGGGAGCGGCTGCGGGGCGAGGTTGACCAGGACAGCCGCCAGCGACCGGAACCGCTCGACGCGCAGCCGGTCGTACGGCGCGCCGGCGGCGAATGCAACGAGGGCGGTCGATGCGCCTTCGGGCGCAGGTGCCGTGGTCAGGGCCGCCGAGATGACGGAGTTCATGCGCGCGAAGGCCGCCTGACGCCGCAGCGCCGGGGCGAGACCCCGGGCGGCGTCGCGGATGGCGTTCAGCCGCTCGGCGCCGTTCCCGCGGCTGGCGATGTCGACAATCCAGGCTTCAACCCCGTCCTTGTCCATAAACCGCGGGCCGGAGCCGCCGAGGTTCTCCAGGATTGCCCGCGCGTCCGAGGCGCCCCACAGTGCGAAGGGCAGCGGGACGTCGCCCGGCATTGGCCCCGGCCCGGAACGCGGCTCGATCACGAGCCCGGGCAGCTTGACGGGGCGGGCGCGGCCGTGCACGACCGTCAGGACACCGTCCGATGGCTGGTGCGTTCGGCCGCACCGGTCGGTGATCACGGCCCCGGGCATCAGGTGCGCCACGATAGGCCACAGGTTGCGCCGGACGATCCGCTCTGGTTCGTCGAAGGAGCGCGTGTAGATGCCACGGGCCAGCCGGCGCATCAGGCCCGCGGTTGTCTGCCGGCTGAGCCACGCGCGGTTGCCCGCCGTTGCGATGACGATCTCAGGTCCGTGTTCGGCTGGTGTGGTGATGAGCGTCGCCCCCGAGCCTTGACGTGCGGCCTGGGTGGCCGCGCTTTCGGCAACATGTTGCGCCTAAAACAGGGCACGGTCAACAATCTGTGCCAGATAGAGGCAACAAGATGTCGCTCATGTTGCGGTGAGCAACATGTTGCGCCCATTGCTGGCAACAATCCGTCCCCGGGTCGGCGAGCGTCGAGCACGGCGATCGTTCCGGAGGGCGCTGTTAAGCGGCACGCCGCCCGTCGGTCTGCGCGCTCGCGCCTCGGCCGTTCCACCCCTCTGGCGGCTGAAACGTGCACGCCAGCGCGGACCGGGCGCGAGGCTACCAGGCCGACTGTGGACCCGAGTCGGCATTCCGCGTAGGCTAATTGTGGAGGTTCAGCCATGCCAACCGCGACGAAGCACCCCATTACACGTCATCCCGGTTTGCATAGCGGCGCGCCCGTATTCACGGGAACGCGCATCGCCGTGAAGATCCTGTTCGACTACCTGGCGGACGGCCAGCGGGTTGAGGACTTCGTCAAGCAATACCCCTCGGTGTCGCGTGAGCAGGCCATCGCCGCGATCGAGGAGGTCGAGGCTCTCCTCGAGAAGTCGACGTAGTGATGCGGGTCGTCATCGATGAGGACACCCCGGCATCTCTGACGCCGCAGTTCCGCGCCGGCGGCCACACGGTCAACCACGTCGAAGATCTCGGCCTCAAGGGGAAGCACAACGGTGTGTTGCTCGCGGCCATCTCGGGGTCTGCGGACATCCTCGTGACAGGTGACACCAACCTCGGCCACCAGCAGAACCTCAAGAAGTTTGGCCTCGCGATCATCCTGGTGCGCCCGCCGCGCCTGGTTATCGAACAGATCATCCCGCTGATCCCGGAGGTTGTCGCCGCGTTCGCGACGGCGAAGCGGCATGCGGTCGTCACCATCGGGCAACCCAAGGTTCCACGCTCCAGGCCGAAGTCGGATACCTGAGGTTGAACGCCCCGGTCCTGCACCCGCCCATCCTGCGCTCGCCCACGGGTGAGCTGATTGACGGCCGGCGCCTCCTGGCCGAGGCCGTGGGCTTTGGGCGCGCCCTTCGGCGGGCCGGGCTGGTGGTGGATCTGGGCGCCGCCATCGATTTTGCGCGCGCCATGGGTCTGATTGACCTGGGCCAGCGCGATCTGCTGCGCGACGCGGGGGCCGCGGTGTTTGTCCGCCGCCGGGACGACCGCGAGGTGTATGACCGGGTCTTCAACTCCTTCTGGCGTCGGCGCGGGCGCAAGCTGCCCGAGGGGATGCCGGATGCGCCGGAAGGTGTGGCGCAAGACGATGACGACGGCGCAGGGCAGGCCGCCCCGGCCGAAGAGGGTGGCGATGCCGGGATGGAGACACTGGCGGAGCTTGCGCGGCTGGCCTCGCAGGCAGCCGATGACTCGGCCGAAGGCTCCGAGATTGACGCCGACGACGTTCCCCCAGACGCCTACTCCAAGGGCGAGACGATGCGCCACCGGGACTTTGACCGGATGACGGCATCGGAGCTGCGCGACGCGGAGCGGTTTGTGGACCTGCTTCGGCCAAAGCTTGAGCGCCGCAGGACGCGCCGTCAGGAGCTGCACCCGCACGGCCGCCGCCTGGCGCCCCGGGCGATGTTTCGCCAGAACCTGGCCACGGGCGAGCTGATCAACTGGGTCTGGCGCCGGCCCATCAAGGAGCCCCGCCAGCTGGTGGTGCTGTGCGATATCAGCGGCTCCATGGAGCGCCACTCGCGCCTGCTGCTGCGCTTTGTCCAGGCGCTGGCCCGCGAGAACCAGGTCCGCACGGAGTCCTTTGTGTTTGGCACGCGGCTCACCCGGGTGACGCGGCTGATGAAGGATCGAGATAGGGATCGCGCGCTCGCGCGCGTTGCGGAGTCTGTGAATGACTGGGCGGGCGGCACGCGGATAGGGGAGTCCTTCCGCCAGTTCAACCACCAGTGGGCGCGCCGGACGCTGCGGACGTCGGGGATTGTGATTGTGGTGTCCGATGGCTGGGACCGCGGCGATCCCGCCCTTGTGGCAGCCGAAACCGCCCGACTGCGCCGCAACTGCCATCGCCTTGTCTGGCTGAACCCGCTGGCTTCGACGCCCGGGTATCAGCCGCTGGCTGCGGGGATGAAGGCGGCGTATCCCTTCATTGACGATTTCCTGCCGGCGGGCACGCTTGACTCGCTGGAGCGTCTGGGCGAGGTGTTGGGCGGAGCCTCGCAGGGGTCTGTCCGTCGGGGTGCCGCGTTGCGGGGCTCGGCCGCGACGCACGCGTCCACGCCGTCACCGTCGCTGGGGCTCTTTGCGCCGGAGCCTGCCGCGCCGCCGCGGGCCCTGTTCACCACAACGCCGCCAACGCAGGCGCGCCCGCTGGACTGAGCTGCGCGGCGCCTCGTTAACCTGCCGGCCACGCCGTCAGGATGTCGTCCGCGTCAAGGACGACGTCAAACGCAGCAAGCGCGTCCGCGTCAGCGCCCTGACGTGACACCGCCACCTTGATGGTCTTCGGGCCCACTCCCGGAACCCTCGCCCCGCCTGCCGCGAGCTCGTTGTAGTCCGCCATGGTCACGGGCGTGGTCTTCCGCCACTTGATGGACCCAATGAAGGCAATCTGCTTGGCGGGCGGATCACGGCGGTCTGCGCCAACAAGGTCAATCTCCACGGCGTTGGTTGTGGTCCAGTAGGCGCCAACCACCGCGGCGGACCCAAACCGGGCGTCCGGGATGAGTTCGTCAACCGCGTCGCGCAC
>CAIYHO010000027.1 GCA_903925955.1 uncultured Chloroflexota bacterium
CGGGTGAACGGCCGGGGGCCAAGGCGTCGGGCGGGGGCCCGGGTGAACGGCCGGGGGCCAAGGCGTCGGGCGGGGGCCCGGGTGAACGGCCGGGGGCCAAGGCGTCGGGCGGGGGCCCGGGGCTGCAGGTGAACGGCCGCGGGCGCTCGGCGCTCGGCACGGGGCCGCAGGTGAACGGCCGCGGGTGAACGGCCGGGGGGGGGCGAGCGGCTGCGCGCCGGCTGTGCGGGGCCCTAGACCCGCACGTGCTCCAGGATCCGCGCCAGGTACCGCGACCGGAACTGCTGCGTGGCAAGCACCTGGTGCGTGGGCGGCAGCCGCAGGATCACGCCCAGCACAGCCGCCATCACGCGATGGCTCACCAGTTGGCGGTTGTCGAAGATGCAGTCCGCAAGGTTTCCGCGCTCAATCGCCATCATCACCGTCCGATGCAGCGTGTCCACAGGCGTAATCACGCGTGCACCGCGGGCCTCCATGGTGAGGCCATCTACCGTGCACACCCGCGTGCAGACGCCGCACCCCAGACAGGCGGTCGCGTCCACCTCGGCGCGGCGCTTGCGCGGCTTGTGCGGGTCGCTGGCTGACACCACCGACATCGCCTCAACAGGGCAGACGTCCACGCACTTGGCGCACCCGTTGCAGCGCTCGGCGTCCACCACAGGCAGGAAGTTGGTGGTGTGCACGGGGTTGAGCCGGCCAAACCGCCGCTGGGCGATCATCGCCTCACAACAGCAGCCGCAGCAGTTGCAGATGAACGCCACGTCGCGCTGGACGTTCTCGCCAAACTGCACCAGGCGGTTCGAATAGGCCTCGGCCAGCAGGTCCATCCCTTCGGCCTTGTCCACCCGCCGAGCGTACCCATGGCGGATCAGTGAGTCCGCGGTCAGCCCAAAGGTCATGCAGATGTCCTTTGGCGCAGCACAGGCGCGGCCCACGTGTTCGGCCTTGTGCCGGCAATAGCAGACGCCCACGCCCATGTGCTGAGCCGTGCCGATCACCTCGCTGGCGCGCTCGTAGTCCAGCACGTTGAGCACGTCGTCACGCGTGGCGACCGGGGCGGCAGCCAGACGTGCCTCGCGTGCTGCAGCCAACGCCGGCTCATTGATGAACACCCGGCCAAGCTGTGTCTCGCCGTTGGTGAACAGCGCCAGGATGAAGTCGTCCTCGACGGTGATGTACTGCCAGAACAGCTCGCTCAGGACCTTCTGGTCGATGTCGTCCCGGATGCGCATCATCGAGAACTCGAAGAACCCGGCCATCGGCGGCGGGAGCGTATAGACGGTGCCGCCCGGGCCTTCGACGTCTAGGAGGATCGCCCTCGCCGCCAGCCCGTCAAGGACGGTGCGCGCCTCGGCCTCGGGCATCCCCCAGATCGCGGCAGCCCTGCGGGCAGTCACTGCACGGATGGGCAACTGGGCCACCAGACCCGCCTCGCGCTCCGTGAAGAGCATGCCGAGGATCTTGTAGAGCAAGTCAGACGGCGGGGCTCCCTGAGGGAACCGGTTGAGACGATCGCTCAACTGCTCGTAGGCGCTTCGCGACACGACATGGCTCATGGCGATCCTCGGGCGTGGTGAACCGCAGGGGATCACGGTCGCCGAGTGCGCGTCAGGCCGATAGGGCAATTCCGACGGCTCAGAGATGGGCCATCTGTCATGCCGTGGCGGCAGGCGGCAGGGGTCGCCAAACGTGGAACGGGAGCCGGGGCCTAGAGGCCGCGACTCCCGCACTCATCTGTTGGGCTGTGCCCCGGCCGAGGCCGGACAGCCCGGATCCGCCTTACGCGGCGGCGTGGACCTTCGTGGCGCGCGGGCCCTTGGGGCCGGCCTCGACGTCGAATTCCACCTTCTCGCCGCCCTTGAGGCGGTCAAAGTTGAGGCTGGAGTCGAGCCCGTCGCGATGGAAGAAGTATTCCTTCTCATCTTCGGCCGTGATGAAGCCGAAGCCGCGCTCGGAGACGACCTTCTTAACGATGCCTGTGGTCACATTGACCTCCGGTGGCTCCCATCGGGGAGCGAAAACGCACGGTCCGCACAAATTGTGGGTCGACCACACGGAGCCACGTACAGGAAACGACGTCCCGATCATCGCACGGATGTTCGAATCTGGGAACTGACGGGCAGGGCGAGCGAACGGCGGCTAGCGCAGGAAGAGGCGGACAACCCCAACCACGACCAGCAGGATGGCAGGCGCGACGGCCACCGGCAGCACCAGATCGCCGGCCAGCACGAGCGCCACGCAGTAGACCGCACTGCCGATGGCGGCGGCGATGCGGATCATCCAGACGCCGGACGCGTACCGCATCGAGCGGCGGTCGGCGAGCCTCGCGGCCACATCACTTGTCAGGAAGACAAACGCCATCGAGGAGAGCGCGGGCACCACGATGAGCGCGGCGGCCAGCCGGGCGTTGACCCCCGGGACGATCCGGGCGAGGGCGCCTGGGACGTCCGCGTGCAGCACGTCAGCCAGCAGCGCCCACGGCACAGCCACCACGAGCAGGCCCACAACCCACCCGATCAGCCAGCCCGTGTCCTTGGCCTTTTGCCACGCGAATTCGGCAGGCCGTTCCTCAAGGCGTATCGCGACGGGGCTGCGCTCCTCGGGGAGGCGCTCCGCAAGCACGGCCAGCAGGTCCGCGAAGATAGCGGGGGCACCGGGCAGCGTCTCCGCCTGCGTCCACTCCCGTTTCCAGTGGCCACCCGTGTTGCCCCCGCCCGCGGCGACCTTGGCGACAACGTGCATGGCGTCACTCTGGCGACGCACAGTCACCTCGAGGACAAGATGGTCGTTGCGCGCAAGCCGGACAGCGATGCGACCGCCGCGAAGCCTGGCAAGCGATGTCAGACGCTGGCGAAACTGCTCAGCCGACGCATCCTCCATCCACGCCTCGTCCAGCGCCAAGCTGGTCGCTGCGGCCTCAGGTTCGGCGACGGACAACTGCCAGACGGACGCGAGGGGCACCTCTGCCACGTCGAGCGCACGCTGGAGCGCGTCCACAAGGTCCCCGACATCCGAACGGCTGTCCGGATCCAGCGCAAACGAGCGGCTGGCAAGCACGCCCAGTTCGATGGACCAGCCAAGGTTGCGCAGGACGCCGTCCCGACGCAGGTCGGCCATCGTGGGGCCAACCGTCTCCCACGTCTCCGGGTGCATTCGCCGCAGGGCGATCGCGACGCGCGCATCGACATGTCCTGCGCTCCGGTCATCGACGTGCACGGACACGCCCGCGACACCGGTACCAGCGCCGCCGCGATCCAACTGGATGGCCACGGGACGCACCCCGGCCCGCGCCTCCGCAAGCACCCGCATCACGGGCTCCACGCGGCCTGCGACTGCCGCGGCACGCTCTTCCTCGCGGGACTTCCAGTCCGCGTCGCGACGAATCATCTCTTCGCGCAGGGATGCCTCAATGGTGCCGTCATCTCCGGGGAGGCGGAACGGGGCAACCGCGCCGGCACCGGCTTCCGCGCCCCAGGCGGCCTCGACGCGGGTCCCGCAGCGTGGGCACACCGTCGTGGAGGCGGATTCGAGTCGGTCGCCGCACGAGTGGCAGCTGCGAACGATCATCGTCTGGGCACCCGGAGCAGCGTCTGGTCCATGGCCCCCATTGTCGGATACGAGGCGCCGGACGGCTACCCCGCCGCGCACCCGGGCTACCCCGGCGCGCACCCGGGCTATCCCGCTGCGCACGGGCGCCAACCCCCGATGGGTGCGCACGTCGGCGCCACCCGCCAGTCGGCATGGATTTGTGCCCCGTTTGACCCGTGCCAATGGCCCTTGTGGAAGAGCCATTACAGGGGCGACCGTACCCCAACATGCAAGAACCCGGAGCGGCATGTCCGCTCTCGTGGTTCGATAGCAGCAGCAACGGTCGGCCACGACGTGGTCTGCACCGCGGTCCGCCCAACAAGCACGAGGAATTGATGACAACGACGGAACAGGCGGCCGGGGCCGCCGGGGCGACGGAAGCTCGCCTGGTCATCGGGGACCGGGAGTTGGTCCTGCCGATCGAGCGGGCGGTCGATGGGCAATCGGCCATCAACATCGCGCCGCTGCTCAAGGAGCTGAACCTCGTCACGCTTGACTACGGGTACGCCAACACCGCGCCCACACGAAGCGCCGTCACGTATCTCGACGGCGACAACGGGATCCTGCGGTACCGCGGCTACCCCATCGAGGAGCTGGCCGAGAAGACCACCTTTCTTGAGACCGCCTATCTGCTCATCAACGGCGAGCTGCCCACGGCCGACGAGCTGGACGGCTGGACCGCGGAGATCAAGCGCCACACGCTGATCCGCGAGGAGTTCCGCCACTTCTTTGACGGCTTCCCCATGGACGCCCACCCAATGGCCATCCTGGGCTCGGCCGTGAGCGCGCTGTCCACGTTCTATCGCGGCGGCGGCAACGTCCTCGACGAGGAGGACGTCAAGCTGTCCACGGCGCGCCTGATCGCCAAGCTCCCCACAATCGCCGCGGCCGCCTACAAGAAGTCGATGGGCCAGCCGTTCATGTACCCCGACAACTCGCTGGGCTACGAGGCCAACTTCCTGCGGATGATGTTTGCGGTGCCATCCGAGCCATGGGTGAACGACCCCGAAGCGGTTGAGGCCCTGCGCGTCCTGCTGATCCTCCACGCTGACCACGAGCAGAACTGCTCCACCTCCACGGTTCGGATGGTGGGCTCCAGCCACGCAAACCTGTATGCCTCCATCTCGGCCGGGATCGCGGCGCTCTGGGGTCCGCTCCACGGCGGCGCCAACCAGGAGGTCCTCGAGATGCTTGAGGGCATCGCGGCCGATGGCGGCGATGTCGCCAAGGCGGTGGCCCGCGCGAAGGACAAGAACGACCCATTCCGGCTGATGGGCTTTGGCCATCGCGTGTACAAGAACTACGACCCGCGCGCCAAGATCATCAAGGCTGCCGCGGAGCCGCTCCTGGCGCGGATGGGTCAGGACGACCAGCTGCTGCGCATCGCGGTAGAGCTGGAGCAGGTGGCGCTGTCGGACCCGTACTTCGTGGACCACAAGCTCTATCCCAATGTGGACTTCTACAGCGGCCTGATCTACCGGGCCCTGGGCTTCCCCGCCCAGATGTTCACCGTGCTGTTCGCCATCGGACGGCTGCCGGGCTGGATCGCGCAGTGGCGCGAGATGATGCACGACCCGCAGGCGCGCATCGGCCGGCCCCGCCAGCTGTACACGGGCCAGCCCAAGCGCTCGCTGACCCCGCTCGCCGACCGGTAGCGCGCGGCGAAAGCACAGTCTGGATGAGCGGGTGGAGCGTCCGGACCGGGTGTATCGGTTGGACGCCCCGTCTGTGCCGGTCGGGCCGGGCGGTCCCGGTTCGGGCGGGCTAGGCGCAGTGCGCAACGCGACTGATGGCCCATACCCAGCCGGGCGTCTTCGGGTGAAAGTGACGCTGCGGTCCCCTGCGCAGCCCTGCCTGCGCATCGCCGCCAGCGGAGGACTCGGTTGAGGGCAAGCGGCACAGGGCCGGGCGGCGACAGGATCGCGGTGATGCTGGCGATCTTTGACTTCCCGATGCTGGTTGCCGGCTTCCGCTCCATCATCGACGCCGAGCTGGACATGAAGGTCAGCGTTGTTGCGCCGTCGCTTGACGGATTGTCTGAGGCCCTCACGTCCGCGCCCCCGGACGTTGTTGTGGCTGAGTGCCTGCCGCTCTCCGCGCCCGGTGCGTCATGGTTTGAGGCCATCGAGCGCATCCGCAACACCGCGCCCAACACGCGGATCGTCGCGCTAGAGTGCCGCAGCGGCAACGGCGCCGAGCAGTTCACCATGGCGCTCAAGGCAGGCGCCGACGGGTTCCTCACCCGCGAGGCCGAACCATCAGACCTGGTGTCCGCGCTCCGCTCGGTGAACCGGGGCCAGACCTACGTTTCGCCGTCCATCGTCACCCGCATGGTGAACACCTACGTGCTCCGCGGGCCGGACGCGCCAATCCAAGACACCTACACATCGCTGTCCGAGCGCGAGAAGGAGGTCCTGCTGCTTGCCGCCGTGGGACACACCAACCGCGAGATCGCGAAGGTGTTCCACCTCTCCGAGCAGACGGTCCACAACTACCGGGCCAACATCATGGAGAAGCTGGGCTTCCACGACCGAACCGAGCTGCTCAAGTTCGCCATCCGGCGCGGGATCATCAGCGTCGCGGACCTCTAGGGCCGGGACGGGCCGGGCGGCCGGGGCTCCGGCGCAACGCACGAGGCGCCCCGCCCTCTGCTGACCCACCACAGACTCAGGGGGCAACCCCCTGTGCTCGGCCCGCACGCCCAAACGCCGATTCGGCGCGCGGACGCTAGGCGTGTCCCCCCGAGTGGTGTGATTTGAGCGAGGCTCCTGGCGCCGGCTGAGCCGGACAGTCAGGGGCCACCGGTGTGATCCTCAGCGTGTTCCGA